>JAXDJC010000141.1:0-5889 GCA_034663685.1 Thermoleophilaceae bacterium
GCGTGGGCGTGGAGCAGCAGCAGGCGGCCACGTCGTCGATCAGCGTGCGGTCCACCTCGTGGCCGACCGCGCTGATGACCGGCACCGGCGTGAGCGCGACCGTGCGGCAGAGCGTCTCGTCGCAGAACGCCCACAGGTCGGCGATGCTGCCGCCGCCGCGGGTGACCACGATCGTGTCCACCTGCGCGTAGGCCGCGAGGTCGCGGATCGCATCCGTGATCGCCTTCGCGGCGTGCTTGCCCTGCACCGGGGCGTAGCCCCAGACCAGCGCGCCGCGCCAGCGCCGGCGCTCGAGGCCGGCGAGGAAGTCGCGCCGCGCGGCGCCGCTCTCCGCGGTGACCACGCCGATCCGGCGCGGCAGGCGAGGGCGCGCGAGGCGCTTCTGGTGCTCGAAGAGGCCCTCCGAGGCGAGCTGGCGGCGCAGCCGCGCGAGCCGCGCGAGCAGGTCGCCCTCGCCGGCCAGCCGCAGCTCCCGGACGCGGAAGGACAGCCGCGGCGAGGCGCTGGCGCTGCCCGGGTACCACTCACAGCCGCCGGCCACCACCACCTCCGCGCCGTCGCGCAGGTCGTCGGGGCCGAGGCCGAGGCGGTCGAAGTCGTCGCGCCACATGGCGCACGGGATCGCGCCGTCGCCGTCGCGCAGCTCGAACCAGACCTGCGGGCCGCTGCCGATCCGCACGCCGGTGGCCTCCCCGATCAGGCAGACGTGCGCGAACTCGCGCAGCCGCTCGCGCAGCTTGAGCGAGTAGCGGCCCACCGGGAACGGGCCCGGGAAGCCGGGGACGCCGGCGCTCGCGGGCGCGACTATGTGGGCGGAATCGGGCATCTCACGAGCGTACGGCGGCGGTCGGTCGTCGCGGCGGGGGCGTTGCAGGGGGGTCTCGCAACGTCATCTCGGGTCCCCAGGAGCAGAGCGCGGGGCGGCCGGGGCAGGTCCAGCAGAGCTCGCGGTGGGGCGCGGCGGTGGGCTCGTAGTCGCCGCCCAGCACGCCCGCGGCGAGGTCGAGCAGGCGGCCCTCCAGCGTGGCGGCGTCGGCCGCCTCGTAGACCTCTGCCACCGGCCGACCGGGCGCCTCGAGGAACGAGTACGCCACCTCCACGCGCGGGGCGCCGGCGCGGAGCGCGGCCAGCGCGTACACGAGCCGCTGGGTGGTGTAGCCGCGCTCCACGAGCGCGGCCGGGTCCTCGCCGTCGAGCGGGTCGGTCTTGTAGTCGACCACGAGCACGCCGCCGCCGGGCTCGACCGCGTGCACGTCCATGAAGCCGTTCACGATCACCGACGGGGCCTGCTCGGCCGAGAGCTCGAACGCGAACGACAGCTCCACCCGCACCTCCTCCGCCGCGCCCACGCGCTCGCGCAGCTGCGAGGCGACGAAGCCCTCGACCAGGCCGGCGATGCGCTCGACCTCGTCAGCGTCGTCGTCGGGCGCGCCGTGCCCGCGCAGGCGCGCGGCGATCTCGCCGGGCGTCGGGACGACCGGCTCGCGCATGTCGAGGCGCTCCAGCAGCTCGTGCACGATCGACCCGCGGAGCATCGGCGAGATGCCCTCCTCGGGCGCCGGCCTGGGCGGCGGGGGCTCGTCGACGGCGAGCACGAGCTGGCCCTCGCCGGTGGCCGCCGGGGCCGGGCGGCGGCGCTGGTCGCGCGGGCGCATGCCCGCCACGCGCTCGAGGTAGAAGCGGTAGCCGCAGCGGCGGTAGCTCTCGAGCGAGGAGTAGCTGAGCCGGGCCACGGGGAGCGGGCGCGCGGCGGCCACGGCTGCGAGCTCGGGGCGCGGAGGCGCGGTCCAGTCGCCGGCGGCGGCCTCGCCCGCCCCGCCCGCGGCGGCCGCCGGGTTGCGAGCCTCCGGCGCCAGCACCTCGTCCAGGGTCGCCGGCGTGCAGAGCACGCAGCCCACCTCCACCTCGCCGAACTGGGTCCGCTCGATGTCCACACCCATAGGAGTGCTCGCGAGCAGATCTTTCGCCCCCGGGGCCAGGGCGCGCCAGATCCAGTCGAGCGGCGTGCCGAGCGGCCGCGGCTCCGGCCAGCGCTCGGTGTCGGCGGCCCCGCTCAGGATCAGATGCTCCTGCGCCCGGGTCATCGCCACGTAGAGGATCCGGCGCTCCTCCTGCTCGGCGCGCTCGGTCTGCTCCTCCTTGAGCCGCTCCCATTCGAGGGCGTCGCTGCGCTCGCCCGAGAGGGACGCGAGCCGCAGCCCCACGCGACCGTCCTGCGCCACCTGGAGGCCGTCGTCGTCGCCGCCCCGCACCGGGCGGCCGAGGTCGGCCACGCACACCACCGGGAACTCGAGCCCCTTGGCCCCGTGGATGGTCATCAACCGCACGGCCGGCGTTCGCGCCTGGCCCTCCACCGGCGCCTCGCCCTCGTGCGCGCGCAGCAGCTCGCGCTCGTCGAGGTGGTCGATGAAGCGGCGCAGGTCGCGGCCGCGGTCGGCCTCGAAGCGGCGCGCCAGGCGCATCAGCTTGCGCACGTTCGCGAGCCGCCGCTCGCCGCCCGGCATGGCGAGCACCACGCGGTCGTACGCGGACTCGGTGACCGCCCGGTCGATCACGTCCTCGAGGGAGAGGCGCGCGGCAGCCGCGCGCTGGCGGGCGAAGCGGTCCACGAAGGCGGCGAGCCGCTCGCGGTCACGCGGGGGGACGGCGCCGGCGAGGGTGTCGTCCTCGCGCAGCGTCCACCACAGGTCGCGGCCCGAGCGCTTCGCGCGCATGCGCGCGAGCGTGATGGCGTCGAGGGAGACCCCGGCCAGCGGCGAGGCCAGCAGCGTGGTGAGCGCCATCTCGTCCAGCGGGTTGGCCAGGGCCGCGAGGTAGGCGCGCAGGTCGCCCACCTGCTGCGCCTCGGAGAAGCCGCGGCCGCCGTGCGAGTAGGCCGGGATGCCGCGCTCCACCAGCGCCCGCTCGTAGAGGCCCATGTCGGTGGCGGCGCGCAGCAGGATCGCCACGTCGCCGTAGCCGAACGGGCCGTCCGGCCCGGCCAGCTCCGCGATCCGGCCTGCGAGCAGCCGCGCCTCGGCCGCGCGCCAGCACGCCTCCCCCACGCCCGCGCCGAACGCCTCGCGGGCGGCGGTCTCGCCGCCGAGCGCGTCGTCCCAGTGCTTCTTCTTGCCGTCCACGATCAGCAGCTCGACCGGCGGCTCGGCCCGCGGCGACCCGTGATCGCCCGGCCGCGGAACGAGCGGCTCGAAGTCGTTGCCCCAGACCGAGGCGAACGTGGCGTCGAGCGCGGCGATCAGCTCCGGCCGCGTGCGGAAGTTGGTGCGCAGCGACGCGGCGCGCCCCTCCCGCTCGGCCTCGGCCGCGCGCTCGCGGAACAGCTCCACGTCCGCGTGGCGGAAGCCGTAGATCGACTGGCGCTCGTCGCCGACGGCGAACAGGTTGCCGTCGGTGACCAGCTCGATCAGCTCGACCTGGAGCGGGTTGGTGTCCTGGAACTCGTCGACCATCACCTGCGCGAAGCGGCCACTCACCTCGCTGCGCAGCGCCTGGTCGCCGGAGAGCAGGTCGCGCGCCAGCAGCTCGAGGTCGTCGAAGTCGAGGCCGGAGCGCTCCTCCTTCAGCGTCGCGTAGCGCGCGGCGAACATGTCGAGCAGCCGGGCCAGCAGCGCGTGGTGCTTGGCGGCCTGGGCGGTGGCGCAGAGCGTGACGTAGGCCGCGTATGCCTCTGCCAGCTCGTCGAACACCGGCGTCTGCATCGCCTTGAGGTTGCCTCGCTTGACCTCGAGGTCCTTGAGGTCGGCGGGGTCCGGCAGCTCGCCGTTCGCGCGCGTGCGGAAGAACTCGCCGCAGCGGTCGAGCGCCGCGGCCGCCTTCTCCACGGTCTTGCCGGTGGCGCCGCCCAGCTCCCTGGCCGCCGCCGCCACGGCGCGCTCGAGGCGCTCGCGCTCGCCGGCGGGCGTGGGCGGATCCGCGGGCGGCAGCTCCGGCGGCCGGCCCTGGCTGCGCAGCTTGCCGTGCACCGTGACCACCATCGCGCGCAGCCGGTCCGGGCCGTAGGAGGCGGCGAGGTCGAGCGGGTCCCCGGCGCTGGCCTCGCCCGTGGCCGCCTCGCTCTCGAGGAATTCGGCGAGCGCGGCGTCGAACGCGTCGAACGCCAGCCGCGCGGCCTCGGTCTCCTCGAGCACGCGGAAGTCGGGGTCGAGCCCGGCGGCCAGCGCGTTCGCGCGCAGGATCCGGGCGCAGAAGCCATGGATGGTGGAGATGGCGGCGGCCTCGGCCTGGCGCGCGGCCTCGCGCTCGCCCTCGGCCAGCAGCCGCTGGCGCACGCGCGACTTGAGCTCGGCGGCCGCCTTCTCGGTGAAGGTGATCGCCAGCACGCGGTCCACCGGCACCCCGTCCTCGCGCACGGCGGCCACGAAGCGCTCCACCAGCACGCGCGTCTTGCCGCTGCCGGCCGCGGCGCGCACGAACAGCGCGCCGTCGCGGCGCGCCACCGCCTCGCGCTGCTCGGGCGTGAGCTCCAGCGTCATCGCTCCACCCGGCAGATCGAGGGGTGGGCGCAGCCGCCGTTCCACGCGCACGTATCCGGGCAGGGCCGGATCTCGCCCGAGCGCATGCGCGCGGCCAGCTCCAGCACGCGCTCGCGGGCGCGGTCCAGCTCGCGCTCGATCTCCTCCTCGCCGGCGAAGTCGTTGTCGAAGAGCCCCGCGCCCAGCTCGGACTTGAGCTCGTCGAGCAGCAGCCCGCGCGGGCGGTGGTCGCCCGATAGCGGCACGTACACGCCGCCGGCCGGCTTGAGCCCCAGCACCTCGCGCACCGCGAGCATGTAGATCGCCACCTGGAGGCGGTTCTTCTCCTCCCACCTGCGCACCCCGTCCACATTGCGGCCGCCCTTGTAGTCGCGCACGAGGGCGTACCCGTCGTGCTGGTCGACCCGGTCGATCCGCCCGCGCACGGCCAGCCCGTCGCCCACCTCGAGCGGCGGCTGGAGCGAGCCCTCCATCCCGAACTCCAGCTCCAGCTCGAGCGGCTCGAACACGCTCCCCGAGTCCGCCTCTGCGCGCAGGTGGCGGAGCAGGTCCACCTCGAGGCGGCGCACCGCCGCGCGCACGCGGGTGGCCTTCGGCGAGATCCGGAACTCCGACTCGCGCTCGCGCAGCGCCTCGATCAGGATCCGCTCGGCCTCGGCCACGTTGCCCGGCGTCACGCGCGCCTCACCCGTGCGCTCGCGCAGCCGCCGGTAGGTGAGCTCGAGCACGGCGTGCGCGTAGAGGCCCCGGACCATCGGCTCCGGGTCCGGCTCGAGCGCGTCCGGGCGCAGCTCGCTCTCCACGAGCCACTTGACCGGGCAGTCGGCGTAGGCCTCGAGTGCGGCGGCGGACACGCGGTCGCGTGCGGCCAGCGCGGCGAGCACCTCCTCGGACTCGAGCGGTCCCGGCTCCGGCGGCGAGTGGTCGGGGCCGGCGAGCGCCACCGCGCGCTCCCACTCCACCTCCGTGGGAGCGGTCTCCGGCGTCCACGCCACGGCCGAGAGCGGGCGCGTGGCATGCGGCTCGGCCAGCGCGTCCCCGAACAGCGCGCGCACGTCGTCCACCAGGAACGAGCGCACCTGCGCGGCCCCCTCCTCGTCGGTCTCGCGCCAGCTGAGCGTGAGGAGCCGCTCGGCGCGCGAGGCGCAGGCGTAGAAGAGCTGGCGCTCGCGCGCAGGGCGGTCGTCGCGCACGGGGAGCACCAGGCCCGAGGCCCTCGCGATCGCGCGGCGGTCGTCGTCCGAGAGGAACGGCTCGGGCCGCGGAAGGCGCGGGAACTCGCCCTCCTGGAGCCCGCAGACGATCACGCTGTCGAAGCGGCGCGCGCGCACGTCCTCCGGGCGCGCGATCTGCACGCGGTCCGGCGCCGGCGGCGCGCCACGGCGCACGTCGAGGTCGGCGAGCAGCTCGTGCAGGT
>JAXDJC010000165.1:0-8209 GCA_034663685.1 Thermoleophilaceae bacterium
TGCGTCCTCGGCTGGCTCGGTTTTCGCGCCCCCGGTCGCACGCGGGCCAGGAGTCGAACATCTGATGCCGCGCCCGGAGACAAGGTTCGTCAACTTCGAGATCGACGGCCGCGAGGTGTCGGCGCCCGAGGGCTCGATGCTCGTGGACGGGGCCAAGTACGGCGACGTTGAGATCCCGGTCTTCTGCTACGAGCCGAAACTCGGCGCGCCGGTGGGCGCCTGCCGCATGTGCCTCGTGGAGATCGAGGGCATCCCCAAGCTCCAGACCGCCTGCTCCACGCCGGTCAAGGACGGCATGGTGGTGACCACCACCTCGGACCGCGTCAAGAACGCCCAGAACGCGGTGGTGGAGTTCCTGCTGGTCAACCACCCGCTCGACTGCCCGGTCTGCGACAAGGGCGGGGAGTGCCCGCTCCAGGACATCACGTTCGGCTGGGGCGCCGGGCGCTCGCGCTTCATCGAGCCCAAGCGCCACTTCAAGAAGCCGCTCGAGCTCTCGCCGCTCGTGCACATCGACCGCGAGCGCTGCATCCTCTGCTACCGCTGCGTCCGCTTCTCCCAGGAGATCTCCGAGGACTACCAGCTGGTGCTCGTGGAGCGCGGCGACCACACCTTCGTGGGCACGCACGACGGGCACCCGTACGTGGGCCCGTTCAGCGGCAACATCACCCAGCTCTGCCCGGTGGGCGCGCTGCTGCCCTCGACGTACCGCTTCCGCGCGCGGCCGTGGGACATCGAGGCGGCGGGCACGGTCTGCACGATGTGCCCGAGCCAGTGCAACGTCGAGCTGACGGTGCGCGACGACAAGAAGGTGCTGCGCGTGCTCGCGCGCGACAACACCGAGGTGGACGACGGCTGGCTGTGCGACAAGGGCCGCTACGGGTTCCAGTCGTTCCACTCGCCCGAGCGGGTGGTGGCGCCGATGGTGCGCGACGGCGGCGAGCTGCGCGAGGTGTCGTGGGAGCGTGCGATCGGCGACGCCGTCAAGGCGCTCGACCGCTCCGGCGAGAGGACGGCCGCGATCGTGGGCGGCGAGGCCACCAACGAGGAGGGCTACCTCGTGCAGTTCCTCCTGCGCGAGGTGCTGGGCTCGCCGCACGTGGACTCGCGCCTCGGCGGCACGCTCGACCCCGAGCAGGCGCGCCAGCTCGCGCGCCCCGATCTCACCGCGCGCGTGTCGGATCTCGACTACGCGGGCGCGATCCTCGTGCTGGGCACGGAGCTCGTGGACGAGTCCCCGATCCTCGACCTTCGCGTGCGCAAGGCGGTGCGCCGCCGCGGCGTGCCGCTGGTGGTGGCCACGAGCCGGCCGAGCGCGCTCGACCCGAACGCCGAGGCCGTGGTGCGCTACGCGCCCGGCGCCGAGGAGGCCGTGATCGGCGCGCTGGTGGCCGAGCTGCGCGGCGGCGGGGCGCGGGCCAGCGAGCCCGATGCTCCGGTGGCGCGCAGCCAGGGCTGGGAGCAGGTGCGCTTCCAGCCGGAGCCGGAGGCCCAGCAGGCGCAGGCGTCGCACCCCGAGCCGGAGCCGCTCGACGGCGCCCTGTTCGTGGAGCGCGCGGGCGCCGGCGCCGAGGCGGTGGCCGCGGCGGCCGCCGCACTGCGCGGCAAGGGCCCGGTGGTGGTGCTCTGGGGCGAGCGCGTGGCCGGCGGCGAGCGGGGGCGCCAGGCCGTGCAGGCGCTGCTCGCGCTCACGCGCGCGCTTGACTCGGGCTCCGACGACGGCGCCGGCCTGATCGAGATCCCCGCCGGCACGAACGGCCGCGGTCTGCGCGAGGTTGGCTGCCTGCCGAACATGAAGGCCGGCCTCGTCGACGCCGACGAGGCGGGCGGGCTCGACGCCGCGGGCATCGCGGGCGCGCTGGGCGAGGACGTGTCCGCGCTGATCCTCTTCGAGTCCGACCCGCTGCGCACGCACCCCGACCGCGGCGCCTGGGAGCGCGGGCTCGACAGGGCCAATGCGGTGATCGCGTTCGCCCAGTTCGCCGACGACACGCTCGCCAAGCACGCCGACGTGGTCTTCCCCGCGCAGGTGTACGCGGAGAAGGAGGGCACGATCACGCATCCCGACGGGCGGGTGCAGCGGGTGCGCACCGCGGTCGGCAGCCCCGAGCTGGTGCGGCCCGCTCCCGACGTGCTGCTGGAGCTGCTCTCGGCGCTGTCCGGCGCGCCGCTACGGCTCTCGCCGCCGCAGCTCACGAGCTTCTACGCCGACACGGTCCCGTTCTACCGGGGCCTGACCGTGGACGAGATCGGCGGCCGCGGCATCCGCTGGCAGGACCGCGACGCGGCCGGCCAGCTCCCGCAGACACCGCTGCCCCACACCGCTCTCGAGACTCCGCCCGAGCTCCCCGACGGGATGCGCCTCGGCACGGTGCCGTCGCTCTGGGCGAGCCCCGAGACCGACCACGCGGCCGCGCTCAGCTTCCTCGCCCCCACCCAGCGCGCGGAGCTCTCGCCGGGCGACGCCGAGCGGATCGGCGTGGAGCCGGGCGACCGCGTGGAGGTGGCCGCCAACGGGACGAGCGTGAGCGCGGTGGCCGCGCTGCGCGCGGCGGTGCCGGACGGCAGCGTGTTCCTGATCGAGGGCACCGGCACCGACAACGCCACGGCGCTCCTGAACGGCAGGCCGCGCGTGGTGGAGGTGCGAAGGGCATGAGCACCCACCTCGCCGCCGTCGGCTTCCCGGAGTCCGCGCTGGTCCAGGTGATCAAGGCGCTCGTGATCTTCGCGTTCGTGCTCCAGGTGGTGCCGCTGATCCTGCTCTTCGAGCGCAAGGCGCTCGGCCGCTTCCAGGCCCGCATCGGGCCCAACCGCGTGGGTCCATACGGCCTGATGCAGCCGCTCGCCGACGTGCTCAAGCTGCTCTCGAAGGAGCAGTTCACGCCCGCCACCGCGGTGCCCTGGATGATGGCGCTGGCGCCGGCCATCTCGATCTTCACGGCGGTGGCCACGCTGGCGATCATCCCGTTCGGCGATACGCGCAAGCACGCTCTGTTCGGCGCCGACTACGGCCTGTACGGGATCGACGTGTCGATCGGGATCCTGTGGGCGTTCGCCTTCGGCGCGCTCGCCTTCTACGGGCTGATGCTCGGCGGCTGGGCGTCCGGCTCCAAGTACTCGTTCCTGGGCGCGATGCGCTCGGCGGCGCAGCTGATCTCCTACGAGGTCTCGCTGGCACTCGCGCTGCTCGGCGTGGTGATCACGGCGGGGTCGCTCTCGCTCACGGAGATCGTGAACGGGCAGGGCCACATCTGGTACATCGTCCCGCAGTTCGTCGGCTTCCTGATCTTCATGGTCGCGGGCTTCGCCGAGACCAACCGGCCGCCGTTCGACCTCCCGGAGGCCGACGCCGAGATCGTGGCCGGCTACAACACCGAGTTCGGCGGGATGCGCTTCGGCTCGTTCTTCATGGCCGAGTACATCAACGTGATCGCGATCTCCGGGATCGCCACCGCGATGTTCCTCGGCGGCTGGCACGGCCCCGGCCCCGGCTACCTCGACCCGCTCTGGGTGATCCTGAAGATGTTCTTCTTCATCTTCGTCTTCGTCTGGGTCCGGGCCACGCTGCCGCGCCTGCGCTACGACCAGCTGATGGCGTTCGGCTGGAAGGTCCTGCTCCCGCTCGCCACGCTCAACGCCCTGGTGACCGCGATCGTGGTGGTGGCAACGGCATGAGCCCCTGGGATCCCGGCCAGGACGTGATCGAGGTGCAGCGCGGCCCCGAGCCGGGCGGCGCGGCGGGCGCCTACCGTGCGTTCGGCGAGACGCTGCGCGGGCTCAAGACCACCATGGCCCGGGTGTTCGAGGGGCCGGTCACGGTCGAGTACCCGGAGGAGAAGACGCCCGTCTACCCGCGCTTCCGCGGCCGCCACAAGCTCCACCGCTTCGAGGACACGGGGCTCGAGAAGTGCGTGGGCTGCTCGCTGTGCGCGGCGGCGTGCCCGGCGGAGTGCATCCGCGTGGTCGCCTCCGAGAACACGCCCGAGCACCAGGTCTCGGCCGGCGAGCGCTACGCCTCGGTGTACGAGATCAACATGAGCCGCTGCATCTTCTGCGGCTACTGCGAGATCGCCTGCCCGTTCGACGCCATCACGATGGGCAACGACTACGAGATGGCCGACTACACGCGCTCGGACCTGATCTTCACCAAGGAGATGCTGCTCGCCGATCCGATCGAGCGCACGCCGCTGCGGCGGGAGGGCGAGTAGTTGCGCGAGGTCCTCTTCTTCATCGCGGCGCTGGGCGCCATCGGGGGAGCGATGGGGGTGGTCCTGCTCCGCAACGCCTTCTACAGCGTGCTGTCGCTGGTGGCGCACCTGGTGGCGCTGGCGCTGCTGTTCCTGCTGCTCACCGCCGAGTTCCTCGCCGCCGCGCAGCTCGTGGTCTACGCGGGCGCGGTGATGGTGCTCTACGTGTTCGTGGTCGCCTACATCGGCGGCGTGGACGACCCGGGCCTGCGCCAGGGCGGCGCCGTCACCCGGCTCGGACCGCTGTTCGCCGGCGGGATCCTGATCGAGCTGTGCATCGCCGTGATCGGCTCCGGGCTCGACGCGCTCGACGGCCAGGGCCCCCACGTGGCCGCGGGCTTCGGCTCGCCGGCGGAGGTGGGACGGCTGCTGCTCGAGAAGTTCCTCGTTCCGTTCGAGGCGGCGTCCTTCCTGCTGCTGCTGGCGGCGGTCGGGGCGATCGTGCTCGCGCGCCGGCGCACCGGTCTGCTCGACGAGGCCGACGAGCTGCCCGAGCGCGCGGGCGAGGTGCCGATCGGCGGCGGCGGCGAGCCGCACGTTCCCGAGGAGGACCCGCACCCGCCGGCCGGCACCGCCGAGGGGCCGGGCGACCCGACGGTGGAGCGCGGCGACGACCGTGAGCCCGTGGAGGCCACATGAGCATCACGTGGTTCGTGGTCCTCTCCGCGTTCATCTTCTGCATCGGCGCGGCCGGCGTGGTCACGCGGCGCAACCCGCTGGTGGTCCTGCTCAGCCTCGAGCTGATGCTGAACGGCGGCAACCTCGCGCTGATCTCGTTCTCGCGGATGCTCGGCAACCACGAGGGCCAGGTCTTCGCGCTGATCGTGATGGTGGTTGCCGCGTGTGAGGTCGTGATCGGCCTCGGCCTGATCGTGGCGATGTACCGCAACCGCATCCCGATCGACGTGGACGGGGTGAAGGAGATGCGCGGGTGAGCGCCGGCGGCTGGGGCTGGCTGATCCTGCTGTTCCCCCTCTGGGGAACGGTCCTGATCGCGCTCTTCTGGAACGCCCTGCCCGGCCGCATGGCCGGCTGGCTCGGCAGCGCAGCCATCCTCGGCTCGTTCGTGGCCTCGATCGGCGCGTTCCTCAGCCTGCACAGCAAGCCCGAGCACGCGCGCATCGTCACCTCCAACGCGTTCGACTACGTGAAGACCGCGGGCGTGAACGTGGACCTCGGGATCCTCGTGGACCCGCTCTCGATCTTCATGTGCCTGATCGTGAGCGGCGTCTCGTTCCTGATCCACGTGTACTCGGTCGCGTACATGGAGTCGGACGCGGGCTACCGGCGCTTCTTCGCGTACCTCAACTTCTTCGTGTTCTCGATGCTGTTGCTGGTCCTCGCCGGCAACTTCGTGCTGCTGATCGTGGGCTGGGCGTTCGTGGGCGCGGCCTCCTACCTACTGATCTCGTTCTGGTACCGGCGCAAGACGGCCACCTCCGCCGGGATCAAGGCGTTCGTGATGAACGTGATCGGCGACATCGGGCTCGTGATCGGCGCGTTCCTGCTGTTCAACCACACGGGCGCGCTCGACTACGCGGGCGTGTTCCGCGGCGCCCAGCACGCCTCCACCAACGAGGGCTGGCTCGTGGCCGCCTGTCTGCTGCTGCTGGTCGGCGCGTTCGCCAAGTCCGCGCAGCTGCCGCTGCACACCTGGCTGCCGGACGCGATGGAGGGCCCCACGCCGGTGTCCGCGCTGATCCACGCGGCCACGATGGTCACCGCCGGCGTGTACCTGATCGCGCGCATGCACCCGCTGTTCGAGCAGGCGCCCACCGCCGCCGACGTGGCCGCGATCACCGGCACCGCCACGCTGATCGTGGCGGCCTCGATTGCGCTGGTCGTGACGGACCTCAAGCGCGTGATCGCGTACTCGACGATGTCTCAGATCGGCTACATGATCCTCGGCGTGGGCAGCGGCGCGTACGTGGCCGGGCTCTTCCACCTGATGACGCACGCGTTCTTCAAGGCGCTGCTGTTCATGGGCGCCGGGTCCGTGATCGGGGCGATGGGCGGCGAGCAGTCGCTCGACAAGATGGGCGGCTTCCGCAGGGCGATGCCGTTCACGTTCCGCACGTTCGCGATCGGCGCCCTTGCGCTGGCCGCGTTCCCGCCGATGTCGGGGCTCTTCTCCAAGGACGCGATCCTTGCCTTCAACCTGGACCGGGGCGGCGGCTACGCCGTGATGGCCGTTTTGGGCTACGTGGCCGCCGGGCTCACCGCGTTCTACGCCTTCCGGATGGTGTTCCGCGTGTTCTACGGGGAGCCGGTGGAGCAGGCGACGGAGCTCGAGCACGGGCACCTCTGGCACCCCGAGCAGCCCACCAACCCGGCCACCGGCGAGGTGGAGGACACCGACGTGGGCTTCCCGGGACCCGAGCACCACGTGGCCGAGCAGCGCTGGCCGATGCGCTTCGCGATGGCGCCGCTCGCGCTGCTGTCGATCGTGGGCGGGATCGTGCTGATCCCGGGCGTGACCACGTGGCTCGACGATTGGCTCAAGCCCACGTTCGACAGCTCGCGCTTCATCGAGCAGCACCCCTCGCAGGGCGCCGAGTGGGCGGGCATCGCGGTGGGCGGCGCCCTGTCGGTGATGGGGATCTTCGTGGCGTACTCGCTCTACATGCGCCGGCGCGGGGCCACGCTCGGCATGCGCGACCGGATGCGCGGGCTCCACGACTTCCTCTTCAACCGCTGGTACTTCGACGAGCTGTATGACCGCCTGTTCGTGCGGCCGGTCGCCGGGTTCGGGCGCTTCGGGCAGGGGTTCGTGGAGAGCGCGCTCGTGCAGGGGCTGCTGGTGGGCGGCGCCACCGGGATCGTGGCGCGCGGCACGGCCTTCGCGCGCGGGATACAGACCGGTGCCCTCCGCGCGTACGCGCTGCTCGTGATGATGGGCCTCGGCGGGCTGGGCCTCTACTTCCTGATCGTGTCGGCATGACGATCCACCTGTCGATCGTCATCTTCGCCCCGCTGGCACTCGCGCTGATCGGCGCGTTCCTGCCGCGGCGCCTCACCCGTGCGCTGGCGTTGATCGGCACGCTGATCCCGCTCGGCTACGCGATCGTGATGATCGCCGACTACGACCCGCACGGCGGCACGCTGCGCTACGTCACGGACCGGAGCTGGATCTCCGAGCTGGGGATCCACTACTCGCTCGGAGTCGACGGTCTCAACCTGTTCCTGGTCGGGCTCACGGCGCTGCTGTGGACGTTCGCCACGCTGGCCGCGGTGCTGCGCGAGTGGGACCGGCCGCGGCTGTTCTTCTTCCACCTGGCGCTGGGTGAGACCGCGGTGCTGGGCGCGTTCCTGGCCCAGGACCTCGCGCTGTTCGTCGTGTTCTTCGACCTCATGCTCGTCCCGTTCTTCTTCCTGATCGGGGGCTGGGGCGAGCGGCGGCGCGTGCAGGCCACCACCAAGTTCGTGATCTACACGCTGGTCGGGTCGCTGCTGATGCTGGCGGCGGCGATCGCGCTGGGCGTGCTGTCCACGCCGGCCGGCGGCGACCTGTCGTTCTCGCTGGCCGACCTCCGCGCACGGTCGTTGTCGGGCGGCTCGCAGGACTGGATCTTCCTGCTGTTCGCCCTCGCGTTCCTCGTCAAGGCGCCGGCGTTCCCGCTGCACGGCTGGATGCCCGACACCTACCGCGCCACGCCGATCCCGGTGCTGGTGCTGCTGTCGGGAGTCCTCTCGAAGGTGGGGATGTACGGCTTCCTGCGGATCGTGATGCCCACGCTGCCCCAGGCCGCGCAGCACTACCAGACGCTGATGCTGGCGATCGCGGTGGTGTCGATCCTCTACGGGTCGGCGCTTGCGTTCACCTCGGACTCGGCAAGGCTCGTGCTCGGGTATTCCTCGGTCGCGCAGCTGGGCTTCATCCTGCTGGGGATCTTCGCCCTCGATCTGCAGGGCAAGGGCGCGCAGGGTGCCGTGTTCCAGATGGTCAACCACGGGCTGGTGGT
>JAXDJC010000193.1:0-28666 GCA_034663685.1 Thermoleophilaceae bacterium
AGGGTGTCGTTGCCGACGCCGCCGTCGAGCGTGTCGTTGCCGCCGGCGCCGGCCTGGGCGCCGCTCAGCCTGGCCTTCACGTTGCAGAGGTCGCCGAACAGGATGTCGTTGCCGCCGAGCCCGTTGATCACGTCGTTGCCGAGCAGGCCGCAGATCGTCTCGCCGGCGGCGCTGCCGGTGACGGTGTCGTTGCCGGCGGTGGGTCGGAGCGACTTGGAGTTGAAGGTGGCGCTGACCGCCTTGTCGGCGCTCATCGTCACCGTGCAGGCGCCGGTGCCCGAGCACGCCCCTCCCCAGCCGTCGAAGGTCGCGCCCGAGGCGGGACTCGCGCTGAGGCTCACAGCGGTGCCATCGGCGTACGTCTCGGTGCAATCGCCCGGGCAACTGATCCCGCTGCCGGTCACGGTTCCCGGGCCCGCCACCGCGATGATGAGGGCCCGGGCCGGGGGCGTGATCGTCACCTGATTGGTCGTATGGGCGCCGGAGCCGCCGTTGCAGCTCATCGTCTGGCCGGTGAAGGTCTGGGTCGTCGAGCAGCCGGCGTCGTCGGTGACGGTCAGCGCGACGGTGTAGGTGCCCGTGGCGGCGTAGGTGTGGGCCGGACTCGGGCCTCCATTGGGCGCCGTTGTGCCGTCGCCGAAGTCCCAGTCATAACGGGCGAGTGACTGCCCGCCGGCGGCGGTCGAGGCAGATGCGTCGAAGCTCGTCGGCTGGCCCGGCGGAGCCGGCCCCGAGCTGAACACTGCACTCGGGGCCTGGTCGGGACTGATCGCAAGCGACTGGATGCCGGGCTTGCTCCCCGTTGTGCAGTTCGGGGCCGTGCAGGAGATCGGAGTGAGCGCGCCGGTCGTGCCGATAGCGAACGGCGAGACCGTGCTCGAGCCCGAGTTGGCCACGTAGAGGAACCGTCCGCTCGGGCTCACCGCGAGGCCCTGGGGGAACGCGCCTGAGCCTGTCGTGCAGTTTGAGCCCGGACAGGGGATCGGCGAAAGTGTGCCGTCGGCGTTGATCGCGAATGGCGAGATCGTCCCCAGTTGCAGCGAGCCCGTCGAGCCCGTCACGTAGAGGAACTGCCCATTCGGGCTCACCGCCACCCCCTTGGGGCTGTTTCCGGTGTTGCAGTTCGGCGCCGTGCAGGCGATGAGGCTCAGCGAGCCGTCCACGTTGATCGCGAACGGCGAGACCCGGCCCGAGCCATTGGTCACGTACAAGAACTTTCCGTTCGGAGTCACCGCCACCCCGACGGGCCCCGCTCCCCCCGGATTGCAGCCAGCCCCACAGGTGATCGGGGTCAGCGAGCCGTCGGCGTTGATCGCAAACGGTGAGACCGTGCCCGTACTGGTGTTCGCGACGTACAGGAACTGCCCGTTCGGGCTCACGGCCACCCCCTCGGGACCTGATCCCGTGCTGCAATTCGAGCCCGAACAGGGGATCGGGGTCAACGAGCCGTCGGCGTTGATCGCATACGGCGTGACCTTGGGCGAGAGGGTCTCCGTGGCGTAGAGGAACTTCCCGTTCGGGCTCACCGCCAGCCCGAAGGGGGATCCGAATGTGCAGTTCGTCCCGCACGCGATCGGGCTCAGGGTTCCGTCCGCGTTGACCCGGAACGGCGAGATGCCGCCGGAGAACGCGCTGTCTGCGACGTAGAGGAACTGCCCGTTCGGGCTGACCGCCACCCCCGCGGGATCTTGTCCGGTGTTGCAGTTCGTGCCGGGACAGGGGATCGGGCTCAACGAGCCGGTCGCGGTTGTCGTGAACACCGAGACCGAGTCCGAGTCCAGGTTCGAGACGAAGACCTCGCTCGCAGGTGCGTTACCGGGGATCGCGAGCGCAACCGCAAACGGGAGCAGGCAAACCACGGCCCGGACTCTCGAGGCGGCGACAGCCCCCGCAGCCCCGGCCACGGACGCCCTCACGGCCTCGCCTGTTCCCATCACGCGACCGTAACAGGGCAAACCCGCGGGGGCAAATCCTCACAAACCCTGTAGCCATCGGCGCCCGCGGATCGAGACAGCCATTTTCCTTCGATCGAGAGTCCGCCTTCTGGCGCGGGCTCCGAATGATCGGGGCGACTGGATTTGAACCAGCGACCTTTCGGCCCCCAGCCGAGCGGCGCTACGCGTCTATGCGTCCGCGGGCGTCCAGAACGTCCAATGCGTCCACGGTTCTGGACGATCCGGACGCATAGGACGTAGCGGTCGGTACCACGGTGGTACTACGGGCGGTCACTACCGCGTGGCCGTGGCCTGCGCCCGGACGGGCAGCAGGTCTGGAGCACTGACGGTGAACAGGACCTTGCCCGGCTTCGAGGCCCGCAGGGTCGCCTTGACGCGCCCGCTCGCGTCCGCGAAGTGAGTCGCGGCACCGGTCGCGCCGCCAACCGTGAGCGTGGCGCCCGGCACGGCGTCGCCGAACGCGTCTCTCACCGTGATCGTCACCTTTTGCTTGCGCCCCGTGCGGAGTCGCTTGGGCAGGCCCTCCACTACGAGGGGCACGCCGGTCTGCGACTTCACGCCCGCCCCGGCGAACCTGAAGCTCTTTGGGAGGACGCCGTTCGCGACGTTGAGCTTGACCATCGCGCCCTTGCGGGCGGTGAAGCGAGCGACTCGGGTCACGCCGTCGTGGCGTGACTCGAGCGCGACAGGTCCCGATCCGGTGCCGGTCACGGTCAGGGAGTAGGACCCCTCCGGAGCGACGAGGTACGACGTCTCGCCGTCACGGAACGCGGAGCCGGGGGCGTCGCCGTGGCGCTTGCCCGTCGCGTCGGTTCCGAGGCGACGGCCCTGGGTGTCGGTGAGGAGGAGGCGGACCGGAGAGTGCGAGGCGAACACGAAGCGCTCGCCGCGGATGCCGTTATCGAGGCAGGTCCCGAGGCCGCCGTGCGCTGTTGTGGGGATCGGCCAGCCGAGGAAAGTCCGACCGTCGGCGCCATCGACCACGACAGGTTCTCCCTTCGCCCATTCCCGCAGGGTCGGCAGCGTGGGGATCGAGGTGACCCGCTGGAGCAACGTGTTCTCCAGGACGAAGCCGGCATCCGTCGCGCCGATCACCCTCGGGCTGGTCTCCCCAGAGTTGGTCGGCACCGCGCCGCGGCTGTAGAAGAAGATCCCCTGGCGCTTAGAGTCGCCCGTGAAGACGGGCACGGCGTCGATCCCGGAGAGCGCGTCGGAATCGTTGCGCTGCCGGACCGCCAGCGTCTCGAACACGACCGACTGGTCGCCGAAGGCGCTGAACCCCACGTTGCCCTCGAACAGCGCACGGGCGAGGTGGTCGCGGTTGAACGTCCGGGAGCGCGTGGGCACGAACGGGATCGTCAGTGAGAAGCTCGAGTAGGCCCGCGCCTCATCGGTCCGGCGCGAGCCGTTGATCCTGAACGGTCGCCCGTCGGTACCGGGAAAGATGCGGAAGGTCACCTCGCCGCTGGCGTTGGTGGTCGAGTCCGGCCCGCGTGGGATCCCGGCCGGCGAGACGGAGCCGTCCGAGTTGAGGCTGGGCCACAGAGGCCGCGACCCCGCACCGGTCGTGCAGATGACCGCCCGCGGCAGCGCGTCCGCGGGCGGATCGATGCCCAGCGGCACGCCGGGTGCCGGGTCTCCTCGCTGGGTCAGCGCTCGGAGCGTCGTCACCGTGCGCGAAAATCCGTCGGCGCGCGCCGGATCATGCGCGGTGAGGGTGAACTGAAGGCGCCGATCGAGCTCCCAGTCGAGTGCTGCGGAGCTCGTGTCCGAGTCCAGCGTCACGTCGGCCGCCGTGCCCTCGGTCGCGACTCCGTTCCTGACGATGTAGTAGCGCTCGTACTGCCCGTGAGGCCGGGGCGCGACGGCCGTCAGCTCGTACGTGCCCTCCTGCGCCAGGCGGAGCTCGTAGCGCCCGCCGGCGTCGGCGAGCACCGTTTCTGACTCGGGGCCGGTCACGCTCACCCGAACTCCCGCCAGGCCCCGGCGGAACTCGTCGCGGACGGTGCCGGAAATCCGCAGCTTGGATGCGCCGCTTTCTATGACTGAGGTGACCGGCCCACCCGCCGCCTCGCAGGGGTCGCCACGTGGGCAGTTCTTATAGGTGTTCCCGGGGCCACGTACGTATTTCAAGCTCACCGTGGCCCGGTACGTACCCGCCTTCTTGTAGGCATGGGTGCCCGTGATCGGTTGCGCGGACCCCTCAAGGAAACTGAGGCACTGCCCCCCCTTCTTGGCGACTCCCTTGCTGGAGGTACCGTCGCCCCACTGGATCGACACCGAGCTCACGATGTAGTTTCCGTTGTCGCCCGGGAACTCGTCCGGCGGTGGGAAGTTGCAATGCGATAGATCCTGGTAGTAGGCGACCACTATCGGCGTCTTGCCGTCCTTGGCGTTTGCGGTCATCCCGCAGATCTGCACCTTATTCTCGGGACCGAGGCTGCATGGGGTGGCGGCGGCCTGGAGTGCCGCCTTGTCGATCGGGTCGGCGATCGGCCAGGTCCGGTCACGCGAACCGCCGCTCGCGGCGGCGCTGGCCGGCAGGGCGAGTGCCACAGCAACACCCAGCGCCGGGATCGCCCGGGTCGCGCGGGCTACGGCGATCCGCGTCACCGCCCGACACTACCCCGTCGACGCATCTGGCGCAATCGTGGTACCGCCATCGGTACTCCCGGACACCAGACTCGGTCCTTAGGTTCCGCGACGGCGAGGAGGGCCCGTCTCGAAGCGGACTCCGCATGATCGGGGCGACTGGATTTGAACCAGCGACCTTTCGGCCCCCAGCCGAATGCGCTACCAGACTGCGCCACGCCCCGTGGCTAGCGTGGCATCTTAGCCGCGCTTCCGGCCGGGCGCCGTGGGAACATATGTTCCCTATGGGCGATGAGCTACGTAGGTGTGGGCGATGTAACGCGCTCAAGCCGGCCGCGGAGTTCGCATGGCGTCGTCGCGCAAAGAACCAGCGGCACAACATGTGCCGCCCGTGTCACTCGGAGTACCACCGCGAGCACTACCTTGCGAATAAGCAGAGGTACGTCGACCAAGCCCGCGCCTCGAAGCAGAGGCTCAGGCTCGAGCGGACGGAGTTCCTGTTCGACTACTTCGCCGATCATCCGTGTGCCGACTGCGGAGAAACCGACCCGATGGTCCTCGAGTTCGATCATCTCGACGCTGGCCAGAAGGCCTTCACGATCGGATCTTCGGTCCCATATCGGAACTGGCAGAGCATTCTCGACGAGATCGCGAAATGCGAGGTCGTCTGCGCAAATTGCCACCGAAGGCGAACAGCTCGTCGCATCGGCTCGATACGCGCGCTACTCGCCTTCGGGCTCGATGCCAAGGGCTGAGAGCGGGCGACCGGGCTCGAACCGGTGACGCGACCTTGGAAGGGTCGAGTGTTACCACTACACCACGCCCGCGCAGAGTGCGCGATTCTAGACCTGCGTCCCCGACCTGCGCCAGACTACGCGCCGTGCCCCCCGCCTACGAGACCTCCGAGACCCTCTTCCAGGGCTACCCCGCCCGTGCACTGACCGCGCACGGCGCCGGGCTCGAGGCCGTGTTCGCCCCGCAGATCGGGATGGTCGGCTGCTCGCTCACCCACGACGGCGACGAGCTGCTCGGCCATCGCGGCGGCCTGGCCCGCTACGAGGCCACCGGCTCCACGATGGGCATCCCGCTGCTCCACCCGTGGGCCAACCGGCTCGGCGGCCTGTCCTACGCGGCGGCCGGCCCCACTGTCAAGCTCGACCCGGAGTCGCCACAGATCCGGACCGACCCCAATGGCCTGCCGATCCACGGGCTCGTGAACGCGTCGCCGTACTGGGAGCTGCTCGGGGCCGCGGCCGATGGCCAGGCCGCACGGCTCTCCGCCATGCTCGACTTCGGCGCCCACCCGGAGCTGCTCGAGCCGTTCCCCTTCCCGCACCAGATCCGCCTCGACGCGTCGCTGCGGGAGAACGCCCTCACGGTGCGCGCGTCGGTGACGGCCGGGCCGGCCAGCGCCGTGCCCCTCTCGTTCGGCTTCCACCCCTACCTCGTGCTGCCGGGCGTGCCGCGCGCCGACTGGCAGGTGGAGATTCCGCTCACGGAGCGCTTCGTGCTCGACGAGCGGATGATCCCGACCGGCGAGATCGAGACCGTGGAGCCCTACTCGGGCCCGCTCGGCGAGCGGACCTTCGACGACGGCTACGCGGGCGCGGGCGAGGGCACCACGTTCGCGCTCAGCGGCGGCGGGCGCCGGATCGAGCTCGAGCTGCAGGGCGGCTACCGCTTCGCCCAGGTCTACGCACCGGACAGCGAGGACACCATCTGCTTCGAGCCGATGACCGCGCCCACCGACGCCCTGCGCAGCGGCCGCGAGCTGCAGCTCGTCCCGCCCGGCAAGACGCGCTCGGCCACGTTCGCGATCAGGGTCGAGCGCGCGTAGCCGCCTCGAGCAGGTTGCGCACGAGCATCAGGTTGGTGAGCGGGCCCACGCCGCCGGGCACCGGCGAGAGCGCGGAGGCAACCTCCGCCACCTCGTCGTAGCGCACGTCGCCGACCAGCTTGCCGTCCTCGAAGTTCGTTCCCACGTCGACCACCACGGCGCCGGGCGCGATCATGTCCGCCCCCACCAGCCCCGCGCGCCCCGCGCACGCCACCACGATCTCGCCCTCGCGCACGGCGGCGCCGAGGTCGGGCGTGCGCGAGTGGCAGATGCTCACGGTGGCGTTGGCGTGCAGCAGCAGCATGGCGACCGGCTTGCCGGTGATGTTCGACCGGCCGACCACCACGGCGCGCTTCCCCCCCACGTCGATGTCGTGGCGGCGCAACAGCTCCATCACCGCCAGCGGCGTGGCGGGCGCCAGCGCCGGCAGCCCGAGGAAGAGCCGCCCCGCGTTGAGCGGATGCACGCCGTCCACGTCCTTCAGCGGGTCCACGGCGTCGACCACCGCGTCCTGGTCCACCCCGTCCGGCAGCGGCAGCTGCACGAGGATGCCGGCGACCGAACCGTCGCGGCCGAGCTCCTCCACGGTGGCCACCGCGCCGGCCGTGTCGCCCGCCAGCTCGACCGAGCGCGACGGCACGCCCAGCTCGGCGCACAGCTTCTCGAGCCGCCCCGCGTAGACCGCGGCGGCCTCGTCGGCGCTGCGCACGATCGCCAGCCCGGGCGGCGGATCGCCGGCCTCCGCCACGGCGGCGCGCAGCTCCTCCTTCAAGGACGCCGCCACCGCCCGCCCGTCGAGCACGCGCGCGCTCATCCGGCGTTCCGCTTCTCCACGATCCGCGTGGTGCGCTCCGCCAGCTCGCGCCCCGGCGCCCGCTGCTCGAGCGCAGCCAGCCGCTCCTCGCACGCGCGCGCGTAGTCACGGTCCTCGAGCCCGCCGGCGTTCAGGCGCACGTTCAGCTCCGCCGACGCCCGCGCGGCGGCGGCCATCTCGGCGCCCACCGCGGCGTCGCTGATCAGGTACACGTTGCCCTTCTCCGCCGCCTCGACAGCCAGCTCCAGGAGCTCGGCGCAGCGCTCGGCCACGCCCAGCGGGACCTCCGTGCTCTCGCGCAGCGCCGCCTGGAGCGCCTCGGCGCGGGCGCGCTTCTCGTCGTCGCTCTCACGCGGCATCGACGACGCCCGCCCGTAGCCGCCATAGGCCTCCACGTCCGCGTCCACCGCCGCCTGGAGCTCGGCCCGCAGCTCCTCGGCGCGCGCCAGCACGCGCTGCATGTCGTCCTCCACGTCCGCGTACTTCTGGCGCCCGACCGTGAACTGGCACACCATGCTCACGAGCGCGGCGCCGAGCGCGCCCGCAAGAGCGGCCGCGCTGCCCCCGCCGGGTGTCGGGGCATTGGACGCGAGCGCGTCGAGGAAATCGCGCGCGCTGAGTTCGATGGCGCTGTCGGACGGCACGGGCCGCGTATATACCAGGGCCGTCCGGCGCGGCTAGAGCGCGGTGCGCCGGCCGGGCAGCATCGCGCCCTCGGCGATCAGCGTCGGGCGGTCCGCCCAGCTCGACTGGAGCAGCGGCGTGGTCTCGCTCGCGGGCCGCGGGCGGCCGAACCAGAAGCCCTGCGCCCGCTCGCACCCGAGCGCGCGCAGGCGCTCGGCCTGGTCGAGCGTCTCCACGCCCTCGGCGATCACCCCGAGGTCGAGCGTGCGCGCCATCCCGATCACGGCCTCCACGATCGCGGAGCCCTCCGCCTCCTTGCCCAGCCCGTCCACGAACGTGCGGTCGATCTTGAGCACGTCGACGGGGAAGCGCTTGAGGTAGCTGAGCGAGGAGTAGCCGGTGCCGAAGTCGTCGAGCATCAGCTTCACCCCGAGCCGCTTGAGCGACTGGAGCGTGTTCCACGGTGAGTCGGCCTCGGTGATCAGCACGTTCTCGGTGATCTCGAGGGCCAGCCGCGCCGGGTCGAGCCCGGTGCGCTCGAGCACGCGCGCCACCGTGGGCACGAGCTCGGCGTGCGCCACCTGGCGCGGCGAGAGGTTCACGGACACCAGGGGCGCGGCCACGTCGAGCTCCTGCTCCCAGCGCACCGCCTGGCCGCACACCTCCTCGAGCACCCAGCGGCCGATCTCGATGATCAGCCCGGTGTCCTCGGCGATCGGGATGAACTCGAGCGGCGAGACCGGCCCGAGGCCCGAGTGCTGCCAGCGCAGCAGCGCCTCCAGGCCCACGATCGACCCGTCCTCGATCGACACGACCGGCTGGTAGTACACCCGCAGCTCGTCGCGCTCCACCACGCCGCGCAGCGCGTTCTCCATCCGCAGACGGCCGAGCGCGCGCTCGCGCATCGCGTCGTCGAACAGCTCGCAGTTCGCCCGGCCGCGCTCCTTGGCGCGGTACATGGCCGCATCGGCGTCGCGCATCGCCTCCTCCGGCGTCGCGTAGCGGCCGTTGGCGAGTGCCACGCCGATGCTCGCCGAGAGCACGTGCTCCTCGCCGTCGAGGTCGAACGGCGCGGCGAGCACCTCCTGGAGGCGCTCGGCCACCTGGAGCGCGTCGCGCCCGTCGCTGACCTCCTCGCAGAGCACCACGAACTCGTCGCCGCCGAAGCGCGCCAGCGTGTCGCTCGGGCGCAGCGCTTCGGAGAGCCGCGGCGCGATCGCGCGCAGCAGGCGGTCGCCGGTCTCGTGACCGAGGCTGTCGTTGATCAGCTTGAAGTTGTCGATGTCCAGGAACATCACGGCGGCGCTCGACAGGCTCGCCTCGCGCTTGGCGAACACGTGGGCGAGGCGGTTGAGGAACAGCGTGCGGTTGGGCAGGCCGGTCAGCGGGTCGTGCAGCGCGTTGTGGCGGATCGACTCCTCCGCGCGCCAGCGCTCGATCGCCGCGGCGAGCACGTGCGCGACCGACTGCATGAAGAGCGCCTCGTCCGTGGTGAAGGCGCGCCGCTCGAGGCTGTGGCCGGAGAGCACGCCGTGCGGGCGGCGCGGCCCCGGGATGGTCACGCTCACGCAGCTCGTGACCCCGGCCTCGGCGAGCTCGGGCGGCGGCGCGCAGCGCTGCTCGGCGGCGAAGTCCTCCACCACCACCGGGCCGTCCGCCTGGAGGGTGTAGCCCGGGGTGTTCGACAGCTCGGCGCTCAGCCGGGTGGATCCCACCGCCTTCGCGTCCCAGCCGCGCGCGGCGGTGAGCAGCAGCTCGCCGCTGAACTGGGTGACCTCCCACACCTCGGCGCGGTCGAGGTCGAGTTGCGCGGCCACGAGCTCGACCGAGCGAGCGCTGAGGTCCTGGAGCGACATGCCCTCGAGCCCCTGGCGGCCGAGCTCGGCCACGGCCGCCTGGCGCTTCAGCCGCCGCCGCAGCTCGTGCTCGCCGCGCTTGCGGTCGGTGATGTCGATGCCGGTGGCGATCACGTGGTCGGGGTTGCCGCTGGCGTCGCGCACCGCGATCGCCGACCAGGCCACGAGCCGGCGCTCGCCCGCGCGCGTGACCACGCCCGCGTCGAACTGTCGGCTCCCCTCGCTCTGGAGCAGGACGGGCCACTCCCGCCGCACGCGGTCCACCTCGCTGGGGCGGATCAGGTCCGCCCACGGCCGCCCGCGCACCTCCTCGAAGCTGAAGCCCGTCACGGCCTCGCAGGCGGGGTTGAAGCTCTGCACGCGGCCGTCGGTGTCGATCACCACGACCAGGGCCGCCGCCGTGTTCACCACGCTCGACACGAAGTTGCGCTCCTCGGTCACGCGCGCGAGCAGCCGATCCACGCGCTCGCGCAGCGTCATCACGAGCATGCCGGTCACGAGCAGGGTGCCGAGCGTGATGATCCAGCGGGTGGCGCCGGCGCCGAAGACCGGGATCAGCCCCTCGGTGTAGGGGATCCGCGTGATCGGGTCGCTGGTTCGGAGCGCGACGCCGTACGCGACCCCGATCAGGGCCAGCTGGGCCGCGGCCCGCGAGCGCGGGAAGAAGTACCACGCGTAGAGGTTGCTCCAGAGGTAGAAGAGGACGAACGGCGTGGAGGAGTGGCCGCTGAAGTGCACGGCGCACGTGATCAGGAGCGTGCCGGCCGCCGAGGCGACGTCGAAGGAGAGCGGCCGCCAGCGATCGCCGCGGAACCAGATCAGGCCGGCGCCCACGAAGGCGATCGCGAGCGTGGCGATCAGCATGCGATCGTCGCCGCTGCTCGGGTGCGGGAGGGCGAGCCAGAGCAGCCCGAGCGACGCGCCCGCAGCGAAGAGCGACGCAGCGGCGCGCGCCATCACCCATGCATCGGACCGCTCGGCGGAGCGCGCCGAGGCACCCCCGGCGCCCTCACGGCCTCCGAACCAGCGGTCCACGGACGTGCTATCGGCATTTTCGGCTCTGCGAGTGAGCATTCAGGCGCCCCGGTCCTATCGTCGAGCGGCCTGGGAACTCGCCGCGCGGCGCTGGTCGCCGTAGTCCTGATGACCGCGTCCGGCTGCGGCGGCTGCGGTTCCGCAACTGCGGGGTGTTCCGGCCAGCGGACGGGCGGGATCAACGACACCAGCGCCTGCCGGGTTGAGCGGCGGTAGCGGGGCAGGGAGGATTCGAACCCCCGACCTATGGTTTTGGAGACCATCGCTCTAACCAGCTGAGCTACTGCCCCCGCGGCCCGCGATTGTAGGCAAGCGCCCGGTTCGCGGCGGGGGACTCGTCCGGGGCGACTGCGAACATGTGTTCGTGCGCAGCCAGGCCGAGTACATAGGCGCTCTGCTGCTACTGGCCAGCGGGCAATCCGTGACCGACGTCGCCCGGCAGCTCGATGTGCCTCGCTCGACCGTGGAGGCGTGGCGAACGCGGCCACCGCGGCGACGCCCGGGTCACTCGCCGATCACGCCGGATGGCGTCCTGCCAGCGAGGCCTCCTACAGCTACCTGCTCGGCATGTACCTCGGCGACGGGTACCTCGCTCGAGACCGTCGCGGCGTGACCGCAAGCCTGCGCCTCTCCCTCGACGCGGCCTACGAGGGGGTCATCGACGAGGCTGCGCGCGCAATCGCGCGGGTTATGCCCGGCACCCCCGTAGGTCGCATGCGAAGGCGCACTCGTTGCGTCGTCCTACAGGCGAATCACCCCGCGTGGCCGGTCGCCTTCCCCCAGCACGGGCGTGGGAAGAAGCACCTCCGCCGGATCGAGCTCGCGCCGTGGCAGGCCGAGATCACCCGGCGCTACCCGCGCGAGCTCATCCGGGGCCTCATCCATTCGGACGGCTGCCGCTCCGTCAACCGGTTCAAGACCCGGCTTCCCAGCGGCCGCGTCGCGCAGTACGCGTACGTCCGCTACTTCTTCTCGAACCTCTCCGAGGACATCAAGGACATCTTCTGCACCCACTGCGACGCGCTCGGCATCCGCTGGTCGCGGGCCAATCCGCGGTACGTCTCGATCCACGACCGCGCGAGCGTCAGGCTGCTCGACGGGTTCGTGGGTCCCAAGCGATGACCGAGTGCGGATGGAGGGACTCGAACCCCCAAGGGACTAAGCCCACCGCGTCCTAAGCGCGGCGCGTCTGCCAGTTCCGCCACATCCGCGCGGAGCGGCCAGTGTATGGAGCATCCGGCCCGCCCGACCCGTATGCTTCCGCGCCGGTGGCCGAGACCGTGATCGTTCATCCGAATCGGGACAAGGCCGCGTCGAAGGCGACCAAGGCGGCGGTGATCCTGCTGCTCCTCGTCAGCGCGGGCCTCGTCCTCGTCGTGACCGTCGGCGGCTGGGGCCAGCTCCAGGGCGCGCAGATGGTCTCCATCGCGTACATCCTGATCTACGTGACGATCGCCTACTTCGTCGCGCGCTGGAACCGCGGCACGCTCCCGGTGGCGTCGGGACTGGCCATCCTGCTGCTCGTGGTGGCCGCCATAGCCGGCCCGCAGTGGTTCGACCGCGACAACTCCGGCTACGCCGACTCCAACCTCCCGGCCGGCATGCTCGGGCTGCTCACGCTCCTGATCGTGCCGGTGCAGGCGCTCTTGATCCTCTTCGCGATGCGCGGCTTCAGCCAGCAGTGGAACGTCGAGGTCGAGGTCACTCAGGACGAGTACGACCGCCGCGGCCCCGGCGGGTTCGAAGCACAGCCGCAGACGTAGCTAACTTGAGCCCCGCGCGGCGGTGGCGAAATTGGCAAACGCGATGGACTCAAAATCCATTGCCCGAAAGGGCTTGCGGGTTCGATTCCCGCCCGCCGCACTCAGCCGCTCCCGTCCGGAGCGCGACCGCGGCTAGTTGACCGGGATCTCGCGGTAGGTGCCGGGCACGATCATGTAGCCGGCGCTGCTGGAGCTGCTGCTGCCCGAGGCGGTGTTCCACTTGTTGAACGCGTTCGGGTCGTAGACGAACCCGGGGTTGCGTGTCGAGTCCACATAGATCGTGCCGCTCTCGCCGACCATCCCGAACTCCGCGATGGCCACCCCTTGGAGACGCGCGGTTCCGGTGACGTAGACGATGCTCGCGTGCGAGCCGGCGGTGGTGTTCCCCGCGTAGATGAGCCCGTAGTACGTGTTGTTTCCGCCCAGCGTGATCCCGTTGGCCTTGCCGAACACGAGGATCCCGGGGTTCGCCGCGCTGTTCCACGTGCTGCTGCCGCTCGTGTACGCGCACTGTGTGTTCACATCCCCGTCGACGAAGACGACCTCGCCGGTCAGGTTGGTCGGGCACGTGTTGTTGTAGTAAGTCTGGTTCGCGATCGCGCGGTTGCGCAGCCGGATGATGTCGGCGCCCACGTTGGTGCTCCAGCACTGGTAGCCGCCGGCGTAGTAGTACGCCCAGGTGGTGCCCGTCTCGTCGATGCACCTGTTGCCGGGCTGGCCGGTCGAGACGGTCCACGGGTAGAGCTGGCCCTTCGTGGAGTCGACGGTCGGGCAGACGGAGCCCGACCCCTGAGGCGGATACAGGGCGTTCACGCAGTAGAGGTCGACGCGCCCCGGGGTGGTCGCGGTGCCCTGCATGTCGATCACCTGCGACGTGGTGGTGATCGGGTCCACGTAGAGCTCGGTCCCCTGGATGCCGGTGGCGGGGTACGGCGCGGCCGTCGAGACCGTCCGCGGAGTGACCAGCGCGACGATCACCTTCTTCTTGGTGCCCGCCGTCGCCTGAGCGCGGATCCAGAACTTGCCGTCGCCGTTCGAGTCGTACTGAACGGCGGTGCTCTTGTTGGTCACGGTCTCCTGGTAGAAGGACGTGTTCGGGTAGACGTTGTCCCAGACCTCTGTCTTCCACTGCGCGCCGGCGCTGCCGAAGTCCTTCGCGTTCGTGAACGCGCCGAGCACGCTGGTGGGGCTCGGGCAGTTGGAGCTCGACGAAGCCTGGTCGCATGAGCGCTGCACGAAGGTGCCGGAGGCGTCGGTGGTCCGCTTGCCGTACCAGTTCGTGGAGCTGACGCTGGCGGTGGGCATGTACGCGATCGCCGACTCGAGCGCGGTCTCGGCCAGGTTGTAGGACGACTCCTTCACGCGCTCGTCCGCCACGGCCTTCTGCTGGCCGCCCACGAGGGTGAAGACCCCGAGGCCGAGCGCGAGCATGATCAGGGTGACCATCAGCGCGATCACGAGGGCGGAACCTCGCTCTCCCGTCGGGCGACCGCCGATCACCCGGTCACCTGGTTCCTGATTGCCACGCCGGTCTCGATCCTGGTCGCCGTCGGCCGCACGACCGTGTCCACGTCGATGATCAGGTGCAGCCCGATCTGCCTCACGTCGGTGAGCGGCGTCGAGTCGTCGTAGGTGAAGATCGGGCACGGGGCGACCGTGGCGGTCGGCGCGCACGGCGCCGTGGTGTTGCGGACGTTCTCCACAACCGTGGTCGATGCCGACCACGGCGACGTGCCCGGGCAGAGCGTCGTGGCGCCCATGGTCGGCGCGGCGGCCGTGGTCCACGTCTGCTGCTGCCGCACGAGCGTGGTCCCCGTCTGGCAGTAGCGCACGTACTTGAGGTTCGCCTCGTTCCCGCCCGCAGTCGGGGTGGTCGAGGTGTCGACGGTGCTGAAGACCACGTCCGCCGACCCTGCCTTCAGGATGGACGCGGCCTGTCCGCCCGCGTTGCGTAGCTCCGTGGCGAGCCGGTCGATCGCCGTGCGTGCGGCGCCCTGCGCCTCGTTCTGCCTCTCGGCGGCGCGGGTCGTCTTCTGGAAGCCGTCGAGCGAGGCGAGGGTGGCCAGCAGGATCACCATGAAGAGCGTCGTGGCCACCATCAGCTCCATCAGCGTGAAGC
This sequence comes from Thermoleophilaceae bacterium, assembly GCA_034663685.1. Classification (GTDB taxonomy): domain Bacteria; phylum Actinomycetota; class Thermoleophilia; order Solirubrobacterales; family Thermoleophilaceae; genus AC-37. The sequence continues at coordinate 14,596 of JAXDJC010000193.1, forward strand.
CGCGCTGATCGGAGAGCCTGCTCATGGTCCTGCCAGGGTCGCCGTGCGAGGGGCCGACTCGTTGCCGAACGTGTCCACCGACGTGATCCAGTACTTGGTCTTCGCGGCGTTGTAGCCACCGCTCATGGGCGCGGTGTAGGAGGTGACGCCCGCCGCACCTGTCGTCGGGCAGTTGGCCACACCGCCGGAGGTTCGCCAGAGGCGGTCCGTGATCGCCGGCGCCGCGGCCGCGTTGACCGTGTTGTAGATCCGGTAGTTGGCCACGCAGTCCGGGGATGCGCTCGAGTCGAAGCGGGGCGACGGGGCGACGGCCGTCGTCGTCGGGGCCGTCCACGTGAACGTCATGAACTTGACCCCGCCGGTGACCGGGCCCCAGCCGACGGAGAAGGACGCCGGCTGGCTGGGGCGACCGAAGCAGTTCGGCGAGCACGAGGCCGTCGGCGTGGTGTTCACCGAGTTGACGTTCGGACTCGTCTGGGCATTGCCGCCCTCGGACGTGGCGAGGCCGTCCGGTCCGAAACTGGTGGCCCCGAGCGTGTAGGTGACCGTGCCCGTTGTCGCAGGGGCCGGCGTTGCCGTGTCACGGCACGCGACTTGGCTCACCCTGTGGCCGAAGGCCGTATACCACAGCCCCGCCGACCCGCGCCACAGGTACTCGGTGAACGAGCAGATCACGGGCGTCGTGGTTCCGGAGCGGTAGACCTTGAACGTCTGGATGTCGTAGTCACGGCGACAGCAACCCGACGAGAAGTTCGGGGTCCACTGGATCTCGGGCAGCGTCTGGAGGTTCGGGCAGGTCCCCGTGCACCCGATCTGGTTGCGCGTGGCGTTGAGGGTCCAGTACTTCATGTCCGGCACGAAGCGGTTCAGCCAGAAGCTGAGGAGCAGCGGCTGGCCCACCTGGACGCCGCTCGCGTCGTAGCCGATCGCGCGGATCGTGTAGTAACCGTCCGGCGTCTGGTTCGGATAGGTGTTGGCGAGGTTCCAGGTGTAGCGCCAGTCGCGGCCGGTCGTGCCGTACGCGGAGCCGGACCCGAGCAGCTCGTCGGGTGCCCAGGTGCCGCCGTTCGAGGCGTAGCTGGTCTGGTACACCGAGACTCGGTTCAGATAGAACTTCGTGGACGCCACCGTGCTCGGGAAGATCGCCTCGACCGGTACCGAGGTGATCGAGTTCGCGGTGTAGTTGGCGCCCGCCGTGCCGTCGTAGGTGGGGTTGCACTTGTCGGTCCCCGACACGGTCGTGAACGTCTTGCACGGGGCGATCTGGGCGTAGTTCGACCACGCGGCGCTACTGCAACCCGTACAGAGGGGGTTCATGAGGATCGCGTAGCCCTCGCCCAGCCCCGTACTGCCGCTCGAGCCCGACCCCGCCGAACGGGAGTCGGCCACGAACGTGCTCATGCTGATCGAGCGGGTGGCGGTCGTTCCGCTCGCCGGGGTCAGCGTGACGGTGAAGCGCCGGTAGTCCTCGCCGTCGAGCGTCGTGTCCTGGGTTCCCGTCGTCGCCGAGCACCAGGTCGTCGTCGCGTTGTGTGGGCCGTAGCCATCTGACCCGTCATCGACCGAGCAGACACTGACCGTCGCGGTGTAGGTCACGCCGCGGGTCACGATCTGCCAGCCCGTCGTGACGCTGTCGGCGTCCGCCAGCCCCGGCTGTGCCTGAAGCGTGGAGGCGATCCCGGTCGTGGTCACGGACGAATACGGCACCTTCTTCGTCGTTTCCGTGAGCAGGCGGGCCAGGTTGTTGGCCGCCTCGCGGTCGCGATTGCGCGCCGTCTCCTTGCTGGCGTAATCGACCATGGAAACGACGCCGAGCAGTCCCACGACCAGCATCACGGTGGCCGCCAGGACCTCGGTCAGCGTGAAACCGCCCTCTGAACGGAGCCTCCGAAGCATCTCGGTGCCATATCGGCACCCAGCCGCTCCTCTTGACTGGCACAGAGGCCCAATTCCGCTGGCGGACGGGCGTCGGGGCGATCCTGGCCGTCTCGCGGGGGCGCGCGAGGGGGATCCCCGCCAGAAGGTGGTTTAGACCCCCCCGAGGCGAGGTATGCCGCCGAACGCCAGAAGTTCGCGTACCCCGTCAGAGACTCGCAGGACCGTAGTAACTCGCGCCTACCAAGGAGGGCTCCCGCATGTCTGAGAAGGCTCGCTCAACTCGCCGTCTGCACCGTCACGAGGCCAAGGCCGCCCGGCGTCGCCGCCGCAAGGCCCAGGCCGTCACAGCCGCCGCCATCGCCGGCGCGGCGTTCGCCGCAACGGGCGGCAGCGCCGGCGCGTGGGATACCGGCGGAGGCGGCACCGGCACCGCTCCGGCCGACGGGCTGATCGCGTTCGACAGCATCCGCGACACCAACACCCGCGACATCTGGACGATCGACCCGGATGCCACGGCCCCGCCGGCCACGGCGACACCCCAGACCCAGTACCCACTGTCGGACCGCAATGCCCAGTTCTCGCCCAACGGCCTCCGGCTCGCGTTCGTGAGCCAGCGGCCGGAGAGCCAGGACGTGCAGCCGCAGGTCTACGTCCAGGACGTCGGCAGCCCCGCGAGCGCCCAGAAGGTCACGCAGACGGTCGACAACAACGGCGGTCCGTTGAACGTGCTGCAGCCGTCCACCTTCCGCGGCGGCCTCGCGTGGTCGCCTGACGGCACCAAGATCGCGTTCAGCAAGTCCAACACGCGCGTCGAGAGCGACATCTACGTCGTCGACGTGGCGAGCGGGACGGAGACGCAGATCACGGCGGCGCCCGGCGTCGACGCGAACCCGACGTGGTCGCCGAACGGCAACTACATCTCGTTCGAGAGCAACCGGGCCGGCAGCGACGGCTACGACATCTGGCGTGTGGACGCCACGGGCGGGCCCGAGGCCAATCCGGTCGACCTCGCGCCGTACGCGGGCGACCAGGTCGAGCCGGACTACTCGCCGGGCGGGTACCTCCTGCTCTACGCGAGCAACCAGGACGCCCAGGCGCAGCAGGACATCTACGTCAAGCCGGCGTCGACCAACACCACGTCGTGGCAGCTCACGACGACGGCGGAGGACGAGGAGGTGCCGCGCTGGTCGCCGACCGGAACGAGGTTCACGTACGCGTCGCAGCGTGGCGGAGACGCGAGCTACGACATATTCGTGCAGAACCTCCTGCCCGACACCAACGCGAACGCCAACGTCAGGAACGTGACGCAGGCCCCCGCGGTGCCGGACCGGCGTCCCGACTGGCAGTTCGTGCCCGGGAGCTCCGGGGGCGGCGGCTGCCGTTCCCAGAACGAGCAGGCCAAGGAGTCGGGCCTGACGACACAGGCACTGGCGACGGGCACCTCGCCGCTGGACGGCATCATGAACAACCAGCAGCCCAGCTCGCAGTACGGCAGCAACTACAACGCCTCGAGCGATGCCTCGGGCGGCGTGTCCTCGGACTGCGTGGGCACGGCGAGCAGCGACGGCACCGGCTCCGGCAACGGCGGCGCCAGCGACTGATGCCCTGACCGGCTGAGGCCGGGCCAAGGATCACACGAGGCGGGCCCACGGGCCCGCCTCGTCGCGTTCTATAGGCTGGCGCGCGACCCGCGGATGCCCGACCCCGAGACGATCTCGACCCCCGAGCCGGCCGCCGGCACCGTCCCGCGCGACGAGGCCCTCCCCGCCGTCTCGGTGCTGCTCGGCCCCGGCGCCGGTGAAGCGCTCGCCGCGTCCGTGGCGGGCGACGGCGGGCGCATCGAGAGCACGCGCGCGCTGTTCGTCAACTACTCGCCGGGCAAGCGGATCGCGGTGCGCTACGCCGCGCGCGTGGCCTGGCCCGATGGCAGCGTGAGCAACGAGACGCTCGTGGGCACCGAGCGCGTGGGCGGGCCGCCGAGCGAGTCGGCCCACGTGGAGGTGGCCGGAACCACGATCGGCGTGTGGCGCTGGCCGGACGATCCGCGCCTGCCCGGCCTGCGGCCGGCCACGAAGGCCGTCTACGTGCGCGGCCTGCTCGACGAGATGGGCGTGCCGCCGGGACCGATCAACCTGTCGTTCAGGGCCTACTGGCCGGGGCGGCGCGCAGTGATCCAGGCCGCGTTCACGCCGCGCAGGCTGAGCTTCGACCCGGCCTCGGGCCGGCTCGGGCAGGCGCCTTCGCAGAAGCTGGTGTTCGTGAAGGTCGTGCGCCCGCGGGAGGCCGAGGGGCTGTACCGGCTCCACAAGCAGCTCGAGGGCGGGCTGCCGGTGGCGCGCTGCCTCGGCTGGTCCGAGGAGCTGGGGATCCTCGTGCTGGAGGCGCTCCCCGGCCACACGATCTCGGGATGCCTCTCGGGCGAGGGCGGCCCGCCGCCGGCCCCCGCCGAGCTGGTCGCGCTGCTCGCGCGCCTGGGCGAGTACGACGTGCCCGGCGAGCCGCGCCGCACCACCGCGGGCAAGATCGCCAACCACGTGCGGCTCCTCAGCGCGATCATGCCCGACCAGGCCGAGCGGCTCGCCCGCTTCGCCGAGCTCTACGGCGAGCAGCGCGACGAACCGCTGACCACGGTCCACGGCGACTTCCACGAGGAGCAGGTGCTGTCTCAGGAAGGGCGGGTGTCGGGACTGCTCGACGTGGACGACGCCGGCCCGGGCCAGCTCGTGGACGATCTCGCCCTGATGGTCGGGCGCGTGCGCGCGCGAGCCCACTTCGCCAAGCGGGGCCGCGAGCAGGCGCAGGCGTACGAGCAGGCCCTGCTCGACGAGTTCGGCCGCGCGGTGGACCCGGACGAGCTGCGCCACCGCGCCGCGGGCGCCCTGCTCGGCCGCGCCACCGCCCCGTTCCGCGGCCAGGCGAAGGGGTGGCCGCGCGAGAGCCGCGAGCGGATCGCCATGGCCGAGACGTGGCTCGAGCGCTGGGCGCGCGAGCGCGGCAGCGTCTGAACCCCCCCAACCCGGGGACCTTTAGCCCGTTCTGGCGGGTATGGACAAATGTCCTAACTCGGGTTACAACAGATGTAGGCAGGTCGCGCGCCCGCAGGCCGGGCGGCGAGGCTAGAGACAGGGGACTCGCATGAAAGCTAGGACCACTCGACTGATGCTGGCCGCAGCGCTGGCAGTTGGGGCCACGAGCGCGATGGCGTCGACCGCGCTGGCTCAGGAGCCGGCACCGCCGCCTGACACGACCGGGCCGTCGGCCTTCGACATGCAGATCTACGGTGTCGACCAGGCCGATCCGGGCTACGTCCACCAGGGCGGGCAGATCTACATGTACGCCGACGTGCGCGATCCCGCGGGCGTCAAGTCCGTGACCGCGAACATCAGCAGCGTCGGGATGGCGTCGGGCACATCGCTGTACTCGAACGCCAACATCCCGATGGACGGCGACCCGACGGTCTCGAGCTGGTGGTACCACGACTGGCGTGCGCGCACCACGGTCGCTGAGGGCACCTACCCGTGGTCCGTGAGCATGACCGACCAGCTCGGCAACACGAGCACCCAGAGCTCCACGGTGATCGTGGACAACACGCCCGCGAAGGCCACCGACGTGCAGACCGCGAACGGCGCGGGCGGCACCGTCGGCAAGCCGGAGCAGGGCGACTCGATCACCTACTCGCTGAGTGAGATGGTCAACCGCTTCGTGGCGAGTGACGGCGGCGACGACGTGGTGGTCCGGATCGACAACTCCGGCACCAACGACATCCTGCGCGTCTACAACGCGCAGAACAGCTACCTGAGCCCGGCCTGGGGCAGCGTGGCCCTCGGCAAGGACTACGTCTCGGCCAACCGGACGTTCGGAGCGACCGGGACCAAGTCGCGGATGGTCCGCAACGGCAACAACGTGACCATCACGCTGGGAACGCCCAGCGGCACGACCAACAAGGTCACGTCCGCCGCGAAGATGACGTGGACGCCCGGCAACTTCGCGTGCGACCGCGCCGGCAACAAGTCCCTGACGACGCCAGCCACGGAGACCGGCACGCTGGACGTCGAGTTCTAGAAGTCGCGGAAGGCGTACCCAGAGAGGCGACGGGGCTGCTCATCGAGCGGCCCCGTCTGCTTTCCGGGGCGTGTGGCCGGCGCGAGGAGCGGCGGGTCAGCGACCCGGCCGGCCCTCGGTGTAGCGGGCCACCTGCCAGCCGGCCTCGAGCGGGCTCAGGAAGTACGGCGGGCTGAGGTAGCCGAGCCGGTCGTCGTAGGTGTATGCCTTCGCGTAGCCGCTCGCGATGCTGGCGCCGCCGGTGCCCACCGGCCCGCGGTAGCGCTGCGCCACCGCGCCGCTGATCGTGAGCGTGCCGAGCGGCGCGCCGCAGAAGTAGTTGTCCACGATCAGCGAGTGCTGGATGCTCAGGATCGCCGCGTCGAGGTCGATGTCACGCGGTGAGGTCGACGCGTTGCTGCAACTCGTGCCGCTGCGCCCCGTGACCGGGTGGTAGATGCGCGCGAAGTTGGTGGGGATCAGGCCGAGGACGGCGTTGCCGTTGCGGGTCAGATCGTTCGTCACGACGATGTCGTTGTCGCTCCCGATCGTGAGGCTGCGGGAGTAGGTGCCCTGCACGTAGACGATCCCGCAGCCCGGCGGGGCGTTGTAGTCCTGGGCCACGTTGTAGCCGACCCCGCACGCGCCGCTGGACACGTAGACGACGCCGTTGGCCGGCATGGCCATCGGCGCGGCGTTGAGCCCGGCGGCCGCGTTGGTGACGGTCATGTTCGAGCCGTTCAGCCGGATGGTCGTGGTGCCGGTGAACTTGTACTGGGGGTCGACCGCGTCCAGCAGCGACGCGTTCGACGGCGGCATGGCGAGGATCGCCGCGCTGGGCTTGAGCGTCCCCGCGAACGTGGGGGTGCCCGCGCAGCCGGCGCTGGCCTGCCATCCCGGCGCGGGCCCCGACACCTCGATCGCGTCGCCCGTGGTGCGGCCGAAACGCGGCGAGCCGCACACCAGGAGGTTGTCGTTCGTGTGCAGCGGCCCGTTCACACGGTCGGTGCTGCCGAACGTGATCGCCGTGCACGGCGGCTCGGCGCGACCGGCCCAGCGATAGCGCGCGCAGGGGTCCGTGCCCGGCACCACGGCGCCGGTCACCGAGACCGGGTCCTGGGTCTCGAAGTCCGTGAAGTAGAGGAAGTCCAGGAAGGTCTTGCGCCTGAACGTGGCCACGATGCTCCGGATCTCCCCGTTCATGCGGCCGGTGGCCTTGATCTGGAGGGTGCCCTGGGCCGAGTCCAGCATCGACCCCTGGGGGTTGGCCGTGTCGCAGCGCGCGTAGCCGTTCTGGGGCAGCAGCTCGATCGTGTAGTCGGCGCGCGAGTCGAACAGCGGCCGCCAGCTGCGCGGGTCCGCGCCGCGGCCGTCCCAGAGCTGGTTGACGGGGCTCGGCTGGCCCGGCCCGGGCGCCGGCACGCCGGTGCAGTCGGCCCAGTAGCCCGGGTCCTGCCGGAGGTGGAAGAGGTAGAAGCTCACGCCCGCCTCCGCGGCGGCCACCGCCTGCTTGCGCTCGGCGTCCTTGGCCCGCAGCGGGGTGTCCCCCTGGGCCGCGCCGTAGGCGGCGATCACGAGGATCGACACCGTGAGCAGGGTGAGCATCACGACGATGAGCGAGAAGCCGTCCTCGCCCCGGGTGTCCGCGCGGAGCCTCATGTGCACTGGGTGGGCGTGGGCCCGTCGGCCCCGTTGGGGTCGGCCGTGCGGGAGAAGACCTCGTCCTGGAGCGAGGTCGACTCGGTGGTCTTTCCGATCCGGGACGGAAGCACCCGGAACTGGACGACCACCCTCACCGCCCGCACCGCGTCCGCCGTCGTGAGCGGCGTCGGGAGGCGCAGCGACGGGGTCGCCGTCCCGTCCGTGCTCCATGCGTAGTACGCGAAGATCGGCGCTGCGCCGTCCTGGACCACGTCGGTCAGGAGCACGTTCGTGCTGGTCGGGGCCGCGGGGTACGTCATGCGCGGGGGCGACCCGGAGCCCACGTAGCGGTAGTCGCTGATCGTGTGCGCACGCGGGTCCCACGTGATCGTGTGGCGCTCGGGCGCATAGGCGCCGGTGCCGCTGAAGGTGTAGAAGGTGACCGAGCCGTCGCGCCCGTCGGCGATGGCGCCCGCGGCGGGGTCCACGCAGACCTGCGAGCGGAGCTCGCGCACGATCTCGTCCATGGCGAGCCGCCCGCGCTGCGTGGCATCCACGCGGTCCGTCACCTTGAGCGCGCCGGAGCGGCTCGCGTCGAGCAGCCCGTAGGCGGCGATGATCACGAGCGTCCCGACGACGATCGAGATCATCAGCTCCGGCAGGGTGAAGCCGCCCTCGGCCGCGAGGGTGCGCCGGCTCAGGTGCAAACCGTCCCCCGCCCGGTCGGGATGGAGAGGGTCGTGCGCGCGGTCCCGGCGGGCTGGAAGTTGGTCACGTTGGCGCTCACCTTCTGGGTCCCGTTGTCCGCGCAGACGGCGTACGGCCCGAAGGGCATCGGCACATCGGCGTTCCCCTGTGAGTCGCCGGTCACGATCGCCGAGTCGGTGCAGCCGCTGCCGATGGCGCGCACGACCACGTGGGCGGCGTTCACGATCGCCCCGCTGCGCCTGACCGCCACGCGAATCGACGGCATCCGGACGGTCACCGCGCCGTGCGAGCCGGGGCCGGTCGTGACGAAGCCGCTGTTGCGGGTCCAGTAGTCGGGCGTGTAGACGGTCGGGTTGGCCGCGGCGCAGGTGCCGGCGTAGACGCCGTACCCGCTGGCGAACGGGAACAGACCGGTCGCGTCGATCGAATCCCGCGGCGCCGCGGCGGTGAAGGCCCGGAAGCCGGGCGCGGGCAGGCCCGCGTTGGCCACCGCGATCGCCTGAGCCTTCGTGGGCACGAGAGCCCCGCCGGAGTTGATCGTGTCGAAGCGCACGGTCACGTCGGCGGCCTGGGCGTAGCTGGTGCTGCTCAGCGAGGTGGCGCCGGAGGCCACGGCCGCGGTGAGCACCACGTTGGTGACCCCGCCCGGGTTGACCCACCCGGCCCGGCCGAACCTGGCCGAGGCGCTCCCGGCGGGAAGATGCCCGAAGAATGCGCAGCCGACCGAGTTGGTGGACTGGGTCGCCTCCGTGGGCGTGACGGTGACCCCGATGCCGACCACCGGGGCGCCGGCCTGGTCGACCAGCTGCACGGCCAGGTTGCCGCGCGAGCCGCCGAGGCCGCCGGCAGGCGGGGCGATGATGCTCTCCACCAGCACCGGCCTGCCCTTCATGGCCGGCGAGGTGACGCTCGAGGAGATCTTCAGGTAGTCCGCGCGGCGGCCGGAGCTCGAGCAGCTCTCGGTCCCGCTGGCATCGCTGATCCAGGTCGTGCGCGAGTCGACCGTGTAGGGCACGCCGGAGACGTCGACCGTGCGGGTCGAGGAATGATTGGAGAGCTGCGTGGCCCGCTGGGCGCGGAGCTGTTCCTGATCCTGCTGGGCGAGCGCGGCCGCGACCGTACGCGCCTTGTTCTGGCCGGACACGCTGATCGTGCCGTCGAGCCCGGCATAGACCCCGAGCACGACGATGGTGAGCACGGCGGCGCTGGCCAGCACCTCGGCAAGACCAAAGCCGTCCTCACGACGGAGAGACCGGAGCATGCGATCCCATCGACCGCCCGCTCGCGTGCGGGAGGGTCTGCGCCAAAATTCCTTGCCTACGGGTCCGCTATTCGTCCATTTCCAGGCAAGAACGGCGCGAAAGCGTTGATTCCGGGCGCGTCTGCACGGCGCCGACCAGGGCGCCGTGCGGGCCTGCGCCGCTCAGTCCTGGGTCAGTCCGCGGTCTGCTCCGTCCAGCGCCCGCCGTCCCAGTAGCGCAGGCGCTTCTGGCCCTGCGGGTCCGGATACCAGCCGGGAGCGGGACCCGAGGACTCCGCCTGAGCCGGCTGCGGCGTGGGCGACGCGACGGGCTGCGGGGCCGTGGCCGGCTGCTGCGGCGCCGCTGCCGGAGCGGGCTGCGCAACCGTGGGCGAGCCCGGCGACGCCGGCCCGGCGCCCACCGGCGGGACGGGCTGCTGCGCGAATCCGCCCGGGGCGCCCGGGGCGCCCGGGCCCGCGCCGGGAAGCCCGCCGCCGCCGATGTTCGCGGTGGCCGCGTTGACCTTCTCGGCGAGATCGGGGCGTTCGCGCAGGACCAGGCCCGCGATGATCGCAAGCGATGCGAGAAACGCCACATACGCGCCGAAACCGAGAGTCCCGGGGCCGAAGCCGAACTCGAGCACGAGCGCGATCGCGAGCGTGGCCGGGATCAGCCCGACCCAGCCGGCCAGCTCCCCGCGCAGCATCGGCTGGTTGGCCGATGCTCCGGTGATGTGCATCGCGGCGATCGCGGCCGTGGCGATCGCGCCGAGGGTGATGATGATGTCGAGGACGCTGAAGGCCTCCCAGGCCGACTGCCCTTCGAGCCAGTGCAGGAAGGTGGACAGTGCCAGGACGACGCCGCCGGCCGCCATGATGATGTGCCCTAGGTGCGCGCGTGGGTTGCTCAAGTCGATGCTCCGTTCTTGCGTTGGGGAAGCCGGGGCACTCTAACCGAGTCCGCGGGCATACTGCGGCTGCCATCGACCCGCTGCGCGAGATAGAGGCGCTGGTCCGCCACGCCCCGCGCGGGCCGGGCTCCGACGGCGAACGCCGCGCCGCCAGGCACCTCGCGGCGCGGCTCCGGGCGATCGGCCGCGACGCCCAGACCGAACCCTTCGACATGTGGCCGCGCTGGCCGCTCGCCCACCTCCTCCATGCGGTAGCCGCCATCGTGGGGAGCCTGGTCAGCGTGTCCTCGCCGCTGGCCGGGGGGATCGTGCTTGCGGTCGTGGCCGTGCTCGTGTTCGGCGACCTCACCGGGATCTTCCAGCCCACCCGGCACCTGACCGGCCGGCGCGCGTCGCAGAACGTGGTCTCGCGCGAGGACGGGGACCGCCCGGGGACGATCGTGCTGGTTGCGCATTACGACGCCGCCCGCAGCGGGGTCGTGTTCAACGACCGCTCGATGCGGCGCCGCGCCTGGATCGGGCGGCTGATCCACCGGCCGATCGGCCCGTTCGAGCCGTTCTTCTGGGCGATCGCGCTGGCGCTCGCCTGCGCCGGGCTCCGGTTCGCCGGGGTGCATACGAGCGCGGTCACCGCGGTGCAGTTCGCCGCCACCGTGGTGCTGATCGTGAGCGTGCCGCTGCTCGCCGACATCGCGCTGTCGGACGTCGTGCCCGGCGCCAACGACAACGCCTCGGGCGTGGCCACCGCGCTGCGGCTGGCCGATCGCTACGGGGACTCGCTCGACCACTTCGACGTGTGGGTGGTGCTCACCGGGTCGGAGGAGGCGTTCGCCCGCGGCGCCCGCGCCTTCGTGCGCCGGCACCGGCGCGAGCTCGATCGCAGCCGCACGGTGTTCCTGTGCGTGGACAAGGTGGGCGCCGGCACCGTGCGCTATGCGCGCCGGGAGGGTCTCCTCGTGGCGCGCTCCTACCACTCGATGCTGGTCGGCCTCTGCGATCAGATCGCCGCGGAGGACGCCGAGGACGACGACCGCTACGGCGCGCGCTCGATCGTCTCGCGCAGCGTCACCGACGCGGTCCCCGCACGCGGAGCCGGCTACCCGGCGGTGAGCATCGCCTGCCTGGGCGCGCGCGGCTACGCGCCCCACTACCACCAGCCCACCGACGTGCCCGCGAACCTGGAGCCAGAGGCGCTGGAGCGCGCGTTCGGCTTCTGCTCGGAGCTGATCGAGCTGCTCGACGAGGAGATCGGACCGGAGCTCCTCTAGGGGGTCGGGCCCCCTTGAGGGAGCGTTACGCCAGCGCGCCGCGGATCGAGTCGAGCGCCTCGGGGTTCTCGGCGCTCGACATGTCGCCGGGGTCCTCCCCCACCGCCACTGCTCGCACCGCGCGGCGCAGGATCTTCGCTGACCGGGTCTTGGGGAGCGCGTCCACCACCACGACGCGGGAGGGCTTGAAGGGGCGGCCGAGCTCCTGGGCCACCAGCTCGGAGAGCTCGCCCGGCAGCGAGGCGCCGTCGGCGCCGGGCGCCACCACGAAGCACCAGACCGCCTCGCCCTTGGTCTCGTCGGGCACGCCCACCACGGCGGACTCGGTCACGGCCTCGTGGCCCACGAGCACGGACTCGACCTCGGCCGGGCCGAGCCGCTTGCCGGCCACGTTGATCGTGTCGTCGGAGCGGCCGAGCAGGAACCACTGCCCGTCCTCGTCCACGCGCGCCCAGTCGCCGTGGCGCCAGACGCCCTCGTAGGTCGACCAGTAGGTCTCGATGTACCGGTCCGGGTCCTTCCAGATTCCGCGGGTCATGCCCGGCCACGGCTGCTTGCAGACCAGCTCGCCCACCTCGCCGCGCACCGACCGCGCCTCGGCGTCGAACACGTCCATGTCCATCCCGAGCGACGGCCCGCCGAGGGAGCACACCTTGATCGGCTCGACCGGGAACGGCGAGAGGAAGCAGGCGCCCACCTCGGTCCCGCCGGAGAGGTTGATGATCGGCACGCTGCCGTTGCCCGCCACGCGCTGGAGCCAGCGGTAGGGCTCGGGGTTCCAGGGCTCGCCGGTGGAGCCGAGGATGCGCAGCGACGAGAGGTCGTGGCGGGCGGGCCATTCCTCGCCCTGGGTCTTGAGCGCGCGGATCAGCGTGGGCGACACGCCGAGCATCGCCACCCGGTGGCGCTCGACCGACGCCCACAGGCGGCTCGGGTCGGGGAAGTCGGGCGCGCCCTCGTACATCACCATCGCCGCGCCGTTGGCGTGCGAGCCGACCATCGACAGCGGGCCCATGATCCAGCCCATGTCGGTGAACCAGTAGAAGACCTCGCCCGGGTGGATGTCGCTCTGGTACGCGCACTCGGAGGCGATCTTCACGAGGAAGCCGCCGTGCACGTGCACCGCGCCCTTGGGCTTGCCGGTGGTGCCGGACGTGTAGGCGATCATGAACACGTCCTCCGCCGAGGTGTCGGCGCAGGCGACCCGTGCGCCCTCGTGCGGACCCGTGAACTCATCCCAGCTCACGTCGCGGCCCGGCGTCATCGGCACGTCCACCCCGAGGTTCGAGAGCACCACGACCGTCTCGACCGTCGGGCACTCGGCCACGGCATCGTCGGCCGCCTGCTTCATCAGCCCGTGCTTGCCGCGGCGCCACGTGCCGTCGGCCGTGAAGAGCACCTTCGCCTCCGCGTCCTGGAGCCGCGCCGCCACCGCCGAGGGCGCGAAGCCGGAGAAGATCGGCATGTAGATCGCGCCGATCTTCGCGACCGCGTACGCGGCGATCACGGCCTCCGGGACCATCGGCATGAACACGCCGACGGCATCGCCCCTCCCCACCCCGGCCTCGGTCAGGCCCGCCGCCGCGCGGTCCACCTCGGCGCGCAGCTCGCCGAACGTGAGCGCCCGCGCGTGGCCGGTCTCGGACTCGCCGATCAACGCCACACGGTCGCGCGTGTCCTCGCGCTCGGCCCAGCGGTCCACGCAGTTGTGCACGAGGTTCACGCGGCCGCCCTCGAACCAGGTGGCCCACGGCGCTCCGCGGGAGTCGTCGAGCACGCGGCCGTAGGGCGTGGCGAACTCGATCCCGAGGTCCTTCACGACCGCGTCCCAGTACCAGGACACGTCCTCGACCGAGCGCCGCCGCAGCTCGTTGATCGAGTCCACGCCGAGCCCGCGCATCAGCCGGCTCACGTTCGCGCGCTCGACGTACTCGGGCGTCGGCTCCCAGGCCAGCTCGTTCACAGGGCGGCGATTCTAAGATGCCCGGCCATGCGCGTGCTCGGCCTGCTGCTCCTCGCCACGCTCGCCTTCGCCACATCCGCCCACGCTCAGAGCGCTCCGTGCACCGGCCAGACCAGCGCGGACTCGGTCGAGCAGAAGCCGGGACCCCCGCTGCGCTTCGGGATCACGCCGGGGGCGCAGACCGGCCAGTACGTGACCGGCGCCGTGCCGCCGCGCACCCCGGAGGACCCGGCCAAGCAGCTGGCTGGGCTCGCGGGACTGCGCCCGCCGAGCGGGCCGTTCGTGCTCCGGCTCCACCGCTTCTTCTGGTCGGAGGGCGAGCCGGCGATCAAGCGCTTCCTCGCGCTGGCCGATTTCTACACCGCCGCCGGCTACCTCGTGGAGCTCCAGCTGCGCTACCACCCGAGCGCCGAGCAGGAGG
>JAXDJC010000194.1:0-9167 GCA_034663685.1 Thermoleophilaceae bacterium
GTCGCGCCGGGGCGGGAGCCGCTCGTATGCTGCCGCCGTGCCGGAGCTGTGGTCCAACTGGGCGGGCGACCAGCGCTGCGCGCCGAGCGCAGTCGAGCGGCCCGGCAGCGAGGAGGAGGTCGCCGCCGCGATCGGCCGCGCCGCAGCGGCGGACCGCCCCGTGCGCGTGGCGGGCGCCGGGCACTCGTTCAGCGACATCGTCCTGACCGACGGCCACCTGCTGCACCTCGGGCGCATGGATCGGGTGCTGAGCGCCGACGCCCGGACCGGGCTCGCCGAGGTCGAGGCGGGGATCTCGCTGCACGACCTCGGGCCCGCGCTGGCCGAGCACGGGCTCGCGCTGGAGAACCAGGGCGACGTGGACCCGCAGAGCGTGGCGGGCGCGATCTCGACGGCGACGCACGGCACCGGCGCGACGTTTCGCAACCTCTCCGCGCAGGTGGCCGGGCTGCGCCTGATCACCGCCGCCGCCGAGGCGGTGGACTGCTCCGAGGAGGTCGAGCCCGACCTGTTCCGCGCCGCCCGCGTCGGACTCGGTGCGCTCGGCGTGATCACGCGCGTGACGCTCCGCTGCGCGCCGCTCTACACGCTGCGCCGAACCGACGCCCCGCGCCCGCTGGGTGAGACCCTCGACCGCCTCGACGACCTGGTGGACGGCCACGAGCGCTTCGAGCTGTTCGTGTTCCCCTACACGCGCACGGCGCTCACGCGGACCACGGAGTCGACCGCCGACTCGCCGCGCCCGCTCTCGGCGCGCGCCGAGTGGCTCCACGACGTGGTGCTCGAGAATCGCGTGCTCGACCTGTTCATGCGCGCCGGACGCGCGGCGCCGCGCGCGATCCCGGCATGCAACCGCGCGATCGCCCGGCTGTTCCAGCCGTCGGAGCGCGTTGACCGCAGCTACCGGATCTACGCCAACCCGCGCGAGGTGCGGTTCACGGAGATGGAGTACGCCGTGCCGCGCGCCGCCGGCCGCGAGGCGCTCGAGCGCGTGCTGGAGATGGTGGAGCACCGGCGGCTGCCGATCTCCTTCCCGCTCGAGTTCCGCTTCGTGGCCTCCGACGACGCGTACCTCTCGCCCTCGCACGGACGCGAGACCGCGTACATCGCGGTGCACGTGTACCGCGGCATGGAGCACGACACCTACTTCCGCGCGGTCGAGTCGATCATGCGCGAGTACGACGGCCGCCCGCACTGGGGCAAGCGCCACTACCGCACCGCGGCCGACCTCGCGCCCGCGTATCCCGACTGGGACCGGTTCGCCGAGGCGCGCGAGCGGCTCGACCCGGACCGCCGGTTCCGTAACGACTACGTGGAGCGCGTGCTCGGGCCGTAGGGCAGGCCGGCGAACTCGAACGCCGCGTGGGCGTGCCCGAAGGAGTCGTTGCGGATGACCACGCCGTCGTCGCTCCAGGTCCAGACCTGGCCGGTTTGCGTATCGAGCGGCACACCGCTGACCTTCGCCGTGCCCGTCACGTTGAAGATGACGACCGCTCGGTTCTCGCCCGCGTCGTGCACCTCGGCGACCTCGACCCTGAAGTCCTCCCAGATCTCGTCGACGCTCATGGCCCAGGCGCGCAACCCTTCGACCCCGCGGTAGACCTCGCCCTCCGACGCGGAGATCGTGGACCGGAACTCCGCGTCGGCGTCGTAGAACTCCAGCGCCGCGATCGCGTCGAAGTCCCGAGCCTCGAGGGCGCCGATCAGCTGGCGGACCTGGGCGCGCTTCTCGTCGAGGGAGAGGGTCACCCGGCCTGCGCGGTCCCGCCGTTGGAGCGTCTGCTCGCGGATGAACTCGCGGAGATCCTGGCTCTCGCTCACCCGCGGGATTGTGGCACGAGGCGCGTTACACGCGGGTGCCATGGGTGACGTTTCTGCGTCGTCAGAGGAACGTCTTTCCCTCGCCGCGGTAGGTCGGCACCTCGTCCACCACGCGGCCTTCCTCCACCAGCAGGAGCGAGTCGAAGTGCTCGCACAGCTCGCCCGCCTTGGCGTGGCGAAAGTAGACGCGGTCGCCCACGCGCATGTGCCGCGCCGCGGCTCCGCTCACGGGTGTCTGGACCTCGCCGGCGCCCTCCTGGGCGTCGAGCTCGAGGCCGGCCGGCAGGTGGGGCACGGGCAGGCGGCTCTGCTCGGCCGCGCCGGAGGCGATGTAGCCGCCGCCCAGGCAGGTGGCCACCTTTGCGCTCGGCCGGCGCACCACCGGCAGCGCGAACATGGCGGCCGGCCGGAGCGTGAAGGACGCGTAGGAGTCGAAGAGCGCGGGCGCGTAGAAGCCGGAGCCGGCGGTGACCTCCGTGACCGCGTCCTCCCGGCTCGTGGTGTGCAGGCTTCCGGTGCCTCCGCCGTTCACGAACTCGAGCGGCGTGACCTCTTGCACCGCGGCCACGATCGCGGCCCGGCGCTCGGCGATCTCCCTCGCGGACGCCCGCTGCATCGCGGCGATCGCGATCCCCCGCAGCCGCCGGCCGGCCGGGCGATCGCCGACCCCGGCGATGTGCCCCTCGTAGCCCATCACGCCGGCCACCTCGATCCCGCGGGCGATGGCCGCCGCCGCCAGCGCAGCGGCCTGCTCGGGCGTGCGCACCGGCGAGCGCTTGGGCCCGATCCGCGTGCCGGCGATCGGGAAGCTCATGTCCACGTCGATGCACACCCGCGCGCGCCGGTCGCCGATCAGGTCGAGGTGCTCGGCCGAGTCGACCATCAGCACCGGCAGAGGGGCGCGGTCGAGCGCCTCGCGGTCGGCCGTCGGGTAGGCCAGCAGCAGGTCGCCGAAGCCGTGCTCGTCGAGCCACTGGCTCTCGCGCAGCGTGTAGGTCATCACGCCCCGGAACCCGTCGCGGGCGAGGATCCGGCCGAGCAGCTCCCGGCAGCGCACGGATTTGCTCGCCACGCGGATCGGCTTGCCGCCGGCGCGGGCGAGCATGTCGGCGGCGTTGGCCCACATGGCGTCGAGATCGACGAACGCGAACGGCGCGTCGCGATCGCCGAACGCGTTCTCGAGGCGCTCGTACTCGTGCACGAGGGCGACCCTAATAGGCTTGAGGCATGGCCACGCTCGACACCTCCCGGACTCTGGACATCCGTCCCTTCCACGAGTTCGACGAGGCGAACGGGCTCTGGCCGCGCGGCGAGCGCCCGCAGGCCATTCGCGCCGCCGCCGAGGAGTTCCGCGGGCGTTTCAAGGAGCAGGGGCAGGTCCAGTCCGTGCAGACCGTCGACCTCGTGGCCGCCGGCTACCCCACGAGCTTCGCGTTCGGCGGCGCGGCGAAGGGCCTCAACCCGTTCGTGAGCATCCTCAACCGCCTTGTGATCGTGCGCTTCGAGGACTTCGAGGGGGAGTCCAAGGTGCTCGCCTGGGAGCCGACCGTGCCGGAGGGCTCGCAGGAGGCCCCGTTCTACGAGCAGCTCGTGGAGCGCTACGGCGAGTGGCTCTCCACCAACGTGTTCGCGACCTACTACAACACGATCGCCGAGGCGCTCGGGAAGTGCGGCCTGGCGCCCGAGGACGTGGACTACATCGCGTTCGACCACCTGCACGTGCAGGACCCGCGGATGATGCTCGGCACCGACGCGCAGCCGGCCTACTACCCGAACGCAAGGATGCTGGCGCAGCGCAGGGAGGTGGACACCTTCGGGTCGCTCCATCCGACGCAGTGGGCCTGGTACGTGGACGGCGGCATGGACGGCGTGCCCGACGAGCGCGTGATCCTGCTCGACGGCGACGTGGAGATCGGCAAGGGGCTCGCGTTCATCTCGACCCCGGGCCACACCGACGGCAACATGTCGCTCTGCGTGAACACGCCGGACGGGATCTGGGTCTCGAGCGAGAACGGCGTGGCTGCCGACAACTGGCACCCGCGGCTCTCGAAGATCCCGGGCGTGCGCAAGTGGGCCGAGTTCTTCGGCCGCGACGTGGTGATGAACTCGAACACGCTCGAGGACTCCTCGGACCAGTACGACTCGATGATCAAGGAGCACGCGGTGGCCGATCCGGACCGGCGCGATCCGCGCTGGAAGCAGGTGTTCCCCTCGTCCGAGCTGGCGCGGTTCAAGCGGCAGTGGCCGGTCATGCCGACGCACTTCTTCGGTGGCATCGACTATCGATAGCCACGAGATCTTCCGGCTCGACGAGCTGCAGTCGCAGTACGACGTCGCGCGGCTGCCGTACTCGCTGAAGGTCCTGCTCGAGAACGCGATCCGCAACGGGCACGACGAGTCCGTGGAGGCGATCGCGACGTGGGACGCGAAGGCCGAGCCGAGCAGGGAGATCGCCTACGAGCCCGCGCGCGTGCTCATGCAGGACTTCACGGGCGTGCCGGCGATCGTGGACCTGGCGGCCATGCGCGACGCCATCGGCGACGCCGGCGGCGACCCGTCCAAGGTCAACCCGCTCGTGCCCGCCGAGCTGGTGATCGACCACTCGATCCAGGTCGACGCGTTCGCCCACCACCTCGCCTTCCAGCGCAACGCCGAGCTGGAGTTCGAGCGCAACCGCGAGCGCTACGCGTTCCTGCGCTGGGGCCAGACCGCGTTCGACGACTTCGCGGTTGTGCCGCCCAACACCGGCATCTGCCACCAGGTCAACCTCGAGTACCTCGCGCGCGTGGTGATCAGCCGCGACGGCCGCCTGTTCCCGGACACGCTCGTGGGCACCGACTCGCACACCACGATGATCAACGGGCTCGGCGTGCTGGGCTGGGGCGTGGGCGGGATCGAGGCCGAGGCGGCCATGCTCGGCCAGCCGATCTCGATGCTGCTGCCGCAGGTGGTGGGCTTCCGCCTCACGGGCGAGCTGCCCGAGGGCTCCACCGCCACCGACCTCGTGCTCACGGTCACACAGATGCTGCGCGCCAAGGGCGTGGTGGGCAAGTTCGTGGAGTTCTTCGGCCCCGGCCTGCCCAACCTGGCGCTGGCCGACCGGGCCACGATCGGGAACATGGCGCCCGAGTACGGCGCCACCTGCGGGATCTTCCCGGTCGACCACCAGACGCTCCGCTACCTCGAGTTCACCGGCCGCCCGACCGAGATCGTGGAGTCCTACATGCGCGAGCAGGGCATGTTCCACGACGACGACGCCGAGGAGGCGACCTACTCCGACACGCTGGAGCTCGACCTCGGTGACGTGGAGCCGTCGCTCGCCGGGCCCAAGCGGCCGCAGGACCGCGTGCCGCTGCGCGACGCCAAGCGCTCGGCGCTCGACTCGCTCGGCGAGATGGTCGAGTACGAGGGTCACGACGAGTCGGTGGCAGAGACGTTCCCGGCGAGCGATCCGCCGACGAACGGCCGCGAGGAGTCCGAGCGCGAGGTGGTGGCGGTGGCGGACAAGACGCCCCAGGGCGAGGGGCTCGACCACGGCGCCGTGGTGATCGCCGCGATCACGAGCTGCACCAACACCTCGAACCCGAGCGTGATGCTGGCCGCGGGTCTGCTCGCCAAGAAGGCGCTCGAGCTCGGGCTCGACACCAAGCCGTGGGTCAAGACCTCGCTGGCGCCGGGGTCGAAGGTGGTGACGGAATATCTCGAGCGGGCCGGCCTGCTGGAGCCGCTCAGCCGGCTCGGCTTCGACCTCGTGGGCTACGGCTGCACCACCTGCATCGGTAACTCGGGCCCGCTGCCGGAGGAGGTCTCGAAGGAGATCGCCGAGCGCGACCTCGCGGTCTGCGCCGTGCTCTCCGGCAATCGCAACTTCGAGGGCCGCATCCACCCCGAGGTGCGACTCAACTACCTGGCGTCACCGCCGCTCGTGGTCGCCTACGCGCTGGCCGGCCGCATGGACGTGGACCTCTTCGAGGAGTTCCCGCTGCGCGAGATCTGGCCGAGTCAGGCCGAGGTCCAGGACGCGATGCAGTACGTCGAGTCCGAGATGTTCACCAGGAGCTACGGGAAGGTGTTCGAGGGCGACGAGCAGTGGAACGCGCTGGAGGTGCCGGAGGGCGCCACGTACGCGTGGGACCCGGAATCGACCTACGTGAAGAAGCCCCCGTACTTCGAGCAGGAGCCGTTCGCGGGGGCGGTGGAGGGCGCTCGGGTGCTGGCCAAGCTGGGCGACAGCGTGACCACCGATCACATCTCGCCCGCGGGCGCGATCAAGAAGGACTCGCCCGCCGGCAGGTACCTCACGGAGCGCGGCGTGACCGAGTTCAACTCGTACGGCTCGCGGCGCGGCAACCACGAGGTGATGATGCGCGGCACGTTCGCCAACGTGCGGCTGCGCAACGAGCTCGCGCCCGGGACGGAGGGCGGAGTGACGATCAAGGACGGCGAGGAGATGTCGATCTTCGACGCCGCCATGGCGTACGCCGACGAGGGCGTGCCGCTCTGCGTGCTGGCCGGCAAGGAGTACGGGTCCGGCTCGTCGCGCGACTGGGCCGCCAAGGGGCCGCGGCTCCTCGGCGTGCGGTTCGTGCTGGCCGAGAGCTACGAGCGCATCCACAGGAGCAACCTCGTCGGCATGGGAATCCTCCCCCTGCAGGCTCCAACCGCCGAGTTGAGCGGCAGGGAGGTCTTCTCCGTCCCCGCCGTGGAGGACGGGCAGCGCACCGTGGAGGTGACCGCTGACGGCGAGACCTTCGAGGCCACCGTGCGCATCGACACGCCGAACGAGTGGCAGTACTACAGGGCCGGCGGCATCCTGCCGTTCGTCCTGAAGCGCCTCAGTTGATCTCGCACCACGACGTCTGCTTCGGCTGCGGCCAGGCCAACCTCTTCGGCCTCCAGCTCGAGACCGACGGCGTGCGCGGCCGCTTCTTCGTCAAGCAGGATCACCAGGGGCCGCCCGGGTTCGCGCACGGCGGGATCATCGCCACAGCGCTCGACGAGGCGATGGCGCTCGCGCTTCACGCGCAGGGGCTCGAGGCGCGCACGCGGCGGCTGGAGCTGGACCTGCTCGCGCCCGCGCCGGTGGGGGCGTTCGTGGACGTGGAGGCGCGGGTCGGGGAGCGGGACGGGCGCCGCATCGCCACCAGCGCGAGCGGGCACGTGGACGGCGAGCTCGTGGCCCAGGCCAGGGCCGACTTCGTGGTCAGCTAGGGTGCCGCGCGGATGATCCTCGAGGTCGCCAAAGGAGCCGACGTGGGGCGCACGGGGATCATTCGCGGCGACCAGTTCACGCTCGGCCGCGAGGGCAGCTCCAACCTCGTGCTGCGCGACCCGAAGGCATCGCGCAGGCACGCGTCGGTGCGGGAGCTGCCGGACGGCCGGGCCGAGCTGACCGACCTCGGCTCGCGCAACGGCACGTTCGTCAACGGACAGCAGGTCGTCGGGTCGGTCGTGCTGCGCGGCGGGGAGGAGCTCCGGATCGGAGACACCCTCTTGCGCGCGATTGCCGAGCAGGCTTCGGCACCGCCGCCGCCTCCGATCGCGCCGCTGTTCCAGGCTCCGCCGCCGGCGCACCAGCCGGCGTACCCGGCGGTCACCCAGTCCGCCGCTCCTCCGCCACCCGGGCCCAGTGCGTCCACGATGCAGCGGCTCGTGATCCAGCGCGGCCTGCGCCGGGTCACGATCATCGGGATCGCGGTCCTGGTGCTGCTCGCGATCGTGATCGGCGGCCTCGTGACCGGCGTCTTCGACAGCGGTGGCGGCAGCGGCAGCAGCCAGCTCTCCAACGCCCAGGTCGTGAACATGTCGCGGCCGCGCACGGTTCTCGTGGTGACCAACAACGGCTCCGGCACCGGCGGCCGCGGCTCCGGCTGGGTCTGGGATGCGAGCCAGGGACTCATCGTGACCAACGCGCACGTGGTGGCCGGCGGCCAGGACTACACGGTCAGCACCGGGGACAAGCTCACGGTGTCCGTGGGCAACGACATCAAGATCGACGGCGCCACCGCCCGCAACGCCACGCTCAAGGGCGAGGCCGACTGCGAGGACATCGCGGTGCTGAAGGTCGACGACACGAGGGGCCTCCAGACGATGCCGCGGGTGCCCAGCAAGAAGGTGCTCCAGGTGGGCGACGACGTGGTCGTGATCGGCTACCCGGCCACGCTCAACCTCTCCCAGGACCAGCCGCGCCAGGACGCCAACCTCACCGGCAACGCCGGCGTGATCTCCACCGTGAGCACCACGTTCCCCGCGATCCCGGGGGGCTCGGGCGAGCCCACCGTCGGGCCCTACAAGGACGCCATCCTCACCGACGCGGTGATCAACCAGGGCAACTCGGGCGGGCCGCTCGTGAACCATCAGGCCAGGCTCGTGGGCATGAACTCCGCGCAGCGGACCGACGTGCAGGGTCAGTTCTATGCGGTGGGGATCGATCGGATCAACGAGATCGTGCCCCGGCTACTCAACGGCGACCACGTCTGCTGAGCGATGGCTGAGAACCTGAGCCGCCAGATCCTCCGCGAGCATCTCGTGGACGGCGATCTCACGCCGGGCTCGCCGATCGGGCTGCGCATCGACCAGACGCTGCTCCAGGACGCCACGGGCACGATGGCGTTCATGCAGTTCGAGCAGCTCGGCGTGCCGCGCGTGCGCGTGGAGCGGGCGGTCCAGTACGTGGACCACAACGTGATCCAGCTCGACTTCAAGAACCCGGACGACCATCGGATGCTCCAGTCGATGGCGCGCAAGTTCGGCGCGGAGTTCTCCCGGCCGGGCAACGGGATCTGCCACTACGTGCACATCGAGCGCTACGCGCGGCCGGGCGGGATCCTGGTCGGGGCCGACTCGCACACCACCACGAGCGGTGCGCTCGGGATGATCGCGATCGGTGCCGGGGGGCTCGACGTGGCGGTGGCCATGGCCGGCTACCCGTACGAGATCGCGTGTCCGGAGATCATCGAGGTGCGGCTCGAGGGCGAGCTCGACCGCCCTTGGGTGCAGGCCAAGGACATCATCCTCGAGCTCCTGCGCCGGCGCAGCGTGAGCGGCGGCAAGAACAGCATCTTCGAGTTCACCGGGCCGGGCACCGAGGACCTCTCGATACCCGAGCGCGGCACGATCGCGAACATGATCGCCGAGCTGGGGGCCACCTCGGCCGTGTTCCCGCCCGACGACCGGACCCGGGACTGGCTCAAGCGGCAGGAGCGCGAGGACGACTTCGCCGACATCGCGCCCGACGACGGTGCCGAGTACGACGACCGCGAGGAGATCGACCTCGCCGAGCTGGGCCCGCTCGTGGCCAAGCCGTCGAGCCCGGACAACGTGGTTCCCGTCGAGGAGGTCGTGGG
>JAXDJC010000218.1:0-35232 GCA_034663685.1 Thermoleophilaceae bacterium
GTGGCGGCCACCGGCTCCGGCGGCGCCTCCATGACCCCATCGGCCGACGGCGGCGTGGCGGTGCCATTGGTGGGCGCTGCGGCTGCGGCCTTGGTGGCGCCCATGCCGATCTCCTGCGAGCGCTGGAGCTGCTTGCCCTCGGTCTGAAGCGCGGGCGCGACCATCACCTCCGCGCGGTGGAACGAGGGGATGTCCTCGTAGCCGCAGGTGGCCATCGACGTGCGCAGGCTGCCCATGAGGTTGAACGTGCCGTCGTTCTCGTGCGCGGGCCCGAGCAGGATCTGCTCGATCGTGCCGTTCTGGGTGGTGCGCACGCGCGCTCCGCGCGGGAGCGACGGGTGGAACGTGGCCATGCCCCAGTGGAAGCCGTGGCCCGGCGCCTCGTAGGCGCGCGCGAGCGGGGAGCCGATCATCACGGCGTCGGCCCCGCAGGCGAACGCCTTCGAGATGTCGCCGCCGGTGCCCATGCCGCCGTCGGCGATCACGTTGACGTACTCGCCGGTCTCGAGCATGTGCTGCGAGCGCGCGGCCTGGACGTCGGCGATCGCGGTGGCCTGCGGCACGCCGATCCCGAGCACTCCGCGCGTGGTGCACGCGGCGCCCGGCCCGACGCCCACCAGCACGCCAACCGCGCCCGTGCGCATGAGGTGGAGCCCGGTGGAGTAGGAGGCACAGCCGCCCACCACGACCGGCACCGGCACCTCGCGCGTGAACTCCTTGAGGTTGAGCGGCTCGCTGGTGACCGAGACGTGCTCGGCCGAGATGACCGTGCCCTGGATCACGAGGATGTCGAGCCCCGCCTCGAGCGCGATCTCGTAGTACTTCTTGACGCGCTGCGGCGTGAGCGAGGCGGCGCAGACGACGCCCTGGTCCTTGATCTCGCGCACGCGCTGGGCGACCAGCTCGGCCTTGATCGGCTCGGCGTAGATCCGCTGCATCTCGGCGGTGGCCTTCTCCGGCGGGTAGCCGGCGATGCGCTCGAGCTGCTCCTCGGCGTCCTCGTAGCGGGTGAAGATGCCCTCGAGGTTGAGCACGCCGAGCCCGCCGAGCTTGCCGACGAGGCCGGCCGTGCGGGGGGAGACGACCCCGTCCATGGCGGCCGCGAGCAGCGGCAGCTCGAAGCGGTAGGGACCGAGGGTCCAGGTGATGTCGATGTCGTCGGGGTCGCGCGTGCGCCGCGACGGGACGATCGCTATGTCGTCGAAGCCATATGCGCGGCGGGCCTTCTTGCCACGCCCGATCTCAATCTCCATGGCGGCATCCTAGGTTCGGCGGCGGACTGAAAGAGGACGTTAGCACCGGCCGGAACCGGCTCCTCGCCGCAGTTTGCGGGCTTTTAGGAGCCCGCTTGGAGCGCGGGCTCGGCGAGGTGCTTGACCTCCACGTGCGCCATCAGGCGCTCGACCTCGCGGGGGTCGATCACACCCGCGCCGAAGTGCTGGACCGACTCGGCGCCGCAGGCCACGGCGAAGCGCAGGCACTCGTCCGGCGGGCTGCCGGTGTAGCGGGCGGAGACATAGCCGGCGAGGAACGCGTCGCCGGACCCGACGCCCGAGCTCATGTCCACGTGCGCGGGGTCGAGCGTGACCCGGCAGAGCCGCCGCTCGCCGTCGTCGAGCACCATCCCGACGCAGCCGTTCGCGCGCGTGAGGATCGCCTCGCGCGCGCCCATCTCCACCATCTCGAGCACGGCCTGCGGCAGGTCCTCCTCGTCGCCGAACTCGTGGCCCACCAGCTCCTCGGCCTCGATCTCGTTCGGGGTGACCACCGCCGGCTCCGCTCGCGCGGCCAGCCGCAGCGGCTCACCCTCGGAGTCGAGCACGGTGGTGACGCCCAGCGCGTTCAGCTCCTTCACGAGCCGCGCGTAGGCCTCCACCGGCACCCCGGCGGGCAGGCTCCCGCAGAAGACCACCACGCCGGCGCCCTTGGCCAGGTAGAGCAGCTTGTCCACGAACAGCTCGAACTCAGCCTCCGAGACCTCCGGGCCGCGCTCGTTGATCTCGGTCTGCTTGCCCGACGTGGGGTCGATAACCGCCGTGGAGGTGCGCGACTCGCCCTGGATCCGCACGAAGTCGTTGAGGATCGCCTCGCCGGTGAGCTGCTCGATGATGCGCGTGCCGGTGTGGCCGCCCGCCACCCCGGTGGCGATCACCGGCTGGCCGAGCGTCTTGAGAGCGCGCGCCACGTTCACGCCCTTGCCGCCGGCCATCGTGGTGCTGTCCACGGCCCGGTGGCGGCGCCCGAGCCGGAAGTTCGGCACCGAGAGGGTCCTGTCGAGGGCGGCGTTGAGAGTGACGGTGACGATCATGTGGAAACCCCTCCACGCCTACGCGATCGAGACCCCCTGTAGCGCGCCGCAGCGAGGATCGCGACGGCGAGCACCACGAAGGCTACCGCCCAGCCGATCGCCGAGCCCGCCCGCCGGAAGAACCCGGCCTCGGGGACGGCGGATGCGGTGACGAGGGGCACGCGCGCCGCGGCCCGGCCGTCGACCGTGACCAGCACCGTGCCGACCCGGCGGCCCGCCGGGATCGGGCCCTTGAGCTCGCGCGGGGCCTCCACGCGCGTGCGCACGCGCGCGCCGCGCCGGACGGTCACCCGCGCCGAGCGCGCCGCCTCGAGGGGGATCCGCCGGTCGTCGAACAGCTTGACCCCCACGTTCGTCACGACGCGCCCCGCGCGCACGGGAACCACGCGCATGAAGCGGTCGAGCCCCCACTCGAGGAGGCTGAGCGACTCGGCGTCGCGCGCCGCCTCGCTCGGCTCGCCCATCACCACGCTGATCACGTGGGCGCCGTTGCGCGTGGCCGAGCCGACGAGCACGAAGCCCGCCGAGCGCGTGTGGCCGGTCTTGACGCCGTCCACGAACGGCCAGCTGCGCACGAGCCGGTTGCGGTTGACCACGGTGCGCCTGCGCGCGCCGCTGTGCAGCGTGGCCTGCGGACGGTCCACGATGGCGGCGAAGCGCGGGTTGCGCAGGAGCAGCCGGGCCAGCGTGGCGAGGTCGCGCGCGCTCGAGTGGTTGTCGGGGTCGTCGAGCCCGATCGGGTTGGCGTAGCTCGTCTCGTTCAGCCCGAGCTCGGCCGCGCGCGCGTTCATCGCGGTCACGAAGTCGGCCCGCGAGCCGCCCACGCCCTCGGCAAGCGTCTCCGCCGCGTCGTTGGCGCTCTCGAGCAGGAGCGCCACGAGCAGGTCCTGCACGCGCATGCGCTCGCCGGAACGCAGCCCGATCTTGGACTCGAGCGGCCCCGGGTGGTAGTCGGCCGCGCGGAAGACGTCGGACGGCTGCGCGCGCTCGAGCGTGAGCAGCGCCGTCATCAGCTTGGTGGTGCTGGCCATGGCGCGCTCGGCGTCGGGGTGGCGGGCGAGCAGCACGTCCCCGCTGCGGGCGTCGAGCAGGATCGCCGCCGGCGCGCTCACGTGCGGTCGCTGCACCGCGCCGGCGGGCGCGGCCAGGATCAGCGCGCTCACGGCAGCGGCGGCCAGAGCCGCCGCCCGTCCGGCGATCCTCACTACTTGAGCTTGATCTTCTGCCCGGAGACGAGCGCCTGCGGGTCGAGCTCGGGGTTCAGCGTCTGGAGCTTCTCGACCGGCACGCCGGTCCTCTGCGCGATCGACCCGAGGGTGTCGCCGGTCTTCACCACGTAGATGCCCTGCGGCGTCTTGCCCTGCCCCTGGCTGCGGCTCGTGGACTTCGATCGCCGCTTCTTGTCCTTGGCCAGCTGGAGGTCGCGCTGCTCCTGCGCGGTGGGCGTCTTCTTCGAGGACTGGCTGCTGTTGCCGCCGCCACTGGTGACGATCAGCAGCAGGGCGAGGCCGAACGCGAGGAGCGCGAGCGGCGCCAGTACGCGCGCTGGGGTGCGCTTCACGGTCGGCATCGGAGAGGTCAGGATACCCGCGCCAAGCCGGTTTTCCTGCCGGTTGCAGCGACGATTGCGCGCCGCTCGAGCGCGGAGGCGTCAGCCGGCTGCGCCCGCCACCAGCCCCTCCCAGTCCACCGCGTGGACCTGGTAGGTGCCGGAGAGGCCCTTCAGGCTGAGCTCGCGCGGCTCGCCGAAGCGCACGTCGGCCTCCGCCTCGGTCAGCTCCTTCAGCAGCGAGGACACCAGCACCTCGCCGCCGTTCGCCTTCGCCGCGATGCGCGCCGCGAGGATCACGTTGCGGCCGAAGAAGTCGTCGCGCTCACGGATCGCCTCGCCGGTGTGCAGGCCGATGCGCACGCGGATCGCCTCGTCGGGGGTCTCCTCCGCGTGCTGGGCGAACGCGCGCTGGATCGCCGCCGCGCACTCCACCGCCTTGCTCGCGCTGGCGAACGCCACCATGAACCCGTCGCCCTGCGACTTGACCTCGAAGCCCTCGTGCGCCGCGAGCTGGTCGCGCACCAGCCGGTTGTGCTCGCGCAGCACCTCGATCCAGCGCCGGTCGCCCATGCGCTCGGTCATCTCGGTGGAGCTCTCGATGTCGCTGAACATGATCGTGACGGTGCCGTCTGCCGCGGTGGCGGTGGTCAGGTCGGGGCGCTCGTTCCCGACGGCGCTCGCGACGGCGTCGATCGAGGTGCTCACGTCGGCGGGGTCGATCCCCTGGAAGCGCATCTTCAGGGAGAAGGCGCGCTCGACCAGGCCGGCCATGCCGATGTCGCGCGCGGCCTCGAGTCCGGCGTCGGCCAGCTCGGTGGCGCGCCGCTCCCCGGCCGAGCCGTCGCGCTCGGCGATCAGCTCCGCAAGGGCCACCTGCGTCTCGGCCACGAACGGGCGCGCGCCGATGCTCTCGTTCATCTGAAGCGCGGCCCGGAAGTGCTGCTCGGCGGCCTCGAAGCGCTGGAGGAAGGCGGCCAGGTAGCCCAGGTAGAGCGAGGCCGAGCCCTCGCAGCTCCAGCCGCCGCCCACCACCACGTTGCGGTCGGCGTAGGGGAGCATCTGCTCGTAGGCGGTGGTCGCGATCATCCGCTCGCCCAGGCGGACCGCGGTGAGCGACAGGCAGACCATGCCCACGAGCCAGTTGGCGTCGCGCTGCAGGGCGGCGATCTCGTCGCGCGCGAGCTCGCGCAGCTCGGCGCGCGCCTCGTCGAAGCTCCCGACCTCGGCGTACACGAGCGCCAGCGCGGCGCGCCACGCCGGCACCGCCGGGTACTCCTTGGAGAAGGTCTCGAACGCGCCCCGCACCTCGCTGAGGCGGCCCTGGAGACGGCGCAGCTCGAACAGCACGACCGCGCCCGCCTGCACCGTGTTCGGCTCGAGCAGCCGCTTGGCGCGGTCGAGCGTAGGCGTCTCGGCGAACATCCTCTCGGCCTCGTCGAAGCGACCGGCGAGGATCGCGCGCATGGAGCTGCGGATCGCGGCGATGCGCAGGTAGTTGGGCTGGCGCAGCTCGTGCGCCTCGCGGCCGTAGGCCTCCATCTCGGCGTCGGCGGCGCGGATGTCGCCCAGCTCGAGCAGGTCGATCACCTTGAGCCCGCGACCGTCCACCTTGTGGTCGAGATCCCCGGATGCGCCGGCCACGTCCACCAGCTCGGTGGCCACGGCGAGGCGCTCGTCGAGCCGCTCGGGCTGCCACAGGGAGAAGTGCCGGGCGCTGAGCGCGTGGGCCAGCACGTGGTCGTCCCCCGCCTCGCGGGCCATCTCCACGGCCGCCGCGCTCAGCTCGTCGGCACGCTCGCGCGACACGAAGTAGAGCGCCATCGCGAGGCTCGCCATCAACTCCGCGCGCGCGGCGCTGGGCTCGTCGCCGCAGCCGGCCAGCGCCTCCTCCACCAGCTCGATCACCTCGCGCTCCACCAGCCCGATCTCGAGCCTGCCGGCCACCCCGAGTGCCGCCCGTGCCAGCTGGTCCTGCGCGCCGACCGACCGCGCGGCGTCGGCGGCGCGGAAGAAGGTCTCCTTGGCCCGCTGGCCGTCGCCGGCGCGCGCCTGGGCGTCGCCGAGGGCGATCAGCAGCTCCGCCCGCTGCTGCCCCGAGACCCCGCCACGCAGGTCGAGCGCCTGAAGCGCCCGGTCGTAGAGCGCGGCACCGTCCTCGTAGGCCATCAGCGACATCGCGCGCCCGGCCGCGTGGATCGAGTAGTCGACCGCCTTGTCGAGCTCCTGCGCCTGGAGGAAGTGATGGGCGAGCTGCTCCAGGTGCTGGTCGGAGTCCTTGCCGAAGACGCTCTCGATCGTCTCCCCCACCCGGCGGTGCAGCCGCACGCGCCGCGTGACGCCCAGCTCCTCGTAGAGCGACTCGCGCACCAGCGCGTGCGAGAACGTGTAGCGGCCCACGTCGGCTATCTGGAGCACGCGTGCGGCCACGGCCTCGTCGAGCACCTCGAGCAGGCGCTCGCGGGTCAGGTCGTCCGGGTTCTTGCCGGGGAACTCGACCAGGGCCTCGTCGCAGACGACCGGCGCGAGCACGTCGACCGCGAAGTCGCGGCCGAGCACGCACGCCGCGGAGAGCACCCAGTTGCAGTGATCGGATAGGCGGTCGAGGCGGCGGCCGACCACCTCGCGCACGCCCTGCGGGATCGTGACGAGCACGTCGCCGAGTGCCGAGCCGGACTCGAGGTGGCCCTCTGAGGCGAGCAGGCTCACGATCTCCGACACGAAGAACGGGTTGCCCTCGGTCTCCTCGTGCACGGTGCGCACGAGCCGCTCCGGCGGGCGGATGCTGGCCGTCATCTCGATGAAGCGGGCCACGTCGGGCTGAGTGAGGCCGCGCAGCAGCACGCGCTCGACCAGGCTCTCGCGCGCCAGGTCGGCCAGCACCCTCGAGAGCGGGTGCTTGCGGCCCAGCTCCACGTCGCGGTAGGTGCCCACGATCAGCAGCCGCGCGCCGCCCAGCTCGCGGGCCATGAACTCGAGCAGCAGGAGCGACGGCGTGTCGGCCCAGTGCAGGTCGTCGAGCACGATCACGAGCGGCTCGCGCTTGGAGGCGTTGCGCAGGAACGTGGTCACGCTGTCGAAGAGCCGGAACCGGGCCTGCTCGGAGTCGGCGGGGTTGGCGGTCTCCCCGAAGTCGTTCTCCGGCAGCACGCCGCGCACCTCGCCCACCACCTGTGCGATGTCGATCGCGCCGGGGCCCATGTCGGCCTTGATCTCGTCCTTGGGGCGGCCCTCCATGTACGTGCGCGCGATCTGCACCCACGGCCAGTAGGCCGGAGCGCCCTCGCCCTCGTAGGCGCGGCCCACCAGCACGCGCG
Source organism: Thermoleophilaceae bacterium (assembly GCA_034663685.1). GTDB lineage: Bacteria > Actinomycetota > Thermoleophilia > Solirubrobacterales > Thermoleophilaceae > AC-37. Next base: position 7,175 of record JAXDJC010000218.1, read on the forward strand.
CGCCGCGCAGCTGGGCGTAGGTGGTCAGCTCCTGGGCGGTGCGCGTCTTGCCGATGCCCGGCTCGCCCACCAGCATCATCAGGCGGCCGCGGGCCGCGAGCGCGTCCTCGAAGGCGCCGCGCAGGCGCTCGACCTCCTTCTCGCGGCCCACGAACACGCCCTCCGCCAGCGCCTCGACCGGGTTCTCGGCGCCGGCGGTGGCGCCGTCCTCGGGCGCCGGGCGCTCGGCGGCCTCGCGGGCGCTCTGGAGCGCCGCGCGCAGGGCGCCGGCGTCGGCGTAGCGCTCGTCGGGGTCCTTCTCGAGCAGCTTGAGGACCACGGCCTCGAGCTCGGACGGGACCTCCGGGTTGTGCCGGCTCGGGGCCACGGGCTCGGCGCTCGTGTGCTGCGAGATCACCGACACCGCGGTGTCGCCCACGAACGGCGGGCGGCCCGTGAGCATCTCGTAGAGGAGCGCGCCGAGCGAGTAGAGGTCGCTGCAGGCGTCGGGGGTCTTGCCGAGCGCCTGCTCCGGAGCCATGTAGGAGACCGTGCCCACGATCGCGCCGGCGCGGGTGAGGCGCGTGCGGTCGGCGCTGAAGGCGAGACCGAAGTCGCCGAGCTGCGCGATCCCGTCGGCGGTGAGCCAGACGTTCGAGGGCTTGAGGTCGCGGTGCACCACGCCGCGGCGGTGGGCGTGGTCGAGCGCGGCGGCCATGGAGGTGGCCACCTCGATCGCCTCGTCGAGCGGCAGCCGGTTGTCCACGGCCTCCTCGAGGCGCTTGTCCAGCGAGCCGCCCGCCATGTACTGGCTCACGATGTAGGGCTCGCCGTCGTCGTCGCCGATGTCGAACACCGAGACCACGTTCGGGTGGTCGCCGAGCCGGGCCATCGCCTGGGCCTCGCGCGCGAGCTGGTGGCGGCCCGCGCGGTCGAGGTCGTCGGTCTTCAGCATCGCGATCGCCACCTCGCGCTCGAGCGCGGAGTCGTGGGCCAGGTACACGACCTTGCGGGCCCCCTCCCCGAGGTAGCCCTTCAGGCGGTAGCGCCCGTTGGCGAGCTGCTCCGGAGCGTCGCGGATCTCGCCGGCCGCCTCGGCGAGGCCGGCCTCCGCGGTCTGCTCGGCGAGCTGGGTGCCGCAGCCCGCGCAGAACCGTGCGTCTGACGGGTTCTCGTAACCGCAGGACGCGCAGGTCATGGGACGATCTTGTCATGGGGCCGCACGTGTGGAAAGGGGGGCACGTCACATGCCGCACCGGCGGTCGAGGAGTACGGTCTGCCCCGTGCCGAGTGCGCAGCGTGGCGAGGACTACATACCGGCGCTCACCTACGACCGCCTCACGGCGCTGTACGACCCCGTCCTCAGGATCACCACGCGCGAGCGGCGCTTCAAGGACCAGCTCCTGGAGCAGGCGGCGCTCCAGCCGGGCATGCGCGTGCTGGACCTCGGGTGCGGGACCGGCACGCTCGCGGTGTGGGCCAAGCAGCGCCACCCCGGCGCGGAGCTGATCGGGCTCGACGGCGACCCCGAGGTGCTCGAGCGCGGGCGGCGCAAGGCGGCCGCCGCCGGCGTGGACGTGACGCTCGACGAGGGGCTGTCCTTCGACCTTCCGTACGAGGACGGGCTGTTCGACCGCGTGCTCTCGAGCCTGTTCTTCCACCACCTGAAGCCGGACGCCAAGGCGGCGACCGCGCGCGAGGTCACCCGGGTGCTGAGGCCGGGGGGCGAGCTGCACGTGGCCGACTTCGGCCCGCCGCCGGGCGATCCGGTCGGGTGGCTGGGGGCGCAGCTGCTCCAGCGCTTCGACGGGCTCGAGAACACCCGCGACAACGTGCGCGGGGCGCTGCCGCGGATCTTCTCCGAGGCCGGGCTGGCGGATGCGCGCGAGCGCGGAAGGATGCGCGTCCTCTTCGGCTCGCTGTCGTTCTACTCGGCGCGGGCTTAGACCCGGCCGCCTCGGCGAACCCCTGTCGATTGCGGCGATATAGCCGCCGCAATCGACACCGGAATCCCCAACCGGCGTCGATTGAGGTCCTATACGTCCCCTAATTGACCACGGTTGCCCGGGCCCGGCTCCCCAAGTGCCGCAGTTGGCCCGGCCCGGTGTGCCGCCCGGCCGCGCGGCCCCGGCGCGCCCCGCGGCCGCGCGGCCGGGGCTCAGCCGCCCGCGAGGCTCCAGGCGAGCTCGCGCAGCTCCTCCGCCGCCGCCAGCGCGGCCTCGCCCGGGTCGCCGCCGCGCTGCGTGTGCGCGTTCACTATCGAGCGCGATGCGGTTACCAGGCCCGCCGCCGGATGGGGCTCGAAGGCAGCCGCGAGGTCGGCCACGTCGCCGCCCTGCGCTCCCACGCCGGGCAGCAGCAGGACCGCCCGCGGCATCAGCTCGCGCAGCCGGTCCAGCAGCTCCGGCCTGGTCGCGCCCGTGACCGCTCCCACCGCCGAGAGCCCGCAGTCGCCCACCGAGTCCGCCCCCAGCTCGTCCACCAGCCGGGCGAGGCGCTCGTGGAGTGGGGCGTCCCGTGGCACGACCTGGATCGCCGCCGCGCCCGGGTTGGAGGTGCGCACGAGGCAGAAGACTCCGGCTCCCGCCGCGCTCGCCGCCTCCGTGAGGGGCTCGAGGGAGTCGCGGCCAAGCAGCGGGTTGGCCGTGAAGGCGTCGGCTCCGAGGCCGGGCACCGGGCCGAACGGGCCGGGTGTCTCGCCCACCATCGCCTGGGCGTAGGCGCGGGCGGTGACGGGCACGTCGCCGCGCTTGCCGTCGACCAGCGCGAGCAGGCCGCCCTTGCGCGCGTGGGCGACCGTGTCCGCCAGGGCGGCCCAGCCGGGTGCGCCGAGCCGCTCGAAGCAGGCCACCTGGGGCTTGACCGCCACGCAGGCCGGGCCGGCGGCGTCGATCGCGGCGCGGCAGTGCCGGGCGACGGCGGCGGCGGTCCGCTCCGCGGGCCCTTCCGCCACCGCCTGGGCGACGGGCGACGACGCGTCGGGCTCGAGCGCGACCGGCCACAGTGCGGCCGGGTCGGGATCGAGCCCGAGCACGATCTGGCTACGGCGCTCCTCGACGAGCGCCGCGAGGCGGTCCGGAAAGCCGCGGCTCACGCGCCCCTCTCTAACAGGGACGCCCGAACCGCGGCTTCCCGCCGCAGGCGAGACGAGCGGCTATCAGCCGCCCTTGACCGCGCTCTTGAGCTGCGAGCCGGCGCTGAAGCGCGGCACGCGGGAGGCGGCGATCTGGATCCGCTCACCGGTCTGCGGGTTCACGCCCTGGCGGGCGCCCCGATCGGCGACTGTGAACTTGCCGAAGCCGGTGAAGCTGATCTCACCGCCACGGCTGAGCGTCTCCTGAATCGTCTCGAGTACGGCGTCCACGGCCTTCGTGGCCTCGCCCTTGCCGAGGCCTGACGAGTTGGCCACCTGATCAACGAATTCCTGCTTGGTCACGGCTGTTCCCCCTTCTGGGCTGGGTTCGATGGCGAAGCTAACAGTGCTCACGGACGGCTAGAAGGCGGATTCCGCTCTGGAATGCGGTTTTTGTACGAGGAAGCGGGGTTTTTGGGGTTTTCGAGGGCCGTTTTCCGGGCCGAAACGAGCCTCAGGCGCCGGAAACGGCCATCTCGCGGAGCAGGAGCGGGACCGCCCGCACGCTGCCGCCGAAGGGCACCCAGCGCGAAGCGGAGCCCAGTCCCTCGATCGAGCGGAGCATCGAGACGAGGTCGCTCGCGATCGTGATCTCGCGCACCGGCGCGCCCAGCTCGCCGCCCTCGATCAGCCGCCCGGTGGCCCCGACCGAGAACGTGCCCGACACCGGGTTCACGCCCGAGTGCAGCCCCACCACGTCCATCACGTAGAGCCCGTCGCCGGCCTCGCGGAACAACTCCTCGAGCGAGTGATCGCCGGGCTCAACCACGAGGTTGCCGGTGCCCACCGACGGTGGGGTGCGGTAGGAGGAACGGACGGCGCTGGCGGTGGTCTCGCGCCCGGCCTTGCGCGCGGTGCGCGCGTCGAACAGGAACGTGGCGAGCCGGCCGTCCTCGATCAGCGGCACCCGCCGCCGCGGCGAGCCCTCGCCGTCGAACGGCGCCGTGGCCAGGCCGTCGGGTGCCGTGCCGTCGTCGGCCAGCCGCAGCTTGGGGTTGGCGATCTCCTCGCCCTCGCGGCCGGCGAACAGCGAGCGCCCGCGCTGGACCGAGTCGGCCGAGAGCATCCCGCCGATGAAGCCGAGGAAGCTCGCCGCCACGAACGCGTCGAACACCACCGGGCAGCGCCGGCCGGACGGCTGGCGGGCGCCGGCGAGCGCCGCGGCGCGCTCGGCCGCCTCCACGCCGATCGCAGCGGGGTCGAGCGCCTCGGGGCCGCGGCCGATCCCCAGCCCGAGCCCCGTCATCAGGTCCTCGCCCTCGCCCGCGAACGCGCTCGCGTACGCCCAGGCGGCGGAGCTGGAGAACGACCCCGTGAAGCCGCGCGAGTTGGCGAGCGCCGCCTCGCCGTCGCTGTCCGCGTAGACCACCTGCTCGACCTGGGTGACCTCCGGATGGTTGCGCGCGTGGCGCTCGACCTCGAGCGCCAGCTCCACCTTGCGCTCGGTGGTCCACCGGGCGAGCTCGGCGGAGCGCAGCTCGCCCACGTCGGTCGAGCCGGTCTCGTCCGGCAGGCCGGCGAACTCGTCGGAGTCCGCCACCGCCGCGGCCTCGTGGGCGGCGGCCGCGAGCTCGCGCAGCCCGTCCCCGGTCAGGTCGGTGCCATAAGCGTGGCCCCAGCGCCCGCCCACGAAGGCCCGCACGCCCACGCCCCGGCTGGTGGCGTCGGTCAGGCTCTCCACCCCGCCCTCGTACACGCGGATCTCGCGCTCGACCGTGCTCTCGGCGTAGGCGTCGGCGTCATCGGCGCCCGCGTCCGCGGCGGCCTCGACCGCCCGCCGAGCGACGGCCTCGAGGTCGAGCGGCTCGCTCACGCCTGCGTACCGCCGACGGTGAGCGCCGCGATCCGCACGTGCGGCTGGCCCACGCCGGCGGCCACCCGCTGGCCCGCCTTGCCGCAGTAGCCGGTGGCGATCTCGAGGTCGCCCGCCACGCCGTCGATCGCCTGGAGCGCGCCCAGCCCGTTGCCGATCAGCGTGGCGCCGCGCACCGGCGCGGTCACCTTGCCGCCCTCGATCAGGTAGCCCTCGGAGACGCCGAACACGAAGTCGCCCGTGGCGGGCTCCACCTGGCCGCCGCCGAACGACACGGCGTAGAGGCCGCGCTCGGTGCTCTCGATCAGCTCCTCCGGCGTGGCCGACCCCTCGGCGAAGAACGTGTTGGTCATGCGCGGCACCGGCAGGTGGCGGAACGACTCGCGCCGGCCGTTGCCGGTGGACGCCACGCCGTCCTTGCGCGCGCGCACGAGGTCGTACAGATACGAGGTGAGCTCGCCGTTCTCGATGATGGTGGTGCGCTGGGTGGGCGCGCCCTCGTCGTCGATGCCGTCACTGCCCCAGGCGTTGGGCCGGGAGCCGTCGTCGTAGGCGGTCACGAACGGCGGCGCCAGGCGCTCGCCCATCCGGCCGGCGTAGACGCTCGCGCGCTTGTGCACCGCGTCCGCCTCGAGCCCGTGGCCGACCGCCTCGTGGAGCAGCACCCCGCCGAACCCGTTGCCCACCACCACCGGCATCTGCCCGGTGGGCGCCTCGCGCGCGTCGAGCATCGTGAGCGCCATGCGGGCGGCGTCCTCGGCCACCAGCTCGGGCCGCTCGGCCAGCAGCTCGAAGCCCGCGTGCCCGCCGCGGGTCTGGCTGCCGGTCTCGACGGTGCCGTCGCGCCGCGCCACCACCTGCACTCCGAGCCGCACGCGCGTGCGGTCGTCGGAGGCGGCCACGCCGTCGGAGTTGTAGATCTCGAGCGACTGCCGGCTCTCGGCGTAGCTCACCGAGACCTGGGCCACCTCGGCGCCCGCGGCTCGGGCGGCCTCGTCGCAGGCGCGCAGCATGTCGGCCTTGCGCGCGGCCTCCACCTCGCCGGGGTCGACCTCGACCGGGTGCAGCCCCCGGGATGCGGCGGCCTCGGCGATCGGCTTGGGCTTGGCCCTCCCGGAGCGAGCGGCCTGGGCAACCGAGTCGGCCACCCGCAGCAGGTCCTCCTCGGCAAGCCCGTCCACATGGCCGAAGTAGGTCGCGTCGCCGGCCACCACGCGCACGGACGCGCCGCGCTCCACGCCGGTCTGCGGCCGCTCGATCCGCCGGTCGTCGAGCGAGAGCGACATCCCACGGCGCTCCTCGGCGTAGACCTCGGCCAGCTCCCCGCCGTGGCGGAGCGCACGCTCGATCGCGCGGGAGGCCACCTCGGCGCCCAGGAGCGTCACTCGGGCACCTCGTCGGCAGGCGCCTCGGGCACCTCGTCGGCCGGCCCCTCGGGCTCCTCGCCGCCCACGGCGAGGACCACCAGCCGCTCGGACAGCTCCACGATCTCGGGGTGGATGTCATCGGACGGCGAGAGAGCGTGCGGGCGGCCGTCGGCGCCGTAGAGCAGCACGCGCGGCTCGCGGTCGCGCTGGCGGCGGCGCATCGTGCCGGTGATCGTGTCGGCGATCTTCGCGAACTGCCCGCGGCGCTCCCTCATGCCGCGGCCCCCAGGTCCTCGAGCACCTTGCGCAGGTCGTAGAACATCAGCGACGCGAGCGCGTAGCGGCCGGTCACGACCGCGATGGTCCAGCTCGGGTCGCGCACGCAGAAGACGCCGCCGCCGGCCGTGGTGACCTCCACCTGCACGGGCGGCTCGCGGGTGCCGGCGGCCGCGTCCGCGCGCTCGAGCAGCCCGGTGACCAGCTCGCGCACGCGCTCACCGCGCTCGTCGTCGCCCTGCCACGACGCAACCAGCGAGCCACCCGAGTCGAGGAGCACGCCGGCCCGGATGTCGGTGGAGAGCTCCGCGAGGTAATCGAGTGCCAGATCGGGGGTCAAAGCGGGTCCGGCCACCTGACGGGGCAGAATAGCGCCGTGCCCCTCTCCCGAATCGCCTGGCTCACCACGGTTGGGATCTGCGTCGTCGCCGCGCTGCTCGTGCTCCTGAGCGGCTACTACGGCTACTTCTTCGTACTGCTGGCGGTGGGGGCCTCCGCCGCGGTCAACCTGCGTTAGCCCTCGGGCTCGAGGTGGCGCTCGGGCTCGAGGTGGATCAGCACGTCGGCCCGGTGCACGCGCCGGCGGATGTCCGTCTGGAGCTCGTGGCTCACCTCGTGCGCGCGCTCGAGCGTGGTGCCCGAGCGGAACTGCACGTGCAGGTCGATGTAGCGGCGGCTGCCCGCGCGGCGGGCGCGCAGCTTGTGGTAGCCGGCCACCTCGGGCGCGCCGCTCTGCTCCACCGCCTTCGCGATCGCGCGCAGCTCGTCGTCGGGCAGCGCCTCGTCCACGAGCACCCGTGAGGAGCGCGTGATCAGCCGGATCCCGGCCCAGACGATCGCCGCCGCGACCGAGAGCGCCACGAGCGGGTCGAGGATCTCCACGCCGGTGATCGCGACGGTGGTCAGTCCCGCGAGCACCGCGAGCGAGGTGATCGCATCGGTGCGGAGGTGGGCGGCGTCGCCCTCGAGTGCGGGCGAGTCGGTCTGGCGGGCGCGCCTGTAGAGGTAGGTCGACACGGCCAGGTTGACCACCACCGACACACCGATGACCGCGATGCCGAACCCCAGCGACTCGACCTTGGGCGGGTTCGCCAGCCGGCGTGCGGACTCGAAGACCACGATCGCCGCGCCGACCAGGATCAGGATTCCCTCCAGCGCCGCGGCGAGGTTCTCCACCTTCTCGTGGCCGTAGGGGTGCGACTCGTCGGCGGGCTCCTCGGCCTTGCGGATCGAGAAGTAGGCGACGATCGAGGCCACCAGGTCGACGGAGGAGTGGACGGCCTCGGTGATGATCGCGATCGACCCGGTCACGGCGCCGGCCGTGAGCTTGATCGCGATCAGCGCGGCGTTGGAGAGGATCGACAGGCGCGCGGCGCGCGACTTCTGCCCGGCCTGCACGGCGTGGTCGACCGCCACGATCACGCGGCATGCTCCCTCTGCCGGAGCCCGTCGCGGAACGCGCGCGCGGCGCGGCCCCGGTGGCTGATGGCGTCCTTGTCGGCCGGGTCGAGCTCGGCCATCGTGAGGCCGTCGTCGCGGTCGTCGGGCACGAAGGCCGGGTCGTAGCCGAAGCCGCCGTGGCCGCGCGGGCCGTGGGTGATCGTGCCCGTGCAGCGACCCTCGAAGAGCAGTGGGTCGGCACCGGGCTCGGGCACGTAGGCGAGCACGCACACGTATGTCAGCCGCGGGTCGCCGCCGGGGGGCACCTCGCGCAGCAGCTTGTCGAGGTTCTCCTGGTCGGTGGCGTGCTCACCGGCGAAGCGAGCGGAGCGCACCCCGGGCGCGCCGCCCAGCACGGCAGCCTCGATCCCGGAGTCGTCGGCCACCGCCGGCAGGCCGGTGGCGCGGGCGGCGGCCTCCGCCTTGATGTGCGCGTTGGCCGCGAAGGTGTCGCCGGTCTCGGGCGGCAGCTCGATGCCCGCGGGCAGCGGCACGAGGTCGCAGTCGGGCAGCAGCTGCTGGAGCTCGCGCAGCTTGTGGTCGTTGCGCGTGGCGAGGACGAGTCGCACGGGCGGGCCTCAGCCGGCGGGCGCGCCGACGGCCTCGAGCTGCGCGGCGCGCAGCCGGTCGATGCCCGCGGCGGCCAGGGCGAGCAGCTCGTCGAGCGACGCGCGGGATAGGGGCGTGCGCTCGGCGGTGGCCTGAACCTCCACGAGCCCGCCGTCGCCCGTCATGACCACATTGGCGTCGACCTCCGCGGTGGAGTCCTCCGAGTAGTCGAGGTCGAGCAGCGGCTCGCCGCCGACCATCCCGCACGAAACCGCGGCCACCTGCTGGGTGAGCGGGATCGCGGCGAGCTTGCCCTCCTCCACCATGCGCGCGCACGCGAGGTGCAGCGCCACGTACGCGCCGGTGATCGACGCGCAGCGCGTGCCGCCGTCGGCCTCGAGCACGTCGCAGTCGAGGTAGATCGTGCGCTCGCCGAGCGCGGCGAAGTCGACGATGCCGCGGATCGAGCGGCCGATCAGGCGCTGGATCTCCACGCTGCGGCCGTCGAGGCGGCCCTTCGAGATGTCGCGCTGCTTGCGGTCGCCGGTCGAGGCGGGGAGCATCCCGTACTCGGCCGTGACCCAGCCCCTGCCCTGGCCCCGCATCCAGCGCGGCACGTCGTCGACCGCCGAGGCCGTGCAGATCACGCGCGTGCCGCCCTGCGCGTACAGCGCCGAGCCGGTGGCGCTGCGCACGAAGCCGGGCGTGATCGTGACGGGGCGCAGGTCGCCGGAGGAGCGGCCGTCGTTGCGCGTGCTCACGCGGCCCTCCCGGCCGGCGCGGGCGCGGCGGCGACGTCCACGTGCCGCACGTCGCCGAGCGGCAGCTGGAGGAAGCGGGTGCCGATCCGGCGGAACTCGTCCGGGTCGCCCGAGCACATGAAGCGGTAGCTGCCGCGCCGGTCGACCGGCGCCGAGAGGCCGTCGGCGTCGAGCTCGCCCTCCACGGTCTCGGCGATCGCCTGGCCGGAGCTGACGAGCGTGACGCCCCGGCCCAGCTCGCGCTGGAGCATCGGGCGCACGAGCGGGTAGTGGGTGCAGCCGAGGATCACGGTGTCCACGTCCGCTCGGCGCAGCGGCGCGCAGTACTCCCGGACGAGCGCGACCACGCGGTCGTCCACCACCTCGCCGGCCTGGATCAGCGGAGCCAGCTCGGGGCACGCGACGGGCGTGAGCGCAGCATCCGGCGCCCAGCGGGCGAGCGCCCGCGCGTAGGCGCCGCTGGCAACCGTGGCCGCCGTGGCGAGCAGGCCGACGCGCCCGCTGGTGGTGGCGGCGGACGCCAGGCGCGCCTCGGGCTCGACCACCGCAACCACGGGCACGCGGCGCCCGATCGTCTCCCGGAGCGCGGGAAGCGCGGCGGCGGTGGCGGAGTTGCAGGCCACGACGAGGAGCTTGGCCCCGTCGTCGAGCAGCCGGCCGGCAAGCTCGACCGCGAACGACTCGAGCTCCGCCGGCGAGCGCTGCCCGTAGGGGAAGCGGGCGGTGTCGCCGAGGTAGGTGAAGTCCTCGTGCGGAAGCGACACGAGCAGCTCGTGCAGAACGGTGAGCCCGCCGACGCCGGAGTCGAACACGGCAATCGGCAGCGATGCCTCGCGGGCGGCCACGCGGCCATGTTGGCAGAGCGGAGCGACGACGCAGGGGTGCCGCCGGCGTGCGCCGTGCACCCGGCTATGCGGCCAGGCCCGGCGCGGCGCCGCCCGGCGGGGGGTCGAGCAGCTCGAGCTGGTCGGCCATCACCTCGTAGCGCGAGCGGCGCTGGCCGCCCGGGTCGACCCACTCCTCGAGTGCGATCCGTCCGGCCACTCCCACGCGAGCCCCCACGGCCAGCGCCTCGTGGATCTCGCGCGCCTGCCAGCCGGAGGTGGTCACCTCCACGTAGACCACGCCCGGCTCGCGGCCCCCTCCGCGCGCCACGCGCGGCACCGCGAGGCGCATCGCGCACACGTCCTCGCCGTCCTCGCCGGTCCTCATCTCCGGCGGCTCCGCCACTCGCCCGATCAGGCTCACACTGTTCACGCCACCGGTGTTCGTGAGCGGCGGCGGCGTCCCCGCAACAACGGGCCGCGCGGGTGGGGAGCGGCGACGTCCGGACGCGGCCCGGCGCTTGCCGTCTACGTGATCGCCGGTTTTCCCACCCCCCGATCGTCGGGTCTTTGTGGCCTGAACGGTGGGGCGGCGCGGCTCCGAGCGCTCACGCCGCGGCTTCGACCGCTGCCCGGGCGGGCGCTGCGCGCTCAAAACTGCACCTTGTCGACCGCGTCCTTGATCTTGCCGACGATCGAGTCGCCGAGGTCCTTGCCCTGGTCGGTCTTGTAGCCCTTCAGCGCGGCCACGACGCCGGCCATGACGAGGGCCACGAGCAGGATCAGCGCCACGTACTCGACCGTCCCCTGGCCGGCTGCCGAGCGCAGCCGGTCGGTGGCGCGGATGAGGGTGGCGTGCAGGTATCCGAAGGCGCGGTACATGGGGTCTCCTCCCTTGAAAGGCGCCCCGGCGGAGCGCGCAAGCCGTCTCACCGGCGATGCTCCCGAGGGCCGCGTTACGGGACAAGACCGGCGTGTGACGATTTGGCGGCGGGCTGGTGACGATCGCGAAACACGGCGCGAGGCCCCTCCTGCGGATACGCTCGCAACCGATGCGGGTGCTGCTCGTGACCGGCATGTACCCGACGGCCGACCGGCCCGGGCTCGGCGGGTTCGTGCGCGACCAGGTGGAGTCGCTGCGCGCCCTCGGCGGCGTGGAGATCGAGCTGTTCGCGATCGAGCCCGGCGGCAGCGGCCGCTGGCTGGCCGCCGCGCACGAGCTGCGCCGCCGCTACCGCGGCGAGCGCTTCGACGTCGTCCACGCTCATTACGGCCTCGCCGGCTGGAGCGCCCTGGCCGTGCGCGGCGCGCCGCACATGGTCACCTTCCACGGCACCGACCTGGCCCACCCCGTGGTGGGCCGGCTCTCGCGCGCCCTCGCCCGCCTGATCGACCTCCCGGCGCCGGTCTCCACTCACCTCGCCCGGCTCCCGGGGGGCGGCCTTCCCGGCGCCGGGACCGCGACCCCGGCCGCGATCCTGCCGATGGGCGTGAACCTCGACCGCTTCGGCCCCCGCGACCGGGCCGAGGCGCGCAAACGTCTGGGCCTGGGCCCCGGCGGCCCGTACCTCCTCTTCCCCGCGGACCCCGCCCGGGCGGAGAAGCGGCACGACCGCGCGCGCGGGCTTGCGTCGGCCACCGGAGCCGAGCTGCTCGATTACGGCGGGGTGGAACCGGACGCCGTCCCCGACCTCGTGAACGCCGCCAACGCCGTGCTGGCGCCGTCCGAGCGCGAGGGCTACGGGCTCGCCCCGCTCGAGGCACTCGCGTGCGACGTGCCCGTCCTCTCGACCGACGTGGGCATCGCGCCGGTGGCCCTGCGCGGCGTGGCCGGCACCCTCTGCGCCCCGTTCGAGCGCGAGCGCTGGCTGCGCGCCCTCGAGCCCCATCTCGCCGACCCGGATCCGCGGATCGCCGGCCGCGCGCGCGCCGAGCTGTTCGATCGCAACCGAATGGCGGCGCGCGTGTTCGAGGTCTACCGAGAGCTCGCGGGCGGCTTCGCTCGCCGCTAACGTCTCGATCCAGCCCATGATGGCCTTCCGAAACCGCGCAGCAGACAGGGCGCGCCGCGCCGCGAGCGGCGGCGACGGCCCGCCCGCCGGGCAGGATCCGCAGGTCCCCGGCGATCCGCTGACGGCGGCCACGGCCGACCGCAGCGCGATGCGCAAGCAGCTCCGCCGCGTGCACGAGCAGCGCGACCTCCTGCTCCACGAGCTCGGAGCCCTCGTGATGGAGATGCACCGCCAGGGCCGCCACGACCCGGCGCTCGTCGAGCGCAAGGCGCGCGAGGCGATCGCGGTCGACTCGGAGGCGCGCGCGCTGTCGGGCGCGCTCGAGCGAAACGAGCCGCTGCCCGGCGCCGCGCCGGTCGCCGCGCCCGCCGTTCAGGCGCCGCCCCCGTCCGCGGCCCAGCTCGTCTCGACCGACGCGCCGCCCCCGTCCCCCGCCGACCGAGTCGCGGGCGACGGCGTCCCCACCTACACGGTCACGACCCCCTGAGCAGGATGCGCTTTCGCCGGGACAAGGGCGACGGAGACGCCGCGAGCCCACCGCCGCCCGACGCCTCCGCGCGCGTGGCCGACCCCGACGAGCTGCCCAAGGAGACGGTCAGCGCCGCGCCGCCCGGCCACGGCGACCGCGTGGAGAAGCCGGCCAAGGTGCTGCCCGCCCCGCCGCCGACCGCCGCCGCGCGGGTGGACTCGCCGGCGGCGGGCGCAACGAAGCCCGGCGACTCGCCGACTCCGACCGCCGGCACCCCGGTGCCCGCGCCGAGCGCAGCCGCCCGGGTGGACGCGCCCGCGCCGAGCGCAGCCGCCCGCGTGGACGCGCCCCCGCCGCAGCCCGGCCAGCTCGTGTCCGCCGCGCCCCCGAGCGCAGCCGCCCGCGTGGACGCGCCCCCGCCGCAGCCCGGCCAGCTCGTCTCCGCCGCCCCAGCCGCCGCGGCCGTCGCGTGCCCCAACTGCGGCGCCGCCGCGCGGCCGGGTCAGGAGATGTGCATCGTCTGCGGCGCGCGGATCGCGCCCGGCGGGCCCGGCGCCGCCGCGGTCGCGGGCGGGCGCAACTGGCGCCTGCCCGCCGCCCTGGCCGGCCTCGGCGTGCTCCTCGTGGGCGCGGCCGTCGCCTTCGCGATCGTCGAGCTGACCTCGGGCGACCAGGTGAAGAAGAGCGACGTGGCGGACCTCTCGCCGTCGACCACGGCGCCCGCCACCCCGCCCGCCTCGACCACCCCCACCCCCACCGCCCCGCCCACGCCGAGCGGCCCCACGATCCCGCCCGCCTCGGGCCAGACCCAGCCGGACACCAACTCCTCCCCCACCACACCCCAGACCACGCCCACCACACCGACGACCCCGACCACGCCGAATACCCCTGCCGGCCCCACCGACTGGCCCGCCGGCAAGACCGCCTACACGGTCGTGCTCGTCTCGGCCACCTCGAAGAACGCGGCCGACGCCAAGGCCGAGCAGGCCGTCAAGCGCGGCATCAAGGCCGGCGTGCTGCGCTCGGACGACTTCTCGAGCCTGCGGCCCGGCTTCTGGGTCGTGTTCGCCGGCCAGTACAAGACGAGCCAGGCCGCCACCCGCGCCGCCGACAACTACGCGCAGCAGGGCTTCGGCGGCGGCTACCCGCGCCAGGTCAAGCCGAAGTAACCGCCGGCCAGTACCGCCCGACGACCGCCGCCGCCCGCTCGGTGACCGCGTCCGGCTCCGCCCGCGGCGCGTCCCCGCCCTCGGCGAACGCCTCCATCGTGGCCGCCACCGACTGCGCCAGCGCGGCGAGGTCGTAGCCGCCCTCGAGCACCGCGCCCACCGGCGCCCCGAGCTCCTGCCCGAGGCTCCGCACCTGGAGCGCCATGGCCGCGAACGAGCCGGTCTCGAGCCGGCAGTCCGCGAGCGGGTCGTCGCGGTGAGCGTCGAATCCGGCGGACACCAGGATCAGCTGCGGCTCGTACGCCCGCACGGCGGGCGCCACCACGTGCTCGACCAGCGCGAGCCACGTCCCCTCGCCCGACCCCGGCGGCACCGGGAGGTTGAGCGAGTAGCCCTCGCCGTGGCCCGACCCGACGTCGCTCAGCGCACCCGTGCCCGGATACAGCGGCGACTGGTGGATGCTCGCGAACAGCACGGCGGGATCCGAGTGGAAGATGTCGTTGGTGCCGTTGCCGTGGTGCACGTCCCAGTCGAGCACGAAGACCCGTTCGAGCCCGAGTGAGTCGAGCGCGTGCCGCGCGGCCACGGCCACGTTGTTGAAGAGGCAGAAGCCCATGGCCCGCGACGGCTCGGCGTGGTGCCCGGGCGGGCGCAGGCCGCAGAACCCGAACGGCGCCTCGCCCGCCGCCAGCGCGCCGGCCAGCGCGCAGGCCGCCCCCGCCGCGTGCAGCGCGGCGCCGAACGAGCCCGCGCTGGCCACGGTGTCGGGATCGAACGCTCCGCCGCCGCCCTCGGACATCTCGCGCACGGCGCGCACCTGGCTCTCCGGGTGCACGGCGACCAGCGCGTCCATCGCCACCTCGGGCGCCTCGCGGCGCTCGTAGCCGAGCCACCCGCGCGCCTCCAGCTCGCGCTCGATCGCGGGAATCCGCCCCGGTCCCTCCGGATGGGGCCCGGTGTCGTGCTCAAGCGACGACTCGTGGCGGAAGTAGAGCGGGGGCGCCATGCCGGTACGGTAGACCCCGCTTGCACACTGAGCCGACAGCGTCGCTCGACGCGGATGTGGCGGTGGTGGGCGCCGGCGCCGCCGGGCTGTACGCGGCGCTGGTCGCGGCACGCGAGGGGGCCCGCGTGGTGCTCGTCTCGCGCTCGCCGCTCGCCGAGTCCGCGAGCTTCTGGGCCCAGGGCGGAATCGCGGCCGCCCTGGCCGTGTACGACTCGCCGGAGCGCCACCTCGCCGACACCCTCGCCGCCGGCCGCGGCGCCTGCCGCGACACCGCCGCGCGCGTGCTCTGCGACGAGTCGCCCGACGCGGTGCGCGACCTCGAGGCGCTCGGCGTGGCCTTCGACGCGGACCGCCGCGGCTCGCTCGCGCTGGGGCTCGAGGGCGGCCACTCGGTGCGCCGGGTGGTGCACGCGGGCGGCAGCGCCACCGGCCAGCGGATCACGCGCGAGCTATCGGCCCTGGTGGCGCAGAGCGAGAGGATCGAGGTGCTGGAGGGAACGACCGCGAGCGCCCTGTGGCGCCACGAGGGCCGCTGCGCCGGCCTGCGCGCCGAGCGGACGGGCGGCGGCGCCGAGACAGTGCTCTCCGCGCGCGCCACCGTGCTCGCCACCGGCGGCGCGGCCGCGCTCTGGGAGCGCACCACCAACCCGCGCGGAGCGATCGGCGCGGGCGTGACGCTCGCCGCGCACGCCGGGGCGCGGCTGGCCGACCTCGAGATGACTCAGTTCCACCCCACCGCCCTGCTCCACGAGGACCCGCGCCACGACGGCTTCCTGATCACCGAGGCGATCCGCGGCGAGGGCGCCCTGCTGATCGACGAGGGCGGCGGCCGCTTCGTGGACGAGCTGGCCCCGCGCGACCAGGTCGCCCTTGCCGTCCAGGGTGTGCTCGCGTCCGGCGAGCGCGTGTTCCTGGACATGCGCATGATCGACATGCGCGGTTTCCCCAACGTGGCCGCGGCGCTGCGGCGCGCCGGGCTCGACCCCGGCCGCGAGCCCGTGCCGGTCGCGCCCGCCGCCCACTACACGATGGGCGGCGTGGCGGTGGACATCGACGGGCGCTCGTCGATCGAGGGCCTGCTGGCGGTGGGCGAGTGTGCCTGCAGCGGCCTGCACGGAGCCAACCGCCTCGCCTCGAACTCGCTGGCCGAGTGCTTCGTGTTCGGCCGCCGCGCGGGCCTGGCCGCCGCCGCCTCGCCCGCGCTCCCCGCCAACCCGGGCCCGGCCCCGATCGAGGGCCCCAACCCGGTCCCCCCGCGGCCCACTCGCGCGGCGCTATGGCGCGGCGCCGGCCTGCACCGCACCGAGGCCGGCCTGCGCGAGCTGCTGGACGACCCGTTCCCGCTCGCCCGCCACATCGCGGCATCCGCGCTTGCGCGCCAGGAGAGCCGCGGAGCCCACCAGCGGCAGGACTTTCGGGTTTCCGACCCCCGCCTCGACGGTATGCATGTGACTCTCACGGATGACGAAGATCCGCTCCTCGAGCGCTGGGCATAACGCGCCAGAGCGCATCGCAGAGCGGAACTCCGGGCCTTGTGTGAGTTAACACGACCTTAACCGCGGGTACTTTGTGCTTTAGCACACCATTGGAATACTCCCGCGGTGCCGGCAGAGAAGCCGGCGCTGGAAGTACGAGGGGGAAGGGAGACCATGTACCAGTTCAGTCGCGCCGTCTACCGCGAGCTCAGCCCGCTGGTGGACGATGACGCCCACTGCTGCGACCAGTCGCCGCAACGGGAGCTGCTCGTCTCGTGCGAGCAGGCATTCACCCGGCTCGCCACGGACCGGCACTACTTCGCCCGCCCCACGCGGTCCCTCTTCAACGACGTTCGCGCCTACTTCCCGATGAACCGCCAGATGGAGGTCTACCGGGTGATCGACCGCTACATGCACGTGGCGGCCGACTATGTGGTCCAGCGCGAGCGCGAGGGGCTCAGCATCGACGGCAGCCCGCTCTGCTGCCACGCCAGCACGCGCAAGGGCACGCCGTGCCAGCGCGTGCCGCTGCCCGGCAGCAAGTACTGCCCGTCGCACAAGCACCTCGAGGAGGGCTTCGGCCCGCTCGCGGACGAGGAGTTCGCCGCCGCCGAGGAGCAGTTCGCCGCCACCGCTGCTTAGCTGCGCCGCGTAGCGGTTACAGCTTCGCCGACCAGGTGATCGGGCCCGACGAGCAGTGCGAGGCGGTGCCGTCCGGCAGCGTCAGGTCCGACACCACCTGGAAGTGGCCCGCCGCGCTGTACTTGCCCTTGCTGCTCTTCTTGAACTTGCCGTCGAGCGCGACCGAGTTCTTGCCCTTGGTCCCGTCGGACAGCGTCTCGGTGTAGTTGCCCGTGCGCGAGAACTTGGCGTTCGTGACCGGGAGCTGGGTGAACTGCGTCGAGCTCCGGTAGTAGCGGTCCGGGTTGTCGCTGCACGGCCCGCCGCGCCAGAAGATCAGCAGCTTCTTGAGCTTCTTGGCGTCGCTCGTGATCGTGATGGTGAGGGTGCACTGCTGGAGCTCCTGCTCGCCCACGCGGCAGACCGATCCCTGGCTCGTGGTCCCCGAGTAGGTCGCGCCCTTCTTCGGTGGCGGCGGCGGGCTCTTCTTCGCGCCGGCGACCGGGACGACCAGCAGCGAGGCGACGATGGCGGCGGCGAGGAGGCGGCTCGGTTTCATGGCGGCATCCTCCGCGACCGCGCACGGCGCTGTCAAGCGCGCCGCCGGGGGAGCCGTGCCCTGGGCGTAGCATCCGCGGGATGCAGGTGGCGATTCCCCTGTTCGACGGACTCACCGCGCTCGATGCCGTCGGGCCCTACGAGGTGCTCAGCCGCCCGCCGGGCTGGGAGCTGTCGTTCGTCGCGGTCGAGCCGGGGCCCAAGCGCACCGAGAACGGGATCCTCGAGCTCACCGCGCCGCGCTCGCTCGCCGAGGTGCCGCGGCCGGACATCGTCTGCGTGCCCGGCGGGCGCGGCACGCGAGGCGACCAGGCCGAGCTCGTGGAGTGGATCCGCTCCGCGCACGAGCACTCGAAGTGGACCACCTCGGTCTGCACGGGAGCGCTCCTGCTGGGCAAGGCCGGCGTGCTCCAGGGGCTGAAGGCGACCACGTACTGGACGGCGCTCGAGAAGCTGCGCGACTACGGCGCCGAGCCGGTCTCCGAGCGCGTGGTCGAGCAGGGCAAGGTGATCACGGCAGCGGGCGTCTCCTCCGGGATCGACATGGCGCTGCGCCTCGTGCAGCTCGAGCTGGGCGACGAGATGGCGCAGACGATCCAGCTCGCGATCGAGTACGACCCGCAGCCGCCGTTCGACGCCGGCTCGGTGGAGAAGGCGCCGCCGGAGATCGTGGCCCGGCTGCGCGCCGCGCTCGGCCGCGGCGAGAACGCCTAGCCGCGCGTGCTGCTCGGCGTAGACGTCGGCGGCACGTTCACCGACGCAGCGCTGCTCGACGGCGAGCGACTCGTGACCGCCAAGGCCCCCTCCACCCCGCGCGACCAGTCGGAGGGCGTGCTCGCCGCGGTGCACGCCGCGCTCGAGCGTGCCGGTGCGGCGCCGGGCGACGTGGAGCGCTTCGTGCACGGGATGACGGTGGGCACGAACGCGCTGCTCGAGGGCAAGGTGGCGCGCACCGCGCTGCTGGCCACCGAGGGCTTCACCGACCTCGAGGAGCTGGGCCGCCAGGCGCGGGCGGAGCTGTACCGGCTCTGCGCGGGGCATCCGCCGCCGCTCGTGCCGCCGGAGCTGCGCGTGGCGGTGCCGGAGCGCACAGGGCCCGACGGCGTGCTGCGCGAGCTCGACGAGGACCTCCTGCGCGAGCGCCTCGAGGGCGTGGACGCCGAGGCTGCCGCGGTGTGCCTGCTGTGGGGCTTCCGCCACCCCGAGCACGAGCGCCGCGCCGCCCGGCTGGTCGGCCACGGCGTGCACGTGTCCACCTCGCACGAGACCGCCGGCGTGTTCCGCGAGTACGAGCGCTGCGCCACCACCGTGGTGGACGCCGCCCTCTCCCCCCTCCTGCGCCGCTACCTCGAGCGGCTGGCCGAGCGAGCGCGCGAGGCGGGGCTGCCGGCCCCCGAGGTGATGCTCTCCGGCGGAGGCGTGGTGGCGGCGGCCACCGCCGCGCGGCACGGCTCGTGGACGGTGCTCTCCGGGCCCGCCGGCGGGGCGGTGGGCTGCGCGCGGCTGGCGCAGCGGGCGGGGCACGGCGACGCGGTCGGGCTCGACATGGGCGGCACATCGGCGGACGTGTCGGTGGCCAGCGGCGGCAGCGCCGGGTCCACCGGCGGCCGCGAGGTGGGCGGCCGCGCGCTGGCGCTGCCGATGGTGGACGTGCATACCGTGGGCGCGGGCGGCGGCAGCGTGGCGTGGCGCGATGCTGGCGGCGCGCTGCGGGTGGGCCCGCGCTCGGCGGGCGCCGATCCGGGGCCCGCGGCCTACGGGCGCGGCGGCGAGGAGCCCACCGTGACCGACGCCAACCTCGTGCTCGGCTACCTCGACGCGGACTCCCCTCTGGCCGGCGGGGTGGAGCTCGACTCGGACGCCGCGGCACGGGTGGTGGGCGAGCTGGGGCACGCGCTGGGGCTCTCGCCCGAGGAGACCGCCGCGGGGATCGTGCGCGTGGCGGGCGTGGAGATGGCCCGCGCGGTGCGGGTGATGACCGTCGAGCGCGGGGTCGACCCGCGCGAGCTGGCATTGCTCGCGTTCGGCGGCGCCGGCCCGCTGCATGCGGCCGCCGTGGCCGAGGAGCTGGGCATGACCCGCGTGCTCGTGCCGCGCTCCTCGGGCGTGCTGTCGGCGGTCGGGCTGATCGCGTCCGAGCGCCGCCGCGACCTGGTGGAGAGCGTGCTGCTGGCGGGCGACGCGCTCACGCGCGAGGCGATCGGCGAGGCGGTCGAGCGGCTGGCAGGGCGGGGGCGGGAGGACCTCGGCGTGAGCGGGCGCGCGGAGGGCGAAGCAGCGGAGGCGCCCACGGGCGGCGAGGCGCCGGAGGTCCGGGCCTCCTACGACCTCCGCTACGCCGGCCAGGCGTTCGAGCTGACGATCCCCGGCGAGCCGGAGCCCGACCCGGGCGAGCTGCGGCGCGCGTTCGACGCGGCGCACGACGAGCGCTACGGGTACTCCGACCCGGACGCCGACCTGGAGCTGGTCACGATCCGCGTGGCCGTCGCCCTGCCCGCCACCGAGCTGCCGGCCGAGCCCCCGGCGGACGAGCCCGAGCGTGCGCGGCGCGCGGCGGTCTTCGGTGGCGAGCGCCGCGAGGCGGAGGTGGTGCGCGGCGTGCCCGCGGAAGCGCTCGACGGTCCCGCGATCGTGGAGCTGGCGGAGGCCACCCTGGTGGTGCCGCCGGGCTGGCGCTGCGCCACGGCGGCGGACGGCACGATCGTGATGGAGCGCGGCTAGCGGTGGACCCGGTGGCGCTCCAGGTGATGGTTGGCGCGCTGCGCGCGGCGTGCGAGGAGATGGGCGTGGTGCTGGTGCGCTCGGCCCACTCGGCCAACATCAAGGAGCGCCGCGACGCGTCCACCGCCCTCTTCGACGCCGCCGGCGAGATGGTCATGCAGGCCGAGCACATCCCGGTGCACCTGGGCGCGATGCCGGCCGCGGTGGAGGCCGTGGCGGCCGAGGACCCCGGCCCCGGCGACGCCTGGATCCTGAACGACCCCTACCGCGGCGGCACGCACCTGCCGGACATCACGGTGGTGTCGCCGGTGCACGTGGACGGCGACCTGGCGGGGTACGCGGCCAGCCGCGCGCACCACGCGGACGTGGGCGGCAAGGTGCCCGGCTCGATGCCCGCCGACTCCACCACGCTCGACGAGGAGGGGGTGGTGATCGAGCCGAGGCGGCTGGTGCGCGCCGGCGAGCTCGATCGCGAGCTGCTCGCGGAGCTGACCGGCCGCATGCGCGGGCCGCGCCAGCGCGTGGCCGACCTGCGCGCCCAGCTCGCGGCCAACCGCGCCGGCGGCGCGCGGCTCACCGAGCTGGTGGAGCGGCACGGGCTCGACGCGGTGCGCGAGGCGATGGCCGCCACGCTCGACTACGCGGAGCGGCGCACTCGCGTGGCGATCGAGGCGCTCGGCGACGGCGAGCGCGAGGCGCGCGACGTGCTGGAGGCCGCGGAGGGGGATCTGGAGCTGCGCCTGCGCGCCCGCGTGGACGGCGGCTCGATCACGCTCGACTTCACCGGCTCCGCGGAGCAGCACGGCGGCAACATGAACTGCCCGCTCGCGGTCACCCTGTCGGCGTGCTACTTCGCGGTGCGGGTGCTCGCGGACCCGGACGTGCCGCCGTGCGCGGGCGCCTACCGCCCGGTCGAGGTGATCGCGCCCGCGGGCTCGGTGCTCAACGCCCGCCCGCCCGCGGCGGTGGTGGCCGGCAACGTGGAGACCTCGTCGCGCGTGGCGGACCTCGTGCTCGCGGCGTTCGGCCGCGCGCTCGGGCAGGGCACGATGAACAACCTCACGCTCGGCAACGAACGCTTCACCTACTACGAGACGATCGGCGGCGGCCAGGGCGCCTGCCCCGACGCCGGCGGGCCGAGCGGCGTGCACGTGGCCATGAGCAACACGCTCAACACGCCGGTCGAGGCGCTGGAGCTGGAGTTCCCCCTGCGGGCGGTGGAGTACTCGCTGCGGCGCGGCTCGGGCGGCGGCGGCCGGCACCGCGGCGGCGACGGCGTGGTGCGCGAGGTGGAGGCACTCGAGGAGATGCAGTTCTCCCTGCTGACCGAGCGCCGCCGCACGCGGCCGCCCGGGGCCGGCGGCGGCGAGCCGGGGGCGGCGGGCCGCAACCTCGTGGACGGCGAGGAGCTGCCGCCCAAGGCCGCCGGTACGCTCCGCCCCTGCCAGCGACTGCGGATCGAGACCCCGGGAGGCGGAGGACATGGCAGAGCCGATTAGACGGATCGCGTTCCTTGGGCTGGGGATCATGGGCGCGCCGATGGCGCGCAACGTGGCGGCGGCCGGCTTCGAGGTGACCGTGTGGAACCGCACGCGGGCGAAGGCGGAGGAGCTCGGGCTGCCCGTCGCGGACTCCCCCGCCGGGGCCGCGGCCGCCGCGGACGCCACGATCACGATGGTGGTCGACTCGCCGCAGGTCGAGGAGGTGCTCTTCGGGGAGAACGGCGCGGCCGAGGGAATGGCCGGCGGCCACCTCGCGATCGACATGTCCACGATCGCCCCCACCGCGGCGCGCGCGATCGGCGAGCGCCTGGGCGAGCGCGGCGTGGCGTTCCTCGACGCCCCGGTGACCGGCTCGCGCCCGAGGGCCGAGGGCGGCACGCTCACGATCATGGCCGGCGGCGAGCAGGGGGACTTCGACCGCGCGCGCCCGGTGCTGGAGGCGATGGGCGAGCTGGTGCTGCGGGTGGGGCCGCAGGGCCACGGTCAGATGGCCAAGCTGATCAACAACACGCTTGGGGCCGTGAACGCCGCGGCGCTGGCCGAGGGGCTGGTCCTCGCGGGCACCTACGGGCTCGACACCGATGCGCTGCTCCAGGTCATCGCGGCCGGCTCCGGCGCCTCGATGATGGCCGACCTCAAGGCCCGCCCGATGCTCGATCGCGACCTCGACCCGCTCTTCAAGCTCGAGCACATGCTGAAGGACGTGCGCCACTGCCTGGCCGAGGCGCACGCGCTCGGGGTGGAGCTGCCGGTGGCCGAGCGCGCCGAGCGGCTGTACGCCGAGGCGGCCGAGCGCGGCCTCGGCGAGCGCGACTTCGCCGCGGTGATCGAGGTCCTGGACGGCGACGCGCCGGTCAGCTAGGCGCGCCCAGCTCCGCCAGCCGCCGCTCGATCAGCCGCCGCTCCGCGTCGTCGTGCACGAGCTCCAGCGCACGCCGGTAGGCGGCGCGCGCCTCGCCGGTCCGTCCGAGCCGGCGCAGCAGCTCGCCGCGCGTGGAGTGCAGGTAGCGGTAGCCGTCGAGATCGAGGCCCTCGACTATGCGGAGCCCCGCTTCGGGACCGTCCGCCTCGGCCACGGCCACGGCGCGGTTGAGCTCCACGACCGGCGAGCGGGTCACGCGGGCCAGCTCGCCGTAGAGGGCGGCGATCTGCGGCCAGTCGCGCGGCTCGACGGCGTGCAGCCCCGCGATCGCCGCCTGGAGCACATACGGACCGCGCCCGCGCAGCGCCAGGCCGCGGTCGAGCGCCTCCCGCCCGGCGGCGATCTGGCCGGCGTCCCAGAGCGAGCGGTCCTGGTCGGCCAGCAGCACGAGGTCGCCATCGTGGCGGCGCGCCTCGCGGCGCGCGTCGTGCAGCAGCATCAGCGCCAGCAGGCCGTGCACCTCGGGCTCGTCGGGCATCAGCTCGGCCAGCGCGCGGCCGAGCCTGATCGCCTCGGCCGCCAGCTCGCCGCGGCCGCCGTAGCCCTCGTTGAAGATCAGGTAGACCACGGCAAGCACCGCCGTGAGCCGGTCCGGCAGCAGGTGGCCGGGCGGCACTCGGAACGGGATCCCCGCCGCCCTGATCTTGCGCTTGGCGCGCACGAGCCGCTGGGCCATCGTCGCCTCGGGCACCAGGAAGGCGCGGGCGATCTCGGCCGTGGCCAGGCCCCCGAGCGTGCGCAGGGTGAGAGCCACCTGCGCGTCCACGGCGAGCGCCGGGTGGCAGCAGGTGAAGATCAGCTCGAGCCGCTCGTCCGGGAATGTCGTCGTCTCCACCGTGTCCTCCGCCGCCTCGGGCACCTCGAGCAGCCGGGTCTTCTCCGCCAGCGTGCGATTCCGGCGGATCCGGTCGATCGCCCGGTTGCGCCCCGTGGCCACCAGCCAGGCGCCCGGGTTGGCCGGCGCACCGTCGCGCGGCCAGCGCTCGGCGGCGATCGCGAAGGCCTCCTGCGCGGCTTCCTCGGCGAGGTCGAAGTCGCCGAGGAAGCCGATCAGTGCGGCGAGGACGTATCCCCACCGGTCGCGGAAGGCCTGCTCGAGGATCGCTACCACTCCGCGATCGGGCGCACCTCGATCGCACCGCCCATGCGGGCCGCGGGGATCCGAGCGGCCAGCTCGATCGCGGCGTCGAGGTCGTCGGCCTCGAACAGCAGGTAGCCCCCGATCGCCTCCTTGACCTCCGCGAACGGCCCGTCCGTGGTCAGCGTGCTGCCGCTCTCCACCCGCACGACGGTCGCCGTCTCGGGGGGCTGGAGCTGGAGGCCCGGGCTCACCCCGGGGGTCTCGTTGAGGGCCTTGTAGTCGGCGTAGACCGCCTGCTTCTCCTCCTCGGGCAGCCCCTCCCACTCGGGGTCGCGCGGCGTGGGGGTGTCGCCCTGATGGATCAGCAGCATGTACTTCATCGCTTCCTCCTCGATTGGATGGTCGCCTATCGGACGAACGGGGAGCGGCCAGATCGACAGCCTCGGTTCCCGCAAATACCGGCGAATCTCGCGGCAGACCGCACAATCCCTTGAATTTCGGGCGCCCGTAGGTAAGAATCCCGCGCCGCCGGTCCGCGTGGCAGTGCAGGGGATGCGGACTGCTAGCTCTCTCTCATCGATGCCGGTCGCTTTCAAAGAATGGGCAGTTACGGTGCGCGCCCTCGCGGAGGGCGAGCAGCTCGTGACCCTGCGCAAGGGCGGAATCCGCGAGGAGAACCGTCATTTCGAGATCGAGCACGACCGCTTCTTCCTCTACCCGACGTTCGACCACCAGCAGGGACAGCACGTGCGCGAGTCGCACCGCACCGAGCTGGGGCGAGCACTGGAGGAGGGCGTGTGGACCGATGGCGAGCCGTCGGCCAGCGCGTTCATCAACGAGGGCGGGATCCCGCAGCCCGACCGGGTGCGCATCCGCGCCTGGGCCGAGGTGGCGGCCAGCTACCTGATCACGGACCCGCGCTGCGTGGAGGCGCTCCGCCCGTACTACGTCTGGACGCCGGACTACGCCGAGAAGCGGCTCGCCTGGAAGCGCCGCCACCCGCTCCACGTGATGCTGCTGCGCACCTACCGCATCCCGCGCCCCGTCACGGTCAAGGTGCGCGACGAGTACCTCGGCTGCCGCTCCTGGCTGGAGCTCCAGCGCGACCTCCCGTTCGAGGGCACGCCCGTGCTCTCCGACGAGGAGTTCGACCGCGCGGCCGAGCAGATCGAGGCGATCGCCTCGGACGCAGTGCCGGTCCTGGCATAGCCGGCCAGCCCGCCATCGCGGGGGTGTAACGTCCCTGCCGTGGAGAGACTCGCGCGCGGGATCGTCCTGGCGGCGGTCGCCGCGGCCCTGGCGCTCGCGGCACCGGCCCTTGCGGCGCCCGATGCCCAGCCGTACCAGACCAACGACGGCAAGGGGTTCCGCAACGTCCTGCCGCCCGGCTCGAACGGCCTCGTCAACGGGCCGCAGCTGCTCCAGTACGAGCTGGACCAGACCTCCCGCCCCCCGCACAGCAACGACCAGCTCGGGATGTACGGCGACCTGGTCTACGCCACGCCCGGGCTCACCCTGGCCGACCTGCCCAAGTACTTCAAGGACGCGAGCTTCGGCGTAAAGCCCGACGACATCGCAAGCACCATCAGCCCGCGCGACGACGTGACGATCGTGCGCGACAAGGGCTTCGGCGTGCCGCACGTGTACGGGCAGACGCGCGCGGGAGCGATGTTCGGGCTCGGCTACGTGGCCGCCCAGGACCGCCTCTTCTTCATCGACGTGCTGCGCCACCTGGGCCGCGGCCAGCTCTCCTCGTTCGCGGGCGGGTCCGAGGGCAACCGGGCCACGGAGGCCGACCAGTGGGCGATCGCGCCATACACCGAGGCCGACCTCCAGAAGCAGGTGGACCAGCTTCCGCAGCTCTACGGCGCGCAGGGCCAGACGATCGTGGACGACGGGATCAACTACGTCGCCGGGATCAACAAGTACATCGACGAGGCCAAGCTCGACCCGTCGAAGATGCCGGGCGAGTACGC
Organism: Thermoleophilaceae bacterium; assembly: GCA_034663685.1. Classification (GTDB taxonomy): domain Bacteria; phylum Actinomycetota; class Thermoleophilia; order Solirubrobacterales; family Thermoleophilaceae; genus AC-37. The sequence continues at coordinate 32,829 of JAXDJC010000218.1, forward strand.
GGCGATCAACAAGCCCGACGGCCCGGACGCCTGGAAGATGACCGACGTGATCGCCACGGCGTCGCTCGTGGGCGGGATCTTCGGCAAGGGCGGCGGCGGCGAGGTGCGCTCGGCGGAGTTCCTCCAGGAGATGCAGAAGCGCCTCGGCGGCGCGCGCGGCAAGGGCGCGTGGAGCGACTTCCGCTCGCAGAACGACCCGGAGGCCCCCACCACCGCGCGCGGCAAGCGCTTCCCGTACGAGGTGGTGCCCAAGAAGCGGGCCGCGGGCAGCCTGGCGCTGCCGGACGTGGGCTCGGTGAAGTACCACCAGGTTCGCCCCGGAAGCTCGTCGTCGGGGGGTGCATTCGGCTCGCTCGGCTTCAAGCGCAGCTGCAGGCCCGGGTCGGTCGTGTGCCTGCCAAGCGAGATGTCGAACGCGCTGGTGGTCTCCGGCCGCGAGTCCCAGTCGGGGCACCCGGTCGCCGTGTTCGGCCCGCAGACGGGCTACTTCGCGCCGCAGATCCTCATGGAGGAGGACGTGCACGCGCCGGGCATCGACGCGCGTGGCGCGGCCTTCCCGGGGGTGAATCAGTACGTGGAGCTCGGTCGCGGCCGCGACTACGCCTGGAGCGCCACCTCGGCCGGCCAGGACATCGTGGACACGTTCGCGCTGCCGCTCTGCAACGCCGACGGCTCGAAGGCCACGCTCCAGTCCGACCATTACTCCTACCGCGGTCAGTGCCGCCAGATCGAGTCGCTCGACGTGACCAACAGCTGGACCCCGAGCGCGGCCGACCAGACCGCGCCCGGCAGCGAAACGATGCACGCCGAGCGCACCCAGCTCGGGCTGGTGGCGGCGCGGGCCACGATCAAGGGCACGCCGGTCGTCTACACCAAGCTGCGCTCCACCTACATGCACGAGGTCGACTCCGCGCTCGGCTTCATCGACTTCAACGACCCGTCGAAGATGGCCGACGCCAAGGCCTTCCAGAAGGCCGCGAACAAGATCGGCTACACGTTCAACTGGCTCTACGCCGACGACAAGCACGTCGCGTACTTCAACTCCGGGGCCAACCCCGTGCGCGGCAAGAACACGGACCCGAACTTCCCGGTGTGGGGCACGAAGAAGAGCTTCGAGTGGCAGCACTACGACCCGGCCAAGCTGACCGCCGACCTCACCCCGTTCTCCCAGCACCCGCAGGCGATCGACCAGAGCTACCTCACGAGCTGGAACAACAAGCAGGCGCCGGGCTACAGCGCCTCCGACAACAAGTGGAGCTACTCGCCGGTCTTCCGCTCCCAGTCGCTGGACGACCGCATCACGCGCGACATCGCCGGGCCGAAGAAGCTCACGCTGGTGGGGCTGGTCAACGACATGGAGGACGCCGGCACGGTGGATCTGCGCGGGACCAAGGACCTGCCGCTGGCGCTCAGGGTCCTCGGCAGCCAGAAGGACCCGGCGCTCGCCGCCGCGATCAAGACCCTCAAGGCGTGGGTGGCGACCGGGGCGCACCGCCGCGACCGCGACCACAACGGGGTGTACGAGGACACGGTCGCGGTGCGGATCATGGACGCCTGGTTCCCGCTCTGGGCGAAGGGCGAGTTCGGCCCCACGCTGGGCGGCAGCGGCTTCGACATCCTGAACTCGATCAACGAGGTGGACAACCAGCCGCACAACCACGGCGACCACCTCGGCTCCGCGTACGACGACTCCTGGTACGGCTACTTCAACAAGGACCTGCGCCAGGTGCTCGGGATGAAGGTGCGCGGCCGCTACTCGCGCACGTATTGCGGGAGGGGCTCGCTGGCGAAGTGCCGGGCGATGCTGGCCTCCACCCTCGCCCAGGCGATCGCGAAGACGCCGCAGCAGGTGTACGCGGGCGACCCGGCCTGCACGGACGGCGACCAGTGGTGCTGGGACGCCGTGCGCCAGCGCCCGCTGGGAGCGGTCTCGCAGCCGCTGATCCACTGGATCAACCGCCCGACGTTCCAGCAGGCGGTGGAGATCCAGGGCCGCGCGCGGTAGGCGCCGGCCGCGGCTCCGGACCCCGCTCGTAACTCGCCTGTAACCGGGTTGGCGCTCTTTCGGCACTCCACGGTCTTGAGCCGTCACGAGAACGGCGGCATTAATGGGGAATGGACGAACCCCTGTCAATCAGTGGACCTATAGGACCTCAATCGACACCGGTTGAGCGGGAGCGGCGGATCGCGGAGATAGCCCACGATCAGTGGACCATGATCACGCTTCCCCAGCTGCAGTCCGTCGGGCTGACCACGAGCGCTGTGACCAAACGGGTGGCGGCCGGGCGCCTGCACCGCCGCCACCGCGGCGTCTACTCCGTCGGGCACGACATCACGCCGTGGCAGGGGCACTTCATGGCCGCGGTGCTCGCGTGCGGCGAGGGCGCGGTCGCGTCGCATGAGG
>JAXDJC010000221.1:0-4646 GCA_034663685.1 Thermoleophilaceae bacterium
GTGCGGCCGGTCTTGGTGTTGAGCACGCGGCCGCCCGCGGCGAGCTTGCCGGAGTAGACGCGGAAGTAGGTGAGCTTGCCCACGAACGGGTCGGACATGACCTTGAACGCGAGTGCGGCGAACGGCGCGTCCTCGCTCGCTGGCCGCTCGGCGGGAGCGCCCTCCTCCTCGCCCTTCACGGGCTCGACGCCCATGACCGGCGGCACGTCCAGCGGGCTCGGGAGGTAGTCGATGACCGCGTCGAGCAGCGGCTGCACGCCCTTGTTCTTGAAGCTCGAGCCGGCGAGCACAGGCGTCATCGAGATGTCGAGCGTGGCCTTGCGGATGTCGCGCTTGAGGCGGTCGACCTCGATCGGCTCGTCGGCGAGGTAGGTCTCCATGAGGTCGTCGTCGTACTCGGCGATCGCCTCGATCAGGTGGGTACGCGCCTCGTGGGCGGCGTCCTTGTACTCGTCCGGGATGGCCTCGATGCGGAACTCCGTGCCGAGGTCGTCGTCGTAGAAGATCGCCCGCTCGGCGACCAGGTCGATCACGCCCTTGAAGTCGCCCTCGGCCCCGATCGGCAGCTGGATCGGCACGGGGTGCGCGCCGAGGCGGTCGATCATCGTGGCGATGCCGTTGGCGAAGTCGGCGCCGATGCGGTCCATCTTGTTGATGTAGGCAATGCGCGGAACGCGGTACTTGTCGGCCTGGCGCCAGACGGTCTCGGACTGCGGCTCCACGCCGGCGACCGAGTCGAAGAGGGCGATTGCGCCGTCGAGAACGCGCAGCGAGCGCTCGACCTCGACGGTGAAGTCCACGTGGCCGGGCGTGTCGATGATGTTGACCCGGTGGCCGTCCCACTCGGCGGTGGTGGCGGCCGAGGTGATCGTGATGCCGCGCTCCTGCTCCTGCTCCATCCAGTCCATCACGGCGGCGCCCTCGTGGACCTCGCCCATCTTGTGGGTCCGGCCGGTGTAATAGAGGATGCGCTCGGTCGTGGTGGTCTTCCCGGCGTCGATGTGCGCCATGATCCCGATGTTGCGCGTCTTCTCTAGTGGGAATTCCCTTGGCATCTGAGTCTCTCGTGTCGCCGGCTACAGGAAGAAAAAAGGCCCGTCCAGGGCCCCTCGTAAAACCTGGCTTGTTCCCCGGGGGGCGTCTGGTTATTCGAGGGTCTTCGTGGACATGGACGTGAATCGGGGACGACGCGAATCGCCCCCTTCGAAGCGGGGCAATGCTAGCAGTGGGGTTCGCCGCCGCCCACGTGGTTTCCTGCGTTCTGACGCGGTTCGGCTGGGTCGCTCCGGCCTGCTCGCATGGGTGCTGCTGGCGGTCGGAGTGGCGGCCGGGGTGATGGCGATCCTGTCGGAGTTCTCCACGATCTCGTACGTGTCCGTGGTGACCGCCACCTGCGAGGACCTGGCCGACCCCCACCTGGCCGACCGCTGCCGGCTCGAGGGGTCCGAGCGCCACTCGTGGGCGTTCGTCCTGCTCGGGGCGTTCGCGATCCTCATGGCCTGGGGCGCGGCGGTGGGCCGCTCCCGGCCGGCGGCCGCCGCTCTGATCGTGGTGGGCGCGGTGGTGCTGGGCCTGGGCTTCGCCCGCGACCTCCCCGAGACGAGCAAGACCGGGCTGATCGGCGAGGCGTACCAGGCGACCGCCCACAAGGGGACCGGGCTGTGGCTCGAGCTGGGAAGCGGGGTGCTGGCGATCGCGGCCGGCGCGGGCTCGCTGACGCTGCTCCGAAGACCCGAGCCCGCCGCGCCCTCGCGGGGGGACTCGGCCAAGGAGCCGGCCGCGGCCTGAGCCGCGGGCCGGGCTGGCATCCTCAGCGCCGGTGACCACCGGCGACTACCTCCTCGGCCTGGTCCTGCTCGCGCTCACGGTGGCGCCCCTCGCGGCGGGCGCGGCCCGGGTGCGGGCGCGGCTGCTTCCGGGCTGGCACGGCGCGCCCGCCCGCGTGGCCGAGGCGGTGATGGCGATCGGAGCCCTCGTGGTGATCGCCGAGCTGCTCGGCACGGCCGGGCTCTTCCGGGCGTGGGCGGTGGTGCCCGCCTGCGTGGCCGCCGGCGCGGGGGCCTGGATCTGGGGCGCGCGCCTCCCGGAGGCAGGCGGCGCGCGGGCGCGCCCTGCCGCGCGTGCCGCCGCCCCGCCCGCGCCGCCGCAGGGCCGGCTCGCGACCGCGATCGCCCTCGCCGGCTGCGCGCTCGTGGTGGTGGCCTGGCTCGACCGCACCTACTTCTCGGTCAACAGCGGGATGACCGACCCGGACACGCTCTGGTTCCACATCCCGTACGCCGCGCGCTGGGTTCAGGACGGCTCGCTCACAGGGCTGCACTTCACGAGCTACGAGCCGCTCACCACGTTCTATCCCTCCACCCCGTCGCTGATCCACGCGATCGGGATGCTCGCGTTCGGCACCGAGGTGCTGTCGCCTTACGTGAACCTGGGCTGGCTCGCGCTGGCACTCACCGCGGGCTGGGCGATCGGCCGCCCGTACGGAGTGGCGCCGGCCACGCTGCTCGGCAGCGCGCTGGTGATGGGCGCGCCGATCATCGTGGGGATGCAGGCGGGCAGCGCGAAGGACGACGCGCCCGGGCTGGCGCTGCTGCTGGCGGCGCTGGCGCTGCTGGTGAATGCGTGGAGCGTGGCGCCGCCGCGCCGCTCCGCCGTGGTCATCGCCGGGCTCGCCGCCGGCCTCCTGCTGGGCGTGAAGTTGAGCATGGTCGCGCCGGCGCTCGCCATCGGCGCCGCCGCGATCGCCGCCGCCCCGCGCGCGCGGCGCCTCTCGACCGCGGGCGCCTGGGCCGCGATGTTCGTGCTCGGCGGCGGCTTCTGGTACCTGCGCGACCTCGCCCGCACCGGCAACCCGGCGCCCTGGTTCGAGGTGAACCTGGGCCCGGTCCACCTACCGAGCCCGCAGCTGGCGCCCTACACGGAGCGCTACGTGACCGGTGCGCTGTCCGACTACCTCACCCGCGCCGGCTTCTACGGCGACCACCTGTTCCCCAGCCTCCACGGCGCGTTCGGGCCGGTGTGGTGGGCCGTGCTGGCGCTGGCCCTCGGGGGCCTGATCGGTGCGCTCGTGGCCGGCGGCACGCGCCTTCAGCGCGCGCTCGGCGCGGCCGGGCTGGCTATGGGGATCGCCTACGTGCTCACCCCCGGCGGGGCCGGCGGAACCCCGGAGGGCGTTCCGCATCTCGTGTTCTGGAGCATGCGCTACCTCTCCCCCGCCCTCGCCGTCGGGCTGGTGTGCCTGCCGCTCGTGCCCGCCCTGCGCCGGCGGCCGGCATGGCCGCTCGCGGCATTCGCGATCGCCCTGCTCGCCACCCAGTTCGCGCAGGGCGTGTTCGGCCTCTGGAGCGACCGGCCGGCCACCGCGGCGCTCCTGGCCCTGCCGGCGGCGGCGGCCGTGCTGATCGGCCTCCGGCTGCTGCACCGGCGGGTCGGGCGAGCCGGGCTGGCGGCGGGGGCGCTCGCGGCGATGCTCGTGCTCGTGGCGCTCGGCTGGAAGGCGCAGGACATCTACTTCAGGGAGCGCTACACCGACCCGGCCTCGCCACTCGCCGGCGCCTATCGGTGGGCGCGGCCGGTGCGCGACGCACGCATCGGGATCGTGGGCTTCTACCTCCAGTCCCCGCTGCTCGGCGAGGACCTCTCGAACCACGTGCAGTACGTGGGCCACGATGGCGGCGACGGCAACTTCCGCTCGGTGGTGAGCTGCAGCGAGTGGCGGACGGAGCTTGCCCGGGGCCGCTACGACTACGTGATCGCCGCTCCGTTCAACTACCCATGGGGAGCGAGCGACCGCTACCCGCGCGAGGCGCGCTGGACCGAGACCGACCCGTCCGCGCGACGGATCCAGGCGAACGGCCCGGTGGCGATCTTCAAGCTGAGCGGAGCGCCGAACCCGACGACGTGCACGAAGGACGGCTTCCCGGCGAATAGCGGAGGGCAGCCGGAGCAGTCAACGGGCCCGGCCCGACCCTCGTCGTAAGGAGCGACCACCGCCGCCGGTGACGATGCCGCGAAAACCGAGGAGTCCAAGGAAGAGGGCCGAAGGCTTACGAGAGTAAGCCGAGGCGCGATGACGCCGGAATCCGAAGGTTTGCAGCGAGCAGCGTCGCCGGCGGGCTACCAGCGGTAGTGCGCGAAGGCCTTATTGGCCTGCGCCATGCGGTAGATGTCTTCCTTGCGCTTGAACGCGCCGCCCTGGTCGGACTGCGCATCCGAGAGCTCGCCGGCCAGGCGGTCGGCCATGCTCTTCTCGCGGCGCTCGCGGGCGAAGCTCACGAGCCAGCGAACGGCCAGCGTGCGGGCGCGGCGCTGCGGCACCTCGACGGGCACCTGGTAGGTGGCGCCGCCGACGCGGCGGGAGCGGACCTCGAGCACGGGGGTGAGCGCCTTGACGGAGGCCTCGAGCGCCTCGACCGGCGGCTGGCCGGTGCGGCGCGAGAGCGTGTCCAGCGCGTTGTAGACGATGTGCTCGGCGGTGGACTTCTTGCCGTCGATCATCACCTTGTTGACCACCTGCTGGACCAGGCGCGAGGCGTGGACCGGATCGGGCTCGATCGGCCGCTGGCCCGGTGAGTTGCGGCGCGGCACTCGGGCTACCTGGCCTTGACGCCGTACTGCGAGCGGGCCTTCTTGCGGTCCGACACGCC
>JAXDJC010000226.1:0-4149 GCA_034663685.1 Thermoleophilaceae bacterium
GGCGGCGGGCTCGGCCACGCTCACACCACCTCCCGCTCGCGCGCGAAGCGGCCGTAGTTGTAGTAGGCCGCGCACGCGCCCTCCGGCGACACCATGCACGTGCCGATCGCGTGCTCGGGCGTGCACGCCGTCCCGAACACCTTGCACTCCCACGGCTTGATCACACCCTTGAGCACCTCGCCGCACTGGCACGCCTTCGGATCGGCCACGCGGATGCCCGGCACCGGGAAGCGCTCCTCGGCGTCGAGGTCGCGGTAGGCCTCCGACAGGCGCAGCGCGCTCTGGGAGATGAACCCCAGCCCCCGCCACTCGAAGTGCGGGCGCAGCTCGAAGACCTCGGCCATCACCTCGAGCGCGCGCAGGTTGCCCTCGTACGGGACGACCCGCTTGTACTGGTTCTCCACCTCGCAGCGGCCCTCCGCGAGCTGGCGGAGGATCATGTGCACGCCCTGGAGGATGTCGAGCGGCTCGAAGCCCGAGATCACGACCGGCTTGCCGTAGTCGGCGGGGATGAACTCGAACGGTCGCGCGCCCACGACCGTCGAGACGTGGCCCGGGCCGACGAAGCCGTCGAGCCGCAGGTCCGGCGAGTCGAGCAGCGCGCGCAGCGGCGGCACGATCGTCACGTGGCTGCACATACACGAGAAGTTGGGTACGCCCTCCGCCTTCGCGCGCTTCAGCGTGAGCGCGGTGGAGGGGGCCGTCGTCTCGAACCCGATCGCGAAGAACACGTCCTCGCGGTCGGGGTTCTGCTTCGCGATCCGCAGCGCGTCGAGCGGCGAGTAGACCATCCGGACGTCGGCGCCGTCGGCCTTCGCCTCGAGCAACGTGCCGTTCGAGCCGGGCACGCGCATCATGTCGCCGAAGCAGGTGAAGATCACGCCCGGCTCGTGGGCGAGCGCGATCCCGTCGTCCACTCGTCCCATCGGGATCACGCAGACCGGGCAGCCCGGGCCGTGCACGAGCTCGACGTTCGCCGGCAGCAGGTCGTCGACGCCGTACTTGTAGATCGAGTGCGTGTGGCCGCCGCAGACCTCCATCACCTTGTAGTGGCGGCCCGGCTCGACGGTGGCGAGTATCTCGCCCGCGAGGGCCCGCCCCAGCTCGGCGTCGCGGTACTCGTCGACGTACTTCACGCGCGCGCCTCCGCCTCGGCCGCGTGGGCGATCGCCGTACCCGCGTGCACGAGCAGCACGTCCTCGACCCGCACCGGCTGGACCAGCGCGATCTCGACCGTGGTGCGCTCGCCGTCAGCGTTCTCGCAGAGCGCGAGCTCGCGGTCCCCGTCGATCCGGAGCACTCGCAGGGGCACCGCCTCGTCGCCGCACGTGATGCAGTGCGACTGGTGGTCGCACGCCGGCGGCGGGAGCGAGGCGCCCGGTTGCACTCAGATCACGCCCTCACTCGATCACGCTCTCCTGGAGCTCGTGCAACTCCTGCTCGTACTCGGCGCCCATCTGCTCGAGCAGGCGGCGTGTGGCGAGCGCCTCCTCCTCGTCCACCTGCGAGATCGCGAAGCCGACGTGGATCAGCACCCAGTCGCCGGGCCCCGGTCCCTCGCCGTCCGCGTCGAGGAGGCCGATGTTGACGTTGCGCTTCACCCCTGCAACGTCGACCCGGGCGAGGCTGTTCGCCGGGTCCACCACCTCCAGAATCTGGCCTGGAATGGCCAGGCACACACGGGCTCCCTCTGACTCACCGCAGCGTCCCGGCCCCCGTGGCGGTCCGCTCCATGACCCTGGACGGGGAGTTGTATCACTTGCCGGGTGACCTTCAAAGCAGAACGGGGAACGGGCGCAAATGCGCCAGCGAAAGCTTCTCTTAAAGGGCGCGGACTAACCTCACTGCCCTCACGCGATGCCGCCGCCAGTCGCCTCTCTCGGCAGTAGCTTCAAGTCGTTCTTCGACTCCGTCGACCAGTTCTTCTCGAACCTCGCGGCGGTGAACTGGGGAGCGCTCCTGCTCGCGCTCCTGGCGTTCAGCGGTTACCTCGTGCTCCGCTCGCGGGGCCTCTTCAACGCGCTGCGAGCGGCGTACCCGGACAGGCAGATCGAGTGGCGGCGCGTCTGGGGCGCGTACGTCGCCGCGGCCGGCTTCAAGAACGTGGTGCCCGCGGGCGGCGCGAACGTGATCCAGCTGTTCCTCACGAAGAACTCGATCGAGGGCTCGACGTTCGCCACGGTCGGCTCCGGCATCGCCGTGGGCGCGATCTTCGACGCCTTCGTGTGCGTGCTCGTGATGATCTTCTCGTTCACGCAGGGCGTCTTCCCCAAGCCGCCCGACTTCTCGAAGCTGAACGCCTTCGACCTCCAGTTCTTCGCCTCCCACATCCAGTTCACACTGTTCCTCGTCACCTTCCTCGCGGTGCTGGCGATCGCCGGCTTCGCGCTGCTGTCCGCGCGGGTCAAGGCGTTCTGGATGCGGGTGCGCCAGGGCTTCACGATCCTGCGCGATCGGCGCCGCTACCTGCGCGAGGTCTGCTCGTGGCAGGCGGCCGCCTGGGCGTGCCGGTTCGGCGCCTACTGGCTGATGCTGGACGCGTTCCACATCGGAGGCTCGTTCAAGAACGCGCTGCTCGTGCAGGGGGTGCAGGTCGTCTCGACGATCGTGCCGCTCACGCCCGGCGGCGCGGGCGTGCAGCAGGCGCTCCTCCTGTCGGTCTTCAGTGGGGCGGCTTCGACCTCGGCGGTCGCCGCGTACTCGGTCGGCCAGCAGATCGCGCTGGCCGGGTTCGCGCTCGCGCTCGGGTTCGGCGCCCTCGTGGTGATCTTCAAGATCCGCAGCTTCAAGGAGGTCATCCGGAGCGGCCGGGCCCAGCAGGCCGCGGAGGCGGCGAGCTAGCGGCACCTCCCCGGCTGCGGGTCAGTCTTGCTTCGTCGGCACGATCGCCGGGAAGTGGCCGGACTCGGCCACGAGCTGGCCGGCGCTCTTCAGGACCTCCTGGAGCCGCGGCGCCTGGTCGCGGCGCATCGACACGGTCCTCACGACGTTCTTCGCGCGCGCCACCTCGAGGTCGAACGAGTCCATCCAGCGGGCCCCGAAGTGGTCGCCCGGGCCGAGTGTCGAGAGCACCTGCTCGAGGTCGCCCTGCTTGTTCAGGATCTCGATCTCGCCCTCCACGATGATGTGCACGTAGCGGCCCGTGCGCTCCTCCTCGGCGACGATCTCGCCCGGCTGGAAGACGTTCTGGCGCACCTCGTAGTCGCCCTGGGGCGTGGTGCGCAGCTCCACCACGTCGCGGCCCACGAGTGGCCAGATCAGCCAGTCGGTCACGAGCCGCAGGCGCCGGTCCCAGCTCGGGAAGTAGTAGATCAGGAGCAGCCGCCAGATCAGCCACGCCGGCAGCCCGGTCATCTCGATGCCCTTCAGCTCGACGACCGCGGACCGCCGCCCGACCGAGGCCCCCTGGCCGATGCCCGGGAAGCGGAACTTCTTCGGGCGCTTGCCCTCCACGCCGCGGGCGATGTTCTTGCCGATCCGCTTGCCCGCGTACATCGCGTAGATCGCGACCGGCGGGCAGGTGCGGCCCTTCTTGAACGGCAGCGGCACCGCTGCGTTGTCCCCGGCCGCCCAGATGACCCCCTCGTGGCCGGGCACGCGCAGGTACTCGTCGGTCACGATCCGGCCACGCTCGTCCTTCGGCAGCGGGAGCGACGACACCACCGGCGGCGGCTTGGTCCCGACGGCGCTGATGATCGTGCGCGTCGGCACGCGGTCGCCGTTCGAGAGGTCCACGTGGTTCGGTGTGGCCGCCGCGACCTTCGTGTTCGTCTGCACCTCGACGCCCAGCTCGCGCATCCGCTCCTCCGCGAAGGCGACCAGCTTCGGGTGCCCCTCCGCGCCCTGCAGCTCCGGCAGGATGTTCGGCCCCGGGTGGACGAGCACCACGCGCACCTCGTCCACGTTCACGCGCTTGTACTCGCGCTTCGTCAGCCGCCGGGCGAGGTCGGACAGCTCGCCGGCGACCTCGGTGCCGGCGTAGCCGCCGCCGGCGATGAAGAAGGTGAGGAGCCGCCGTCGCTCGACCGGGTCGTTCTCGATGTCGGCCAGCTCGAACATCTCGATTATGTGGTTGCGCAGGCGGAAGTCGTCCGCGTAGGCCTTCAGGCGAAACGCGTGCTCGGCCAGTCCGGGATAGACGTCCAGGCG
>JAXDJC010000245.1:0-10042 GCA_034663685.1 Thermoleophilaceae bacterium
AGATCTCCCAGTACGACATCCCGCTCGGCAGCTCCGGGCGGCTCGGCGACGTGCGCGTGCACCGCGTGCACCTCGAGGAGGACGCCGCCAAGCTCGTGCACGCCGGCAGCTCGGGCCGCATCCACGGGGCCGAGGCCAGCGTGGTCGACTTCAACCGGGGCGGCACGCCGCTGGTGGAGATCGTGAGCGAGCCGGACCTGCGCTCGGCCTCCGAGGCCGCCGACTGGGCGCGACTGCTGCGCGCCACCCTGCGGGCGCTCGGCGTGAGCGACGTGAACATGGAGGAGGGCTCCCTTCGCGTGGACGCCAACGTGTCGATCCGCCCCGCCGGCGAGTCCACGCTCGGCACCAAGACGGAGCTGAAGAACATGAACTCGTTCCGCTTCCTGGAGCGCGGCGTGACCGCCGAGATCGCGCGGCAGGAGGCGATCCTGCGTGACGGCGGCGAGGTGCACCAGGAGACGCTCCACTTCGATCCGCAGAGCGGCGACCTCACGCCGCTGCGCTCGAAGGAGGAGGCACACGACTACCGCTACTTCCCCGAGCCGGACCTCGTCCCGCTGGCCCCCACCGAGGCGATGCTCACGCGCGCCCGTGACGCCCTGCCCGAGCTGCCCGCCGCGCGCGCCGAGCGGCTGGAGGCCACGCTCCGGCTGCCCGCCGCGCAGGCCAAGCTGCTCGCGTTCCGCGCGGAGCTGGGCGACTACTACGAGACCGCGCTCGCAGCCGGGGGCGGTGCGCACGCGGGGCCGCTGGCCAACTGGGTCGCCGGCGAGCTGCTCGCCAACCTGGGCGACACGGACCCCGCCGACTCCCGCGTGGAGCCCGCCGCGCTGGCCAAGCTGGTGGCGATGGTGAGCGAGAAGCGGATCGCCGGATCGGCCGCCAAGGAGGTGCTCGGCGTGCTGGCCGAGGAGGGCGGCGACCCCGAGGCGATCGCCTCCGACCGCTCGCTGGGCATGGCGGACGAGGGCGAGCTCGGGTCGATCGTGGACCGCGCGATCGAGCAGAACGCCGACGCCGCGGAGAAGGTCCGCGCCGGCAACGACAAGGCGATCGGGGCGATCATGGGCGCGGTCATGCGCGAGACCAAGGGCCGCGCCGACGGCGGCGAGGTGCAGCGCATGATCCGCGAGCGGATCGCCTGAGGCCGAGCCCGCGCGGGGCGTATGATCGCGGCTCGACCCGCTGTCAGAGGAGGCGCCCGATGTCCCGACTGATCCGCATGGACTCCACCGGCCACTCGACCCTGGCGGAGTGGACCGCCGCCGACGATACGGGCTTCCGCGAGGCGTCCGAGGCCTTCCGGCGCGAGCTGGACGGCGGCTACATCGGCGTGGTGAGCGACGGCCCCGGCCACGCGACCCAGGTGCGCGAGCTGCCGGCCGACGCCGACCTCGTGATCATGCGGCGTCCCATTGCCGGCGGCTAGCGAGGTCCTCTCCGAGCTCGCCTCGGTCCCCTGGCGCCGGCGCGCCGGCGCCGCCAGCCTGCGCACGCGCGGCCGGATCTGGAAGTGGTTCACGGTGGTGTACGTGGCCCAGTGGGTCGCCGTGGCGGCGCTCCTGCTCGCGCTCAATCCGATGTCGGCGCCGGTGGCCGCGGTGGGCCTGGCGATGGCGTGGATCGTGCCCAACCTGTACGCCGCCCGCGGGGCCACCACGCTGCGGCCGAAGGGCCCGCGGCACGAGCACGCCGAGCCGCTGGCGCAGGGGTTCCTCGGCGATCTGCTCGGGCACGACGAGCGCGAGATCCAGCGCCACACCGGCCTCGCGGTCGAGCCTGGGCGGCTCGGCACCTGGGTGGTGGGCGAGCGCGGCGCGGCGCTCGTGACCGACGGCGGCCGGCGCGTGCACTGCTTCTGCATCCGCACCACCGACCCGGAGCTCCCGCCCTCGGACCGGATCGCCCACCTCCTGCTGGCGCTGCGCACCGACGAGGAGGGCTTCGCCACCGTGGCCAACCACACGTTCGCCGGTGCGCCCTGGCGCCTGTCGCGGCGGATCGACCGCCACGCCCGGCCGGCGCTGGCCGCGGCGCAGAGGCGGACGTAGCACATGGCATGGCGGGTGGTGATCGCCGGCGGCGGGTTCGGCGGGCTCTACGCAGCCCGCCGCCTGGAGAAGATCCTGCCGCCGCAGTCCGCGCACGTGACGCTCGTGACCGACGTCAACTTCCTCCTCTACACGCCCCTTCTGCCCGGCGCCGCGGCGGGCACGCTCGAGCCGCGCCACGTGGTGATCCCCGTGCGCGAGGAGCTCGACCGCACGGAGATCCGGCTCGGCCGGGTCACGTCCCTCGAGGCCGGCCGCAACATCCTCTGCTTCCGCTCGGCCGACGGCCGCCACGAGGAGATGGACTACGACCAGCTCGTGGTGGCGCTCGGCTCGGTCTCGCGCGTGCTGCCGATCCCCGGGCTCTCGGAGCACGGCATGGGCTTCAAGACGCTGCCGGAGGCGATCGCGCTGCGCAACCACGCTCTGCTCAACCTCGAGATAGCCGAGCAGCTCGAGGACCCCGAGGCGCGGCGGCCGTACCTCACGTTCGTGTTCGTGGGCGCGGGCTACGCGGGCGTGGAGGGGATAGCCGAGCTTCAGGGCTACGTGGCCGACGTGATCGACCGCTACCCGCGCTGCCGCCTCGACGGCACGCGCTGGGTCCTCGTTGAGGCCCAGGAGCGGATCATGCCCGAGATCTCGCCGGGCCTGGCCGACTTCGCCACCGCCGAGCTGCGCGCGCGCGGGATCGAGGTGCGCGCGAGCACGCGCATCGACGAGGTGACCGAGGACACCGTGACCCTGACCGGCGGCGAGGCCGTGCCGGCGCGAACGCTCTGCTGGACCGCGGGCGTGAAGCCGCCGCCGCTGGTGGCGGAGATGGGACTGCCGCTCGGTGCCGGCGGCCGCATCGCGGTGGACGCCACGATGCGCGTGGACGGACACCCGAACATCTGGGCGATCGGCGACGCCGCGGCCGTGCCCGACCCGGCCCAGGGAGGCAAGCGGCCCACGCCGCCCACCTGCCAGCACGCTCTGCGCCAGGGCAAGGTCGTGGCCCACAACGTGGCCGGCGCGCTCGGCCACGGGCGGATCCGCAAGTTCCGCTACCGCACGCTCGGCGTGTTCGTGGACCTCGGCCGCAACCAGGCCGTGGCCGAGGTGCTCAAGCTCAGGCTGCGCGGCTTCCCGGCCTGGTGGCTGGCCCGCACCTACCACCTGTGGATGATGCCCGGGGCGGCGCGCAAGGCCCGCCTGGTGACGGACTGGACGGTGGGGCTCTTCTTCGCCCGCGGCTCGGCGGAGCTCGGCCAGCTCGGGCACCCGCCGGGTCTCGACCCGCCTACGTAGACTCGCCCCGGTGGTGGCCGAGCTGACGTTCAGGGAGGGGGCCGCGGCCGATCTCCCGGCCACCTTCGAGCTCTCCGAGGTGGCCATGCACGAGTCGGCCGTGCGCCAGGGCGTGATCGGGCCGGACCCGCCGCTCACCGCAGCTCAGATAGGCACCGACTGGCAGCGCCAGCGCGGCCTGATCGAGTTCATCGCCGCCCAGCCGGAGGGCCGCTACGTGATCTGCGAGGGGCCCGAGGGCCCGATCGGCTACGCCCGCGTGGTCCGCTTCGGCGCGATGGAGCAGCTCACCGAGCTGATGGTCGACCCGGCGCACCAGAAGCAGGGGATCGGCCGGGCTCTCCTGGAGCGCTGCTGGCCCGGGGATCCCACTCCCGAGCTGGGTCGCATCGTGGTGGCCGCCGGCGCGCCCAACGACCTCACCCTCTACACGGAGTTCGGCGTGATGCCCGCGGCGGGCCACTGGCACATGCGCGCCCGCACCGAGGACTACGTGCCGCTGCGCACGGCCGAGGTGGACATGGTCGAGCCGGGGGTGCACGTGCTCACGCCCGACCGCGCCGTGGAGGAGTGGTGCCGGCTCGAGCCCGGCGCCGTGGGCCACGAGCGCCCGGCGCTGCACGAGTTCTTCGCGCGCGGGCGCAGCTGCCTGGCGCTGCCGGGCGCCGACGAGCGCCCCGCGGCCCTCTGCTGGGTGAGCTCCGACGCCGAGATCGGCCCCGCCGTGGGGGCCACGGCCGCGGACCTCGTTCCCGTGATCCTGGCCGCGCTCGACCGCGTGGCCAAGACACAGGAGCCCGAGGCACTGAGCGTGTTCGGCACCTCGCTCAGCTGGTGGCTCCTGCGGCGCCTGCGCCGGCTCGGCTTCAAGGTCTTCTGGCCCAGCTGGGTGATGTGCTCGGTCCCGCTGCCCGGGCTCGACCGCTACGTGCCCACCCGGCCGCCGCACGTCATCTGAGCCGCTGGCCGACCTGCGAGAATCGTTCACATGAGCGAACGACTCTCAGACATCGGGGGCAAGCTGCTGACCGGCGCCGTCCTCGTCATCGCCGGCTTGATCCTCCTCAAGATCGCGTTCGGCTTCATCACGTGGCTCGCCACCGTGGCGATCGCGCTCGTCGCCGTCGTCGCGGTCTTCTGGGCGCTCAACCGGCTGCTCTGAGGAGCGCTCGTGGAGCTGGTCTTCATCGCGGTCTGCTGCGGCCTCTCCGCGGCGATCATCGGCAAGATCAAGGGCAGCTCGTTCCTGATCTGGTTCCTGATCGGCGGCGCGCTGCCGATCGTCGGCACGATCGCCGCGCTGGCCTACCGCTGGGAGGGGCAGGAGCTGCGTCGCGCGTGTGAGGAGTGCGGGAACGTGGTGGCCCTGAGCGACCAGGTGTGCATGCGCTGCGGGCGCGATCTGGAGTGGCCCGAAGAGGCCCTGAGGCCTAGGCCCGCCCGCTAGACTCGGCGCTCCGCGCGGCCCACGGGCCGCGGCCCCATAGGTCCGGAAGGAGTGGTTCGGAGTGCGAGCCGTCGACGCCATCATCGAGTGCCTCAAGGCCGAGGGCGTGACGGATGTATTCGGCATTCCGGGCGGCGCCAACCTGCCCACCTACGACGCCCTCTACGACGGCGGCGTGCGCCACGTGCTGTGCCGCCACGAGCAGGGCGCCGGCCACGCGGCCGAGGGCTACGCGAAGGCATCGGGCAAGGTCGGCGTGGCGCTGGCCACCTCCGGCCCGGGCGCGACCAACCTGGTCACGCCGATCGCCGACGCGATGATGGACTCGGTCCCCACGGTGTTCATCACCGGGCAGGTCCGCACCGACCTGATCGGCACCGACGGCTTCCAGGAGGCCGACGTGACCGGCATCACGATGCCGATCGTCAAGCACTCGCTGATGATCCAGGACCCGCGCGACATCCCGGAGGCGATGCACGAAGCCTTCCACGTGGCGCGCTCCGGCCGGCCCGGCCCGGTGCTGATCGACATCCCGCAGGACCTCTCGCGGGCGGACATCAACTACGAGCCGGTCGACTCGCTCCAGCTGCCCGGCTACCAGCCCACCACCGAGGGCAACGCACGCCAGATCAAGCTGGCGGCCAAGGCACTCGCCAACTCGCGGCGGCCGGTGATGTACACCGGCGGCGGCGTGGTCAACGCGAACGCGGCCGAGGAGCTGCGCGAGCTGTGCGGAGCCGACCGCTTCCCGGTCACGTCCACGCTGATGGGCCTGGGCGCGTTCCCGGCGCCACACGAGCAGTGGCTCGGGATGCTCGGCATGCACGGCACCCGCGCGGCCAACTACGCGATGGACGAGGCCGACCTGATCGTGGCCATCGGCGCCCGCTTCGACGACCGGATCACCGGCAAGCTGTCGGAGTTCGCGCCGCGGGCCAAGTTCATCCACATCGACGTGGACCCGGCCGAGATCTCCAAGAACGTTCCGGCGCACATCCCGATCGTGGGCGACGCCAAGCGGATCCTCCCGCGCCTCACCCGCGAGTACCGGGCGCTCGAGACCGACGCGTCGCGGCTCGACGGCTGGTGGGAGCGGATCCGCGGCTGGCTCGAGCGCCACCCGCTGCGCTACGACGACTCCGAGGACTCCGAGATCAAGCCCCAGTTCATGATCCAGGCGCTGCACGAGGCCACGGGCGGCGAGGCGATCGTGACCTCGGACGTGGGCCAGCACCAGATGTGGGCCGCCCAGTGGTACGACTTCCCGCAGCCGCGGCGGTGGATCAACTCCGGCGGGCTGGGCACGATGGGCTTCGGCCTGCCGTCGGCGCTCGGGGCGCAGGTGGCGTGCCCGGACCAGACCGTGGTGTGCGTGGCCGGCGACGGGTCGCTCCAGATGACCTCGCAGGAGCTGGCCACCTGCGTGACCGAGAACATCCCGGTCAAGACCTTCATCATGAACAACGGCTACCTCGGGATGGTCCGCCAGTGGCAGGAGCTGTTCTGGGACCGCCGCTACTCGGCGGTGGACATGGGCTCGACGCCCGACTGGGTCAAGCTCGCCGAGGCGTACGGCGCGGTCGGAATGCGAGCCACGGACAAGGGCACGCTGGTGGAGCAGATGCGCGAGGCGCTCGCCACCGACGGCCCCGTGGTGATGGACGTGGCCGTGACCAAGGAGGAGAACTGCTACCCGATGATCCCCGCCGGCCAGCCCGCGCGGGACATGGTCGGTTAGCTGATGGGTGAGCCCGGCACGCGCGAGATCCTCAACCTCGCCGACCTCGAGGCGGCGGGCGGGATCCACACCGGCCGCAAGCACATCCTGTCGCTGCTCGTGGAGAACAAGCCGGGCGTGCTCGCGCGCATCGCCGGCCTGTTCTCGCGGCGCGGCTTCAACATCCAGACGCTCGCGGTGGGGCCCACCGACGACCCGACCCTCTCGCGCGTGACGCTCACGGTGGACGGCGCGCTGCACCCGATCGACCAGGTGACCAAGCAGCTGCACAAGCTCGTGAACGTGATCAAGATCCGCGACCTCGAGCCGCACGAGGCCGTGGCTCGGGAGCTGGCGATGTTCAAGGTCACCGCCGACGCGGAGACGCGCGGCCAGATCATGCAGTTCGCGGACATCTTCCGGGGCAAGGTGGTCGACGTGTCCAAGCGCTCGGTCACGATCGAGATCACCGGCACCGACGACAAGATCGAGGCGTTCGAGCGGATGGTCCGGCCGTTCGGCCTGATCGAGATGGTCCGCACCGGCGAGATCGCGATCTCGCGCGGGCGCTCGACCACCTAGCCGGGGCGCGGGTCCGGTGAGCGTCGGGCTGCGGACCGGGGAAGCGCCGCTCGCGCTGCCCGCCGCCGCACGCGAGGAGCTGCGCACGCGGGTGGAGCAGGCGGTGCGGCTGGCGCGGAAGGAGGGCCGGCCGGTGCTGGCAAGCGTGTCGGCCGCGGTGGACCCCGGCGTGGACCCCTCCGCCACGGTGCTGGCCGCCCGCGGCACCGATCCCGCCTTCTGCTTCGAGCAGCCCGACCGCGACGGATTCGCGCTCGCCGCGCTAGGCGCGGCCGCCACCGCCGAGGGGTCCGGCTCAGGCCGCTTCGCCACGGTTGCAGCGCGCTGCCGCGCACTCTCGGTGGGCGCGTTCGCGGACGGCGCCGACCCGGCGTGGGTGGGGGGCTTCGCGTTCGCGCCGGAGGGCGGCTCGACCCCCGAGTGGTCCTCCTTCGCGCCCGCGCGGCTCACGCTCCCGGAGGTCTCGATCGCCCGGCGGGCCGGCGGCTCGCGGCTCACGGTGAACGTGGTGGCGGAGGGCGACGAGTCGCCGGACGCCGTGCTAGACCGGATCGACCGGCGGCTCGCCACGCTCCTGCCCGCCCACATGCCTCTGCTCGACCCCGACCCGGTCGAGGCCGCGCGGGTGGCCAGCGCCGCGCCGCCGGAGCACTTCGAGGAGGCCGTGCGGCGCGCCACGGAGCGGATCGCCGCGGGGGAGATGGACAAGGTGGTGCTCGCCCGCGAGGTGCGCGTGCACACGCCGCATGCCATCGACCCGGCCGCGATCTACGGCGCTCTCCGCCAGGCGTTCCCGTCGTGCTACTGCTACCTGGCCGCGACCGCCGACGCGACCTTCCTCGGCGCCAGCCCCGAGCTGCTCGTGCGCCGCGACGGACAGCGCGCGCAGACCGTGGCGCTGGCGGGCACGCTGCGACGAAGCGCCGACCCGGCGGTCGACCGCCACCTGGCCGAGCAGCTCCTCTCCGGCGAGAGCTTTCGCGAGGAGCAGGCGATCGTCACGCGCCGGATCGAGCGCACGCTCGGCCCGGTCAGCGTGTGGGTGGCCGCCGCCGAGGAGCCGGTGGTGGTCAAGGTCCAGAACGTGCAGCACCTCGGCACCCCGATCCGCGCGCAGCTCGCCGACCCGCTGCCCTGCGTCTCGCTGGCGGGCCTGCTGCACCCCACGCCGGCGGTCGGGGGTGAGCCGGCGCACAGCGCGCTCCCGCTGATTCCCAAGCTCGAGGGGATCGACCGCGGGTGGTACGCGGGCCCGGTCGGCTGGACCGACCTGGCGGAGGACGGCGAGTTCTGCGTGGCGCTGCGCTGCGCGCTGATCCGCGGCCGGGTGGCGCACCTGTATGCCGGCGAGGGCATCGTGCGCGACTCGGTGCCGGCCGAGGAGCTGGCCGCGAACGAGGCCAAGCTCCAGGCGCTGCTGCCCCTGCTGATCTAAAGAGACCCCCCACTTGGGGGTGGCGCGCGGGCACTCGTCCCGTCGAGAATGCGCGCATGCCGAGTCTGAGCGGAAACACGGCGCTCGATGTCGCGATCGGGCTTTCATTCGTCTACCTGTTGTTCAGCCTGCTGCTGAGCGCTGTGCAGGAGGCGATTGCCGCGTGGCTCGGCCTGCGCGCGGCAACGCTCGAGAAGGCGATCAAGAACCTGCTCGAGAGCAAGAAGGCCGGGCCGGAGGGCACGAAGCAGTTGGACGGCGGCCCCGAACCCCCGCCCGCCGCGACCGGGGCCCTCGCGTCGGAGTTCTACGGCCACGCCCTGATCCAGGGTCTCTACAAGAGCTCGTGGTGGCGGTTCATCAAGGGGCGGACCGGTCCGTCCTACATCCCAGCTCGCACCTTCGCGACGGCGCTGCTCGACATCCTCGCGCCTGCGACCGAAGCCGATGATGTCGTGGAGAAGGCGAAGCTGAAGATCGGCGCCCTGCCGGCGGGCGGTACCCGGCAGGCGCTCCTCGCGCTTGTCCTGCAGTTCGGGCACGACCGCGACAAGCTGCGCACGGAAATCGAAACGTGGTTCGACAACTCGATGGGGAGGGCGTCCGGGTGGTACAAGCGGCAGGCCCAGATCATCCTCTGCCTCCTGGCCGCGGGGCTCACGTTCGGGCTCAACATCGACACCATCACCATCGGGGATCGGCTAGCCCGCGACGACGCCCTGCGAGCAGCGGTTGTGGCGCAGGCCACCGCTGCCGTGGCCAACGGCGGGCCGACGGGGGCGACGGGTCTAGCGGGCGCGAATGGCACGACCGGTAGCGAAATTGCCGGGGGCACAACGGGTACGAGCGGGGCGACGGGACCCACGGGTCAGCGGCTCCAGTCAGCCGCAGACAACGTGAACGGCCTCAAGGCCCTGGGCGTACCGATCGGCCGCAGCAAGGACAAGAAGAGCCCTGTCTACTACACGTTGAAGACCACCCATGACTGGGTGCGCAAGCTCGGCGGCTGGCTCCTGACCTTCATCGCCCTGTCGCTCGGGGCGCCGTTCTGGTTCGACGCGCTCAGCAAGCTCTCGCGCCTGCGTGCGACCGGCGTGCCCGAGAAACCGCAGGACACCGCCCCGACCGCCGGCGGCGGTCCCCCGCAGGAAGTGGTGGTGCGGATCGAGGGGCCGCCGGAGAAGGAGGCGGAGGCGGAGACGGGGCCTACCCGGGCAGCGAAGGATCCGGCGACGACGAAGGACGACCCCCAGACGACGTAGACGCGCGTGCGCCGCGTGAGGCCGCGGCCACCAGCGCGGCCCCGAGCCCGGCGACGACAAGCCACACCACCCAGCCGAGCGGCGGGCTCCAGCCGGAGTGGGTGAACACCAGCGGGCCGTCTGTCCCCACGGCGGCGCGGCGCGCGGCCCAGTAGAACGCGAGCAGGTGCACGGCGGCCACCGCCGGGGGGATCGCGCTCACGAGGCCGCGCCGCAGCCGCTCGCTCAGCTCCGCAGCGTGCTCGCGCACGA
>JAXDJC010000246.1:0-17210 GCA_034663685.1 Thermoleophilaceae bacterium
GCCCCGCGCTACGCCAGCTCCCACAGATACCCGGTCAACGCGGAGACCGGCCTGACCTTCCACTCCGCCGCCAGCCGCCACAGCTCGGCGTGCGCGCGCGGGCCGGGCAGCCCACAGACCTCCTGCACCTCCAGCGTGGCCATGCGGCCGAAGCGCCGCAGCGCATCGAGGACCGCGGGCGCCTCCTCCCCAGCCGCAGTTGCTCCCGCGGCCAAAGCGCACGTGCGGAACCCCTCGTACGAGCGCGCGTCGAAGCACCAGTGCCGGTCGCCGTCCTCCCCCACGAACACCGCAGACGGGATCGACACCCGCTCGTGCCCCTCCCCCTCGGCCACCTGCCCGGCCGCGCGCGCCTCGTCCGGCACCGCGCGCGCCTCCTCCAGGTCCGCGCCGAACGCCTCCACGATCGCGTGCGAGCCCAGGTCCACGCGGAATCGCTCCACGTTCAGCCCGGCGTCGCGCGCGGCCTCCACCAGCGCCTCGGTCGAGTCGAGCTTGCGCCGCAGGCACATCAGACCCTCGCGCACCACGCGCAGGTAGCGCGTGGCGGCGTCCTCCCCCTGCTCTGCGGCCGCCTTTACCGCCATGCACGCCGGGTAGGTTGAGGCGATGGGCGATTCCTTCCAGAGGAGCGGGTCGATCGGCATTCCGGTGCGGTCGGCCACCCCCAGCCAGTGCAGCGCCAGCCCGCGCGTGTCCGCTGGTATCTCTCGGGAGAGACCCACCATGAGCCAGGACCACGACACCCCCGCGCCGAACTCCTGCATCAGACGCCGGACCGCCGGCTCGGCCGCCCAGGACCACGGACAGCCGGGATCGGTGAAATAACGCACTTGCACAGCCACGCCGCGCAAAATAACGACACGTGATCGGAACCCTCATCAACGGGCGCTTCCGGCTCGAGGAGCAGGTCGGGTCGGGCGGCATGTCCACGGTCTACCGGGCGTTCGACGAGACGCTCGAGCGCACCGTGGCGATCAAGCTGATGCACCGCTCGCTATCGGGGGACGAGCAGCAGCTCGAGCGCTTCCGCCGCGAGGCCCGCGCGGCCGCCCGGCTCTCGCACCCGCACGTGGTCACCGTGATCGACGCCGGCGAGGACGACGGCCACCCGTACATCGTCTTCGAGTTCGTGGCCGGGGAGACCCTCAAGTCGCGCATCAAGCGCATCGGGCCGCTCCCGATCGTGGAGGCGGTCGCCTACGCGATCGAGATCGGCCGGGCGCTCGGCGCGGCGCACGCCGAGCGGCTCGTGCACCGCGACGTGAAGCCCCAGAACGTGCTGGTGGATCCCGACGGCCGCGCAAAGGTCACCGACTTCGGCATCGCCCGGTCGCTCGAGGACGGCGGGCTGACCGCCACCGGCCGCGTGGTGGGCACCACCGACTACGTCTCCCCCGAGCAGGCACTCGGCCAGGACGTGGGCGCCGCGTCCGACATCTACTCGCTCGGAATCGTGCTCTACGAGATGCTCACCGCCGACCTCCCGTTCAAGGCCGAGAGCCAGGTCGGCGTGGCGATGAAGCACGTGCAGGACCCGATGCCGGACGTGCAGATCCGCCGGCCGGAGATCTCGGCGGCGCTCGGCGCCGTGGTGGAGCGCGCCACCGCCAAGCAGGTGGAGAACCGCTACGGCGACGTGGACGAGATGGTCTGGGATCTCGAGCAGGCGCTCGCGATCGAGGCCGCGCGGTCGGGCGAGGCGACCGGCGAGGCCACCACCGTCCTCCGCGCATTGCCCGACGAGACCGGCGACCTGGCTCCGGGACGCCTCCGGCACCCGCGGCGCGTGCTGGCGCTCTCGGCCATCGTGGTGGCGGGGCTCGGCGTGGCGGCGTTCCTGCTCGTGACCAACGCACGGCGCACCCCCGACGAGACGCCCGCCGTGGCAGCCGCGCCCAAGCCGGTGCCGGTCAGGCTTGTGGCCGCGCACGACTACGACCCGTTCGGCGACGACCGCAAGGAGCACCCCGAGCAGGCCGCCCACGTGCTGGACAACGACGGCTCGACCACCTGGAGCACCGAGCAGTACTCGAGCGGCCAGCTCGGCAAGAACGGGGTGGGCATCTACGTGGACGCCGGGGCGCCCGTGGCCGCCCGGCGGCTCGACGTCCGCTCCCCCACGCCCGGCTTCCAGGTGAGGGTCTACGGCTCGAACGAGGCGCCGTTCGCCAACCCCGGCCCCGACACGTTCCCGCAATGGGGCACGGCGCTGGCCCAGAAGAAGGTCGACGCCAAGCGCAGCATCGGCCTCGACACCCGCGGCGCCAAGCTGCGCTACTACCTCGTCTGGATCGTCAGCCTCCCGCCGGCGGGCGGCAAGGCCGAGATCGCAACGCTGCGGCTCCTGCGCTAGGGCGCCGGGGTTGTGGGAGTGGGGGTGGTCGGGGGCGTCTGCTGGTCCTGCTTGGCGCCGACCCAGATCGTGACCGTGCTCCCCTTGGCCCGCCTGCCGCGCGAGGGCCGCTGGCGCACCACCTTCCCCTCCTGATCGGGCGGCCCCGGCAGCTTCATCACCGCCACGGTGAACCCGGCCCCCTCGAGCTGGGCGCGCGCGGCCTTCTCGTCGAGGCCCTTCACGTCCGGCACCGGAACCTTGTTCGTGCCCTTGGAGACGGTCAACGTCACCGCCGAGCCCTCGTCCACCCGCGTCCCCTGGCCCGGGGCCTGCGCCGTCACCTGGTTCTTCGGGCTGGTCGACTCGACCTGGTTGACCACCGCGCGCAACCCGGCCACGCGCAGCGCGGCGCGCGCGTCAGCCACGTCGAGCCCGGTCACCTTCGGCACGACCACCTGCTTCGGGCCGCTGCTGATGTAGAGCTGGACCAGCGAGCCGGCCTTCTGCTCGGTCCCACCCTGCGGGTCCGTGCGGATGGCGAACCCGGCCGGCACCGCTGACGACGGCTCCTCCTGCTCGTTGATCCTGAACTTCGCGCTGGTGAGCAGCTTGAGCGCGTCCTTGCGCGACTTACCCCTCACATCCGGCACGAGCTTGGTGCCGGGCCCGCTCGAGACCATCAGCGTGACCGTGGCGCCCCTGTTCACCTTGTCCCCGGCGGCCGGGTTGGTGCTCACCACGGTCTGCTCGGGAGCATTGCTCGTGACCGCCTTCACGTCGGTCTTGAATCCCACCCGGGCCAGGTCGGTCACCGCCTGGGGCGCGGTCTTGCCGACCTCGTTCGGCACGGTCACCTGATCCGCGCGGGTGAGGACGTAGGCGAGCGCGGCGCCGCCCAGCAGCAGCACGAGCAGCAGGGCCACCCACCACCAGCGGCGGCTGCGGCGCCCGTCCGGATCGGCGATCGGAACGGGCGCCGGAGCCCACGCCGCCGTGTCCTGGCCGGGGTCGCCCGAGCGGATCGCCGCGCGCGCGGACTCGAGCGCGGCCGCGAACTCCTCCGCGCTCAGGAAGCGCCGTGACGGGTCCTTCTCCAGCGCGCGCATGACCACCGCCTCGAGCGCCGGGTGGATGTCGGGGCGCACCTGACGCAGCGGCGCCGGCGGGTCGCTCACGTGCCGGAGGGCGATCGCCACCGCGCTGTCGCCGGTGAACGGCACGTGGCCGGCGAGCATCTCGTAGAGCATCACGCCGATCGAGTAGAGGTCCGACGACGCGTGCACCGGCTGCCCCTGCGCCTGCTCCGGCGAGAGGTACTGCGCCGTGCCCATGATCGACCCCGTCTCGGTCATCTCGGAGGCGCCGGCGCGGGCGATGCCGAAGTCCGTGACCTTGAGCGTGCCGTCGGGCCCGACCATGACGTTCTGCGGCTTGAAGTCGCGGTGCACGATCCCGTTGCGGTGCGCGAACCCGGCCGCGTGCAGGATCTGGAGCGCGGCCTCGATCGCCCGTTCCTGGTCGAGCGGCGCCTCCTCGTCGAGCAGCTGGCGCAGCGTGCGGCCGGGCAGGTACTCCATGGCGATGTAGTGGGTGCCGTCGTGCTCGCCGCGGTCGTACACGCCCACCACGTGGGGGTGCTGGAGGCCGGCGGCGGCCTTGGCCTCGCGCTTGAAGCGCTCCACGAACTGCGTGTCGCGCGAGAAGCGGCGGTGCAGGACCTTGAGCGCCACGTCGCGGCCGAGCTGGCGGTCGTGCGCGAGGTAGACGTCGGCCATCCCACCGGAGCCGAGCCGGTGGCGCACCTCGTAGCGGCCGTCGACCACCGAGCCCTCGGCCACCTCAGCCACCGCCGCCTCCCAGGAGCGACTGCATCACGAGCTTGGCCAGCGGCGCGGCCACCGTGCCGCCCTGCCCCTGCGTGCGCTCCACCGTCACCGCGATCGCCACCTTCGGGTTGTCCAGCGGGGCGAACGCGATGAACCAGGCCTGGTTGGCCACGCCGTTCGCCACCTCGGCCGTGCCCGTCTTGCCGCCGGAGCGGATGCCGGCGAGCGCGGACGCGGTGCCGGTTCCCTCCTCCACCACCTTGCTCATCATCTGCCGCAGCTGGGCCGCCGAGCTGCTGCTCATCACGCGGGTCTGCTGGCGCGGGCGGATGCGGCTCCGCACGCTGCCGTCGGGTGACACGATCCGGTCCCCGAGGCGCGGCCTCATCAGCACCCCGTCGTTGGCCACCGCCGAGGCGACCATCGCCATCTGGAGCGGGGTGACCTGGAGGCGCTCCTGGCCGATCGCCACGCGCCCGATGTCGATCGAGTCGTTCTCGCCGAGCAGCTTCTGGCCCCGGAAGACGCCGCTGGGCGTGATCTGGGTGCGCGGGTAGTCGAGCGGCGGCTCGGACAGGAAGCCGAACCGCTTCATGTACTTGAGCATCGTGGCCTTGCCGAGCTTCTCGCCCACCTCGCCCCAGACGGTGTTCACGGAGTGCGTGAGGGCGTCGGTCAGCGAGATCGTGCCGAAGCTCGCGCCGCCGTCGTTCTGGAGCGGCACGCCGCTGATCGGCTTGGCGTTGCGCCCGTCCACCAGCGAGTTGGGGTTGTAGCGGCCGCTGTCGAGCGCGGCCGCGGCGGTCACGACCTTGAAAGTGGAGCCCGGCGGGTAGCGCGCCTGGGTGGCGCGGTTGAACAGCGGCGAGTTGACGTTGTCGCGGTTGAGGCGCGAGAACTGGGTCGGGATCGAGTTGGGGTCGAAGTCCGGGATGCTCACCATCACCTTCACCGCGCCGGTCTTCGGGTCGAGCGCCACGATCGAGCCGCGGCGGCCGGCGAGCGCCTGGATCGCCACGCCCTGGGCCTTGGGGTCGAGGTGCGTGTGGAGGTCGTCGCCCTGGGACACCCCGCCGCCGAGCTGGTCGATGATCGAGGTGAACTCGTTGTGCTGGCCGGTCAGCGCGTCGTTGTAGTAGCGCTCGAGGCCGGCGTTGCCGCGCGACACGTAGGAGTAGCCCACCGCGTGTGAGAACAGCCGCCCCGGCGGATACACGCGGTAGTAGGCCTTGGTCTCGCGCGTCTTGCCGAAGCGCCTGTTGGTGGCCAGCCTGGTGCCGTCCTGGGCGAGGACCAGCCCGCGCGGGATCTTCTGCGCCCTGAGCAGCGGCCGCCGGTTCGACGTCTGGTCCTTCAGCCCCTGGGCGCCGAACACGGTCCACCACGAGGTGAAGCCGACGAGAACTCCGAACATCAGCACGAACACCACGAAGAGCCTGCGCAGCGGGGTGTTCACACGAGCCCCCCACGGTGGCCGGCGGGGTCACGGCGCGCCTTGTCCGAGATGATCAGGAGCAGCGCGACCAGCACGAAGTTGGCCACGATCGAGCTGCCGCCGTAGGACACGAAGGGGAACGTGACGCCCGTGAGCGGGATCGCCTTGACCACGCCGCCCACGATCACGAACACCTGCAGCGCGAAGACCGACGCGAGGCCGGCGGCGAGCAGCTTGGAGAACCCGTCCGTGGCGAGCACGGCGGTCTTGAACCCGCGCGCCACGATCAGGAGCGCAGCGATCAGCAGCGCCGTGGCACCGAACAGCCCGAGCTCGCTGGTGATCACCGCATAGATGAGGTCCGTGTGCGCGGCCGGGACGATCGGCGTGCCGTTGGAGAGCTGGAGCAGCGAGCCGCCGAGCCCCTCGCCGAACAGGCCGCCGTCCGCCTGCGCGAACAGGCCCTGGGCGATCTGGTAGCCCTGCTTCTCGACCAGCCCGGGCGCGAACGGGTCCCGCCACACGTCGATCCGGTCCTGCACGTGCGTGATGTGGGTGGAGAGGAACCAGGAGCCCCCGAGGAACATGGTGAGCCCGCCGACCACGAGCGAGATCCGCGACGTGGCCACGTACACGAGCGCGAGGAAGCCGCCGAAGAACATCAGCGAGCTGCCGAGGTCCCGGATCACGATCAGCATCAGCATCGCCAGGCCCCAGATCACGAGCAGCGGCCCGAGGTGCTTCATCGACAGGCGCGGCACGCGGCCGCGCACCAGCACGTCCCGTGTCTCGCTCAGATAGCTGGCGAGGAAGACGATCACCGCGATCTTGGAGAACTCGGCCGGCTGGAACTGGACCGGCCCGGCGCCCACCGACAGGTAGGCCCCGTTGGTCTGCTGCCCGATGCCCGGCAGCCGCGGGAGCACCAGCAGGCCGATGCCGCCGAGCGCGATCAGGTAGCGGTAGCGCTCGAGCACGCGGTGGTCGCGCAGGAACACGATCGTCAGGCAGAAGAACGCCAGCCCCACGCCGAACCAGACCGCCTGCTGGCCGGCCCGCGACGGCGAGATCCGGTAGATCTCCACGAGCCCGAACGCCGCCAGCAGCGCCACCAGCGGGAACAG
The DNA here is from genome assembly GCA_034663685.1 of Thermoleophilaceae bacterium. Classification (GTDB taxonomy): domain Bacteria; phylum Actinomycetota; class Thermoleophilia; order Solirubrobacterales; family Thermoleophilaceae; genus AC-37. The sequence continues at coordinate 6,724 of JAXDJC010000246.1, forward strand.
GTACGGGTCGGCGTCCGGCAGGCGCGCGCGGATGAAGAGATGGCCGAACACGCAGGCGGCGAGGAACACGCCGCCGTAGGTCACGGTCAGCTCGTTGATCTGCGCGCCCTCCGTGCCCTGGCGTGTGATCAGGATCGCCGCGAAGCCCGCCGCGATCAGCAGCGACACCGGGACGAGGGCGAACAGCTCGCGCGTGCGGGCGCTCATCAGCGCGGCGTCTCCGCGCGCTCGAGCTCGCGGATCCGCCTCTCGGCGTCGCTGCGGCTGCGCGCCTTGTGGTCGAGCAGCCGCGTCCGCTGGCGGCGATCCGCGATCGCGCTCGCGGGCACGCTGCTCGAGTACTCGTGGGTGTAGAGGTCCACCCCGAGCGGCAGCTCGTACGGCAGGCCGCGGAAGAGGCTGACCGCGCCACGGCTGTCCGTGCCGAGGAAGTAGATCTGGCGGCTGCCGACATAGAGGCCGACCGCAACGAGCGCCAGCAGGACCAGGAAGAGCGCCGCGCCGCCGCCGAGGCGGGGCCTGGGCGGGCGGGGCCGCCGTGGCGCTGCGCCGGCGCGCGGGGCCGCGCCGGTCGTGCGGGGGGCGGGTGCGGGGTCGGCGCGCGCGGAGGCCTCCGCCCGGGCTCGCGCGGCCTCCTCGGGCGGCAGCGCCATCGTCTCGCCCTCGGTGGGCGCGGGGGCGGCGGGGGCGGGCTGCTCCTGCTGCTCGGTGGGCGCGGGCTGCTCCTGCTGCTCGGTGGGCGCGGCCTCGTGCGCCGCCGCGGGGCTCACGCCCACCTGGGTGGCGGCGTCGCCGAGCGTGTCGGAATCGGGCGTCGCGCCCTCGTCCTCGGCCATCCGGAAGAGCACGGCGGTGATGTTGTCCTTGCCGCCGTTCGCGTTGGCCGCGTCGATCAGCGCGCGGGCGCCCTCCTCGAGGGAGGCCGACCGCGTGAGGATCTGGGCCATCGCATCGTCGGAGACCATCCCCGAGAGCCCGTCCGAGCACAGCAGGTACACGTCGCCGTCCTTGGCCGCGTGGGTGAAGGTGTCCACCTGCACGTCGCCCTCGGGGCCCAGCGCGCGCGTGATGATCGAGCGCTGCGGGTGCACCTCCGCCTCCTCCGGGGTCAGCTTGCCCTGACGCACGAGCTCCTCCACCAGCGAGTGGTCGTCGGTCAGCCGCTCGAACGTCCCGTCGCGCAGCCGGTACAGGCGGCTGTCGCCCACGTGCCCCACCGCCACCTCGCGGCCCGTGACCAGCACGGCGGTGAAGGTCGTGCCCATGCCCGCGTGCTCGCTGTCGGCCTGGGCCATCTCGTAGATCCGCCGGTTCGCGCCGCGGGCGATCTCGCGCAGCCGCTCCTCGGCGCGCGCGCCGGAGTCGTCCATCGCGGCCAGCTCCTCGACCGCCATCCGCGACGCCACCTCGCCCGCCCGCGCGCCGCCCATCCCGTCGGCGACGGCAAACAGCGGCGAGCGCTCGAAGAACGAGTCCTCGTTGCTCTGGCGTGCGCGGCCCACGTCGCTGAGGGTCGCCTTCTCGACTATGCGAAGTGCCATGGCTCCCCTACTCCTGGTACCTGTACTCGGTGTCGCCGATCCGGATCGTGTCGGCCACACGGAGCTGCTCGGGCTTGCGCAGCTGGCGCCCGTTCAGGTACGTGCCGTTGGTCGATCCCATGTCCTCGATGTACATGAACTGGCCGCGCGGGAAGATCCGGGCGTGCGCGGAGGAGGCGTAAGGATCGTCGATCCGCACGTCGGCCGTGGGCGAGCGGCCCACGGTGGCGCTCTCGTCGATCTCGAAGGCCGTCCCCGGCTCGTAGCCGAGCGCGGCCACCACCTCCAGCCGCGGCCGCACGCCGCTGCGCAGGTCCATCGCCGCTCCGCGCTTGCGGGCGTCGCCGCCGGACCCCTCCTCGGCCTCGTCGGGCATCCGCCCGGTGCCGGCCATGTCCTTCAGCGCGCTGCGCACGGTCCAGAGCAGGAAGAGGTAGAGCACGGCCAGGAACCCGAACTTGAGCAGCACGGCGATGGGATCTGTCAACGAGGGGCTCCGGTCATGGCTATTCGAGCTCGAAGCGGAGGCGAGCGAGGCCGAACACGAGCTCGTCGCCCGGCTCGAGACTGGCGTTCTCCACGCGGCGGCCGTTCACCTTCACGCCGTTCGTGGAACCGAGGTCGGTCACGACCCAGCGGCCGTCCTCGTTGCGCAGCTCGGCGTGGCGGCGCGAGACGTTCGGGTCGTCCACCGTGATGTCGCAGTCGCGCGAGCGGCCGACCAGCATCCGGCTCCCCGAGAGCACGGTGCGCTTGTCCTCGCCCACCAGCAGCGCCCGGGCGCCCGGGCGCTGCGGGGCCTCGAGCTTGCGCGCGGAGCGGTCGGGCGAGTAGACCATCGTGTGGCCGAAGTCGCCCGCCGACGGCGCCTCCTCGGGCCAGTCGGGAACCTCCTCGTCCGGCGGCTGCACGAGCTGCGCCTGGATGCCGAACTCGCCCAGGCTGAGCCGCTCGTCCGTCTCGAACTCGATCGTCGGGCGCGTGACGAGCGCAAGGCCCTCGGTGCGCGCGTGCTCGAGCAGGTAGTCGGAGAGCTCCTTCTTCAACCCGTCCTCGTAGCCCTCGAAGTGCCCGCGGTCCTCCGGCGAGAGCCACACCGTGTAGTGGTTGGGCACGTAGGTGTGCGAGATCGAGCGCGTCTGGTTGTCCTGCATCTCCTTCGCCAGCTTGCGCGCCAGCTCGACCGGCTCGACCTTGGAGCGGAACGCGCGGCTGAACGCGCCTCCGACCAGGCCCTCCAGCTTCGCCTCGAGGCTTCTAAGGACACTCACGGGCGAGCCATCCTACGGGAGAGGCTCCTGGCTCCCGAGGCGCGGACGCAGCCCGGACCAGATGGCCGCGACGGCCACGAACGCCCCGATCGCGGCGCCCGCCGTGGCGCCGCGGGCGTCGTCCGGCGCGCCCGCGCCGGACATCAGCTGGGCGATTGCGCGGTGAGTCGCCACCAGCCCGGCCGCCCACACGAGGCCGGCCAGCACGTCGAGCGGGAGGGAGCGGCCGCGCACCACGAGCGGCAGCACGGCGGCGAACGCCGCCCAGGCGACCACCGTCAGCGCCGCGGCCGACAGCAGGACCGGCCCGATCGCGTGCGTGAGGGCGCCCGACAGCGAGCCCGCCCAGTGGCCGCGGGTCTCCGCGTCGCCCGGCACGCCGTAGAGCAGCCGGCGGCCGCTCAGCAGCTCGGCCGTGGACAGCCAGATGAAGCCGGCGGCGCCGAGGCCGGCGCGGCGCCAGGCCGTCGACGCGAGGCCGGCCGCGCCCACGAAGGCGGGGCCGATCCCGATCAGGCCGAGAAGCGGTGCGCCGGCCGGCATCGACCACAGCCGTCCGCCGCGCAGCAGCAGCGGGGGCACCACGAGCAGGGCGAGGCCCACCACGAGCGCGGTGCCGTCGAGCAGCTCGGTGCCGAGCCAGCCCACCACGCCGATCGCCGCCGCCAGCCAGCCGAGCCGCGGCAGCAGCGCCACCGCCACCGCGGTCGCCGTCACGGCGGCGGCCTCGCTGAAGGTGGGGCGCGGCCCGAGCGACTCGAGTGCGGCCAGCACCAGGGCCGCGGCGGCGAGCCCGGCGATCGAGCGCGTGACGAGGTCCTGCGAGCGGCCGCTCGGCAGCGCGAGGATGTCGGTGCGCGCGCCGGTGGGCTCGGAGTGCGGGATGCCCATGCGCTCGGCCGTGTCGGTGTCCACGAGGCCGCCCTTGTCGGCCAGCTGGTCCGCCTCGTGGTGCAGGGCGGCGCGCAGCGAGCCGAGGTCGGGGCGGCGTTCGGCCATCGGGTCGAGCGCGGCGTCCACCCACGCGCACATGTCGCGCGGGAGGTCGGGCCGGTACGCGCTCAGCAGCGGTAGGCGCTGTCCGAGGCGGCGGGCGGTGGCGGCGGGCGTGGGACCGCGCACGGGGTTCACGCCGGTCCAGGACTCGTACAGGGTCAGCGCGAGCGAGTAGACGTCGGCGGCCTCGGTCACGCGGCGGCCCTCGGCCTGCTCGGGCGCCATGTACGCGAGCGTGCCCACCACGTCGCCCGTGCGCGTGAGCGGATCGCCGATCGTGAGCTGCGCCACGCCGAAGTCGGCGAGCTTCGCGAACCCGGCGCCCGCCGCCGGCTGCGCCACCACGATCACGTTCTGGGGCTTCACGTCTCGGTGCACCACCTTGCGGTCGTGCGCGTGGGCGAGGGCGTCGCACAGGGCCACGCCGATGCGGGCCACGTCGCGATCGGAGAGCGCGCCCGCGCGGGTCAGGTCCGCCACCGTCCGCCCGGGCACGAGCTCGGACACGAGGTAGACCGCGTCGTCGTCCTCGCCGAGCTCGTAGAGCGACACGATGCCCGGGTGGTTCAGCCGCGCGGCCACGCGCGCCTCGCGCGCGGCGCGCACGGTCACCGGGTCGTCGCCGTCGGCCTGGATGATCTTGACCGCCACCTCGCGCTCGAGCTTCTCGTCGAAAGCGAGCCAGACCACCCCGAAGCCACCCGCGCCGAGCTTGCGCTCGAGCCGGTAGCGCCCGAGCACCAGGCGGCCGCCGGGGCCGTTCACGCGCTCGCCGGCGAGCGGCGCCGTGGCGTCCTCATGCGCGGAGAAACGACCGCCGAGCCTGGCGGTGCGGTCCTCCTGCGGGCCCAGCTCGTCTGTCGTCACGGGACGTTCCACTGCGGCTTTCGTGTTCGGGGCGGCGGGGCGGCTACCTGCCGGATGGGCGCCACCGCCCGCCGTGCGGCCGGAGCGCCCGTAATACTGGACCAATAGCCTGGCACCTACGGCGGGCTGGAGCGTTCATTTGTCCTTCTTCGACGACCGAGACGACCGTCCCAGCAGGACCACGACACGGCGAGCACCGCCGCGCGGGCCCGGCACCGATCGCCAAACGCTGGTGGTCCGGCGCGCGATCGCGGGCGGCGCCGCGCTGCTGGTCCTCATCCTGCTGTTCGTGGTGATCAAGGGCTGCCGCGACAGCGCGCGCAAGGACGCCTTCCGCAGCTACGTGCGCGACGTCGGGGCGCTGGATCAGGAGTCCGACCAGACGAGCACCTCCCTGTTCGGCATCCTCACCAAGCCGGGCAAGCGCACGCCGCTCCAGCTCCAGAGCGACGTGAACACCTTCCAGAGCGACGCCGCTCAGCTGGTGGACCGCGCTCGCGGCACCGACCATCCGGGCGAGGTCGACGACGCCCAGCGCTACTTCGTCGAGTCGCTCGAATTCCGCCGCGACGGGATCGGCCGGATCGCTCGCGAGCTGCCGGCGGCGCTCGGCGACCAGGGCCGCGACGAGGCCATCGCGCGGATCGCGGTGACCATGCGCGACTTCCTCGCGGGCGACGTGATCTACGACGAGCGCTTCGTGCCGCGCCTCACGCGCGCGGTCAAGAAGGAGAAGCTCGGCGACCTCACGATCCCGCGCAGCCGCTTCCTGCCCGACCTCCAGTGGGTGCGGCCCACGGTGGTGGCCCAGCGGATCAATGCGATCCGCAGCGGGGGCACCGGCACGGGGCCGATCGCGCCCGGCCTGCACGGCACCGCGCTCGTGAGCGTCACCGCCAAGCCGAGCGGCAGGCTGCTCAGCTCGGCCGGCGCCACCTCCATCGTGGTTTCCCCGCGGCTGTCGTTCGACGTGGCGTTCAGCAACGGCGGCGTGAACGAGGAGCGCAACGTCACGGTGTCGCTCACCATCTCGGGTTCCGGCAAGCCGCTGGTTCGCGAGCAGACGGTCCCGTCGATCAAGCCGGGCGAGCAGAAGACCGTGAGCATCCCGCTCGCGGCCACGCCGCCCATCGGCCAGCCGGTCACGATCAGGGTCGAGGTCAAGCCGGTGCCGGGCGAGAAGAAGGTCGACAACAACAAGCAGAGCTTCCCGGCGATCTTCACGCGCTAGGGCGGCGGTAGCCTCAGCCGCGATGGACAACCTCACGACCACACCGGGGATCGTGGCGCTGGCCGCGGGCGGCGTGGCGCTGATCGCGCTCATGCTGGCCGTGGTGCTCGCGTTCAAGCTCCGGCGCCTGCGTCAGGCGCAGTCCGCCGTGCTCGGGGAGTACGGCTCGCGCGACCTCGTCACGCACGCCGAGCGCCTCGAGCACGCGTTCACCGAGATGCGCGACTGGGTCGAGGAGTCGATGCAGCACCTCGACTCGCGGATGGCCGGCGCCGAGCAGCGCGTGGACGGCTGCATCGCCTACCACGCGCTCGTCCGCTACGACGCCTACAACGAGCTCTCCGGGCACCAGTCGAGCTCGATGGCCCTGCTCGACAGCCACCGCAACGGGTTGGTGCTCTCGTCGATCGTGCACCGCGACCAGGCGCGTATGTACGTCAAGCAGGTACAGGGCGGCGAGGGCGAGGTGGCCCTCTCGCCCGAGGAGCAGCAGGCCGTGGAGACAGCGCTGGCCTCGCCGCTGCGCGCGGCCTGAGCCGGATGCGGGTCGCGTTCCTCGGCCCGGCCGGGACGTTCACCGAGGAGGCGCTGCGGCACTCGGCCCCGGCGGGGACCAAGCTGGAGGAGGTTCCCTACACCACGGTCTACGAGACCGTGATGGCGGTGCAGTCGGGCGAGGTGGACGCCGCCGTGGCGCCGATCGAGAACTCGCTCGAGGGGTCGGTCACCGCCACGCTCGACGCGCTCGCCGGGGAGGCCGCCCGGGTGCGGATCGCGGCGGAGGTCGTGCGGCCGGTGAGCCACTGCCTGATCGCGCGCGCCGGCGTGAGCATGGACGAGCTGACCCGCGTGATCTCGCACCCGCAGGCGATCGCGCAGTGCGCCGAGTTCCTGCGCGGGCCGCTGGCGCACGCCGAGCCCGGCTCGGCGCCCTCGACCGCGGACGCCGTGCGCACGGTGGCGGAGGCCGCCGAGCCGTGGGCGGCGCTTGCGCCCCGGCTGGCGGCCGAGCTCTACGGCTGCGAGGTGTTGGCGGAGGGAGTGGAGGACCGCCCGGACAACCTGACCCGCTTCGTATGGCTGACACCCGAGGGGTCTGACCCCCTGCACGACCGCAAGGGGTCAGACCCCTCGCCCCAGCCCAAGTTGAAGACGTCGATCGTCTTCTGGGGGTTCAACGACGAGTCGCCGGGTGCTCTCGTGGGGGTTCTCGCCGAGCTCGCCGACCGCGGCGTGAACCTCACGAAGATCGAGTCGCGGCCGCGGCGCTTCGCACTCGGGCACTACATGTTCTTCGCCGATCTCGACGGTGGGATCGGCGACGCGGCCGTCGGCGAGGCCCTTGGCGCGCTTCGCCAACGCGTCGAGACGCTCCGCGTTCTGGGCAGCTATCCCGTGCTCTGAGGCGGCATGGGCCGACCCGCCGCCTCGTTAGACTGGGCGCCAAGTGGCCACCGCCACCGCCCCAGTCAGTGAGGTCGACGCCCGGCCAGACCGGCCCGGCGCGCTGCCCCGGGAGCGGCAGGGGCAGCGCGGGACGAGCAGCCGCGTGCTCGTGCTGAACGCGTCGTATGAGCCGATCAACGTCTGCACCGTGCGCCGCGCGGTGGTGCTCGTGCTCAAGCAGCGCGCCGAGGTGCTCGAGCGCTCCGATCGCGACCTGCACGCCGAGAGCCTCACCGTCGCCCGGCCGGCGGTCATCAGGCTCGTGACCTACGTGCGGGTGCCGCGCGATGCCCACTCGCGCAAGATCACCCGCCGCGCGATCTTCGCCCGCGACGGCTGGCGCTGCCAGTACTGCGGCACGGGCCACGGCACGCTCACCGTGGATCACGTGATCCCGCGGTCCAAGGGCGGCACGTCGGGCTGGGACAACATCGTGACCTGCTGCGCGCCGTGCAACAGGCGCAAGGGCGACCACCTTCCGAAGAGCGTGGGCATGCACCCCAAGCGCAAGCCGTCGCCGCCGAGCCCGACGATCTTCGTGCACGTGGCGGTCACGCGCGTGCCGGACACCTGGCAGCAGTACCTGCCCGCCGCGGCGTAGCGGCGCACACCGCCCGGACGCACGAGGGGCGCCCCGCTTGGGACGCCCCTCGCAAACACTGCTGAATGAATCGAAAGCGGCACTGAAGCGCGTTCGCTCGCACCGGTGCGCTGAATCGGCTTGCGCTCCTTCGCGCGGTGGCCCTTGCTCTTGCGCCGGCCGGGGGGACCAAATCCGACCTCCGTCTTCGACGGTGCCCGGGGTGGACTCCCTAGGCGGGTCCAGCGTCCGGCCTAGCGGCCGGGCACCTCCAGGGTCCCGTTCAGACTGTCACTCAAGTTAGGACCACCTCCTTCCTCTGGTTCGTCCATATAAGCACATCCGCCGGTCCGCAAAGCGGACGGTCCGGGGGGCGGATCAGCCGTCGTCGGGCGAGCCGTTCTGGGAGGCCGGGTCGACCTCCGCGACGGGCGGTTCGGCTGCGGCGGCGGTGCCATCTGAGGGGCCTTCCTCGGCGCCGCCGTCCACGCCATCCGCGCCGCCGTCACCGCGGTCGGCTGCGGGATCCTCGGCCTCACCCTCCGGCAGCTCGTCGGCCGCCACCCCCGCGGCCGTGTCGGCGGCGGTCTCCATCACCAGCGCCACCGCGCTCACGAGGTCGTCCTCGCGCAGGTTCATCAGCTTGACGCCCTGGGACGCGCGGCCGTAGCTCGAGATGCCCTTGACCGACGTGCGCTGCACCATCCCGTTCTGCGAGATGAACACGAGCTCGTGGTGCTCCTTCACGATCAGCGCGCCCGCGAGCCCGCCCTTCTTCTCGGTGAGCTTGATGGTCTGCACGCCCATCCCGCCGCGGTGCTTGATCGGGTAGTCCGAGATCGCCGTGCGCTTGCCGTAGCCGTTCTCGGTGACCACCAGCAGCTCGGTGTCCTCGCGCGCGACGTCCATCGCCAGCACGCAGTTGCCCTTCTGCGCGACGTTCATGCCGCGCACGCCGGCGGTGTCGCGGCCCATCGGCCGCGCCTCGTCCTCGGTGAAGCGGGCGGCCTGGCCCGAGCGCGAGACCATGATGATGTCGTCGTTCCCGCTGGTCAGCCGCACGGCCACCAGCTCGTCGTCGTCGCGGATGTTGATCGCGATGATCCCGTCCGCCTTGATCGGCGTGTTGTAGGCGAGGAACTCGGTCTTCTTGATCTGCCCCTTCTTGGTGGCGAAGACGACGAACTTCTCCTCCTTGAAGTCGCGCGTGGAGAGCACCGCGCGCACGAACTCGCCCTCGCGCAGCGGCAGCACGTTGACGAGCGCGCGCCCCTTGGCCGTGCGCGAGGCCTCCGGCAGCTCGTAGACCTTCTGCCGGTAGACCTTGCCGCGGTTGGTGAAGAACAGGAGGTAGTCGTGCGTCGAGCAGACGAAGAGGTGCTCGATGTAGTCGTCGTCCTTCATGTCCATCCCGATCACGCCGATGCCCCCGCGCTTCTGCGAGCGGTAGGTGGCGAGCGGCAGCGACTTGATGTAGCCGGACTTGGTGATCGAGATGACCATCTGCTGGTCGGCGATCAGGTCCTCGATGCCGACCTCGTCCTCGGAGTGCGTGATCTCGGTGCGGCGCTCGTCGCCGTAGCGCTCGCGGATCTCGAGCAGCTCCTCCTTGATCAGCCCGAACACGCGGTCCTCGTCGCCGAGGATCTCGCGCAGCTCGCGGATGCGCTCCATCAGGTCGGCGTGCTCCTGCTCGATCTTGCCGGCCTCGAGCGCGGTGAGGCGCTGGAGGCGGAGGTCGAGGATGGCCTGCGCCTGCTCGCGCGAGAGCTCGAACTGCTCGATCAGCCCGTCGCGCGCGGCGTCGGGATCGCGGGAGCCGCGGATCAGCTCGATGACCGCGTCGATGTTGCGCAGCGCGATCAGCAGCCCCTCGAGGATGTGCGCGCGCGCCTCCGCCCTGCGCAGCTCGTACTTGGTGCGACGCACGACCACCTCGCGCTGGTGGTCCACGTAGTTGTGGATCATCTGCTGGAGCCCGAGCGTGCGCGGCACCCCGTCGACCAGCGCGACCATGTTCGCGCCGAACGTGGTCTGCATCGCCGTGTGCTTGTAGAGCTTGTTGAGCGCGACCTTGGGGATCACGTCGCGCTTGAGCTCGATCACGAGGCGGACGCCCGACTGGTCCGACTCGTCGCGCAGGTCCGCGACCTCCGGCACCTTCTTGTCGTTGACCACCTCGGCGATCTTCTTGATCAGCCCGCTGCCGTCGTTGCGCCCGTCGCCCTTGGACACCTGGTAGGGGAGCTCGGTGACGATGATCGCCTCCTTGCCCTGGCGCAGCGGCTCGATGTGAGCGCGCGCGCGCACCACGATCCGCCCGCGGCCGGTCTCGTACGCCTCCTTGATCCCGGCGCGGCCCACGATGATCCCGCCGGTCGGGAAGTCCGGCCCCTTGACGTGCTTCATCAGCCCGGCAGTGTCGATGTCCGGATCGTCGATGTAGGCGATCGTGGCGTCGATCGTCTCGCGCAGGTTGTGCGGCGGGATGTTGGTGGCCATGCCGACGGCGATGCCGGCCGAGCCGTTGACAAGCAGGTTCGGGTAGCGAGCCG
>JAXDJC010000301.1:0-2734 GCA_034663685.1 Thermoleophilaceae bacterium
ATTCACACTCAGCAGCACGTTCGCGCTTACCGGAAACACCTGCGCCGCTTCGTACACGCCCTCCGCCGCTTCCTGCAGCCACTGGTGGCTTTGCCAGACGCCCGGGGGCTGAAAGGCGAGGAGCTGAAGCTGACGAAGGCCGGTGACAGGCTGGCCAGCGGCGTCCTTCAAGCGGAACCGCAGCAGCGTATTTTGCCCGGCAGTAAACTTTCTGTCCGAAAAAAGCGGCTCGACCGTAAGCATGCGGAAATCCTGCCTGGGCGGTGCCGCGCCGGAAGCAAATGAAGTGCTGAAGCAGTGGTGGAAGCGCGGTTCTTCGATCAACAGCGGAACATCGTATCGGCCTTCGGATGGCACTCGCACCGTACCTTCGTAAACGCCGGTGCCTGTCCTGTGGAGGCCCTGATTGATGACAAGGATGCCACGCGCTTTACGCTTGTAATTTGAGATAGTTCCTTTTGGCGCCATCATGCCTTCTTCGTAGAAGTACAGAATGCCATCGGGCGCGTTGGCGATGATCATGGTGTTGCCTTCAGGCGCCGGGGCCAGAACCGGCGCGGCACCAACAGCTTCAGGAGCTTCGACGGGCTTGTGGCGTCCGGCCTGTATACGCAGCGGCTGCGCGTTTCCGGCCCGAAGATCTTTCCAGTCGAGCAAAGTGAATTGATCGGAATCGAGGCTGCGGATATAGGCGTATCGGGCTGTAGACGCGATCTGGTCCGGTTCCGTCCCGGCATTTGTGGTTCCGATGATGCCGTTGGTTGCGGTATCGATCATCGTCAGCGTATTTTGCGTTTGGTTCACGGCTGCGATATAGCGGCCTTCAGGATCGACGGCGAGGGCAACCACTCCGGGTGCGACGGGAACCCTCGCCGTCAGCTTTCCGGATTCCGGGTCCAGACCCACTACTTCCTTGCCATTTAAGTTAGCTATGTAGAACATGCGTGCCGCCGGAGCGAACACTGCTGCAACGGGAGTAGCTCCGGCATGGACCGAGGCGATGCGCTGGTGGCCCACAGCATCGAACAGATCCGCCGTGTCCGACTTCGCGCTGGTGACCAGCACCTGGCGTGCGTCGCTTGAGAAAGCAAAGGCGTGGGGGCCTAATCCCACCGCGAGCGTGGCTTCGATTCGCAGCGAAGATACATTGATTACGGCAAGCCCCGCGTCACCTTCCATGGACGCCCAGACAGACGTTCCCCCGGGCGAGAGGGCCAGGCGGGTGGAGCTTTTCGGCAGAGCGACGTCAGCCACCAGCTTGCGGGTGGCGATGTCAATCACAGCAAGGCTGGCGGTTGCGGCCACACTGATGAAGATGCGGCCAACTGCGGGCGCGTAAACCATGTCCTGCCCGACACCCTTCAGTTCGACAATGCTTTCCAACTGCGAAAGCGAGGCCACCGCCGGGTTCAGGAAGGTGACGGTACTGTCCTGATTCATCGTGACAACGAGGTAGCCGTCCAGGTCGGCGTCGGCGCGAGCCGACAACTGCCCTCCGGCGAAGGAGCGGATCTTATCCAGGCACGGGGTCTCTATCGCAACCGCTTCGTTACGCCGCTTGCTGAACCACACGCGCGGTGCGGGTCCATCGAGGGGAGTGCCGCTGGCGGCATCCGTGACGCGAATGGTCACTTGCGCAGTGCCGGGGGCTCCGTCGATATCACGGACGGAGAGATCGGCAGCGACTCCATCCATTTCAGCGCGTTGCGTGGGCGGCTGCTGTTGCGCAAACAGGCAGAATGCCGGAAGAAGGGTAAGTATGCTCCTTCGCATGGTTTTACTCGCCCGCTCGTTTCGCAATGACCGCGCTAGCGGCCAGTGCTGTTACCTGATTGACCGCGAAGCGGCGGATGACGTCTGCGGTCTGTTGGGGCTCGACGCGAAAGACAAGCGACTCTATAGGAGCTTCCGCGGCGCTTCGCTGCAGGCCGAGGAACGCTGCCCCGCCATTTGCCGCGACGGTGGTCCCCGTGATTGATTTTTCTTGCGACAACGCACCGCCAATAAAGCGTGCCTGGACGAAAGCGCGATACCTTACAGGGGCGAAGATGCCCATGGCCGCGATCTGCACGACGGCTGCATCGACCGGAGGCGTAAATGTGAGGACCAGCTTGTCGCGGGACCGGTCCGTCTGGATGAAGTAGTCGCCGCGTTCACCATTGTTAAAATTCACCTGGTTGCCGCGTGACGATGTGTGCCGTTCCAGGATGGCAAGGTCGCCCACCTGGTCCATCTCCACATGTACCTGTTGCGTGCCGGAACCGAAGTCGTTGCCGCCGGGATCCAGGATGTCACCGAGGGCCAGCGTTCCCTCGTCCCAGGTAACTGTCACACCGCCCGAGGGCCGGTTTGCAGGAATTTTTGCCATGAGTCTGCTCCTTTGTAAGTTTTCAGTTCGTCACCTGACGGCGTCGACAGTGCACGTTCCGGCACCCGGTGTCACGCGGAAGAGACCCCACAGCCCGCCCTGGAATTGAAAGGCCTCCTGCGTCCGGAACAGATAGTCGCCCGGTTGCGAGAACGCGCCGCCCGCACAGGTCCTCAGATTGACGTGCCGGGTGGGGCCGATGCCATTGACGCTGCCCGTCTTCTGCGAGTGCTGGTTGTCTCCCATGGTCTGCATCCAATCCTTTGACTGGTTGTTCCAGGCCCATTTCCAGGGCATGTCGTCCCAGTTGTGTCCGAAAACCGCAAAGCCGTGCTGGCGCGGATGTCCGCCGGGGTGGACCACGCG
>JAXDJC010000271.1:0-12873 GCA_034663685.1 Thermoleophilaceae bacterium
CCGGCAGGCCTCGAGGATGGGCTCGAGCTCGGCCGCGTCCACGTTCAGCAGCGCGCAGAACTCGTCGCCCCCGAGCCGGTAGGCGGTTCCGTGCGGAGCGACAGCGCGGGCGAGCTGGCTTCCGAGCCGGCGTAGGAGCAGGTCGCCCTCCAGGTGGCCGAAGGTGTCGTTGTAGGACTTGAAGCCGTCGAGGTCGCTGAGGATCAGCACGCAGTGCGCGCCCGCGGCGGCGCGGTCGAGCGCTTCGTCGAGGTCGGCCAGGAGCTTGCGGCGGTTCGGCAGGCCGGTCAGGACGTCGTGCTGGGCCTGGGTCTTGAGATCGTGATGCGTCCTCCGGGTGGCCCTGTCGCGCAGAGTGGCGAGCCGCCAGAGCATCGCGATCAGCACCAGGGCGGCCCCCAGGAGGCTGGCCACGATGCCGACCTCCGACTTGTGCAGGGCGGCTTCGGCCTCCTGGCGCTCGGCGGTCTCGCTCAGTGCGATGCGATGCTGCAGGTCACGGAAGATCCGATGGACCTGGTTCGCGTCGACCCGCCGGCTCTCCGCGCGGCGCCCGGCGCCGATGAGGGCGAGCACCTTCGAGGTGGCCGCGCGGTAGCGATGGTTCAGCGTGCGGAGGCGGCCGTCGCTCGAGCTGTCGGCCTCCGCGAACGCCAACATCAGCTTGTCGGCCTTGCCGCCCACCCGCTCGAACTCCGCCCTGAGCGCCGGGGTGACCTTGCCCTCCGCGCTGGCCTCCCACTCGATCCGGCTGGTGCGCTGCACCTGGACGTTGAAGTCGGCGGCGAGCAGCTGGTGCTGCCGTCGAGTGTCCGCCTGCCGGCCCAGCGCCATGATCGACGTGCCGAGGACCGCGGCCAGTACCACGATCGCGATCGCCAGCACCCAGAACTGCACCCGGTGCGTGCGCCCGAGCCAGAGGCGACCCCACCGTGGCGTTTGCGCCGAGGCCGAGCGCGCCGCATCCTGGTCGCTTGACTCCATCGGGTAAGTATCGACCTGGCTGCAGCGACCGGCCTACTCCGAAACCAGGTCTGACGAGCCGCCGCCGGCGCTACGCGAGGCCCGCGTACCAGAGCCCGAACATGAGCCCGAAGGCGCCGAACCCGGGGATCAGGACCGTGCGGTAGATCGGCTCCACGAGCGGCCGCGTGAGGATCCACGCGAAGGCGCCGGAGCAGAGCGCCATCGAGAGCGCGGACATTGGCGCGAAAACAGCGAGCGCTGCCGCGGCCTCGAGCTGGGTGGGCAGCGCGGCGATCAGGAGGAGCGCCACCGCGCCCGATCCCGCCAGCCCGTGCAGCACCCCGATCGCCAGAGCCTGCCTGGGCGAGCGCACCTGCCGGTGGCCATGGTGCTCGTGCGTGTGAACGTGGCGGTGCCCCCGCTCGGGGTGGCGGTGGCGCTCCACGCGGTACCCGCCTCGCATCCACTTCCAGATCACGCGCGCGGCCAGCACGAGGATCACGATTCCCACGGCCTTCTCGGCCGCGGATTCGAGCCCGGTGGGCAGCGCCGACTTGAAGAGAATGATCGGCAGCCCCACGAGCATCAGCGTCACCGAGTGGCCGAGGCCCCACCAGCCGCCGAGGCGCACGGCGTCGCGCGGCCCGCGGTCGTCCGCGGCCACGAGCGAGGTCACGGCCACCATGTGGTCGGGATCGGTCGCATGCCGCAGCCCGAGCACCAGCGCCACCAGCAGCGCCACCCAGATCGAGGCGCCGGCGAACAGCGACTGGATCCACGCGTCCAGCGCCTCGATCGGCTGGAAGAGGAAGTCGAAGCTCATAGGACGATGGGGATGGCCCTGGCGGTGAGCACGCAGCCCACGCCGACGATCACGACGGCGGACAGGGCCGGAAGCACGGTGGCGACCCGCGCGGGCACGCGCGCGCGGGTGGTGAGGCGCTGCGCGTAGACCACGGCGATCCCGATCGCGGTGAGCGTCATCGCCAGGCCCACGCTGAAGACCGCGATCAGCAGGATGCCGAGGCCCACCTGGTGCTGGGCGATCGCGGCGAGCAGGACCACGAGCGCGGACGGGCACGGGATCAGGCCCGCGGAGGCGCCCATGCCGACCAGGCCGCGCCGGCTCAGGCCGTCGGGCGGGAGGTGGCTGTGCCGGCCGGGCCCGCGGCCGTGGGAGTGGGAATGACCGTGCGCGTGCTCTTGGTGGTGGTCGTGCGCGTGCGCCCGCGCGCCGCGCGCGCTGCGGATCCGCGAGCGCAGCACGCCGGCGCCCACGGCCACCACGAGCAACCCGGACACGAGCGTGAGCCACGGGTAGAGGTCCTCGGGCAGGAAGTACTGCGACAGGGCGAGGGTGGCCAGCCCGATCGCGAACACCCCGATCGTGTGCGTGACCGTGACGATCCCGCCGAGGGCGATCGCATGCTTGGCGGTCCCGCGGGTGCCGATCAGGTAGGCGGCCACCATCGCCTTGCCGTGCCCCGGCGACACCGCGTGCAGCGCGCCCCAGCCGAACGACGCGAGCAGGAGCAGGAGCAGCACTCCCTTGCCAGCCGCGGCGTCGGCGAACAGCCCGGCGAAGCCGTCGCCCGCCTGGTTGCGGGTGGTCTCGTAGCGCCCGCCGGCGGCGCGCGGCGCGGTCACGGTGCCGTCGCCGGGCTTCACGCCGAAGCTCGCTGCCCGGAGGTCGGGCGGGCTCTGGAGCAGGTCGGCCGGGTAGCGGCGCAGTCCCTGCGTGGGGTCGCCCGACGGCACGCTCGAGCGCACCGCGGTGCCGGATCCCGGCTCCACCACGATCGCCCGCCAGCCCACGCGGTCGGCGAAGCTCGTGTCGGCGAGCCGCACGTCGCGCGGGTCGTGGACCGCGGCCGTGAGGTCGAGCTCCACGCGCGTGAGCGGCAGGCCGCCCTGTCCCCGGGGGTGGGTGATCCGCCCGCCCGGGGCGAGCCGGAGCGGCACCGCCGCGCCGCCGACCGTGAGCCGCACGCCGCGCTCCACCTCGGCGCGCTTGCGCGCGAGCACCTCGGCATCGGAGGAGCCGCGCTCCTGGAAGGTCGGCACCTCGGCCTGGTCGAGCACGTAGTGCACGCGCACCTGGTCGCTCGAGATCCGAACGCGGTCGAGCCGGTTCACGGTGAAGTTGCCGAGCGGGTGCGCGGAGGCCGCTGCCGGAAGGGCGAGCAGGGCCAGGGCCGCCAGCAGGACGAGCCGCCTCATCCGGTCCCCCCGAGCGCGCGCCGGGCCTGCGGGGGATCCCCCCCGAGCGCGCGCTGGGCCTGCGGCGCGTGGAAGGGCGAGAAGCGCAGGCCGCCGGCGAGCGCGCGCGTGAGATACCCGCGGGCCTCGGCTCCCCGTCCCGCCGCGCGGGCGCTCATGCCCGCGTGGAAGAGCAGGAGGCCGTCGCGTGAGCCGAGCCGCAGCGCGCGGCGGGCGTAGGCGAGGCCCTCCTGCGGGTGCCCGGCCGAGGTGAGCGCCCAGCCGAGGGCGTCGGCGGAGCGCACGCTGGGGGCGCTCGCGTACGCCCGGCGCGCGAGCTGGACCGCCCGGGCCGGCGACCCGTGGTCGGCCTCGAAGGTCGCGATCTCGGTGTCCACGTTCACGCCGGCCGACTGGAGCAGCCGCCGCTCCACGTCCACCACGGCGAGGTCGCGGCGGCCGTCGGCGCGGCGGCCGGCCGCAAGCTCCGTCTCGCCGAGCTGGATGGCGTACTCGGGCAGCGGCAGGCGCGCCACGAGTGGCCGGAGCCGCCGGATCGCGCCCGCCAGATCGCCCTGCGCGGCGGCCAGCCGGGCCAGGCCGGCCTCGGCCGGCGCGTAGGCGGGGACCGAGTCGAGCGCGTGGCGGTATGCCTCGCGGGCGGGGCCGAGGCGGCCGCGCTGCAGCTCCAGGCCGCCGAGCAGCGCCTGGAGGTAGGACACGTTCTCGGGCGCATCGCCGCCGGCGTCCACCGCCAGCCGCATCGCCTGCACCGCGCCGGGCAGGTCGCCCGTCAGCTCGCGGAAGTAGGACACCCGCGCGTACGAGGCCATGCTGGGCTTGAGGTCCACCATGCGCTGGATCGTCCGCTCGGCGGCCGGGTAGCGGCCGAGCTCCACCTGTGCGTCCACGATCACTCCGAGCGGTCGCACGCTGTCGGGGGCGAGCCGCAGCGCGGCCAGCCCCTGGCGCAGTCCGCCGGCGAAGTCGTGACGCGCGAGGGCGAGCGTGCCGAGGCCGGTCTCGATCCCGGGCTCGCGCGGGTCGCGCCGCCGGCCCTCGGCGAGTGCGCCCTGGGCGCGCGCGTAGAAGCTCGCGTCGCCGCTCTCACGCACCTTCTGGAGGTAGGCGTCGGCGAGCAGGGCGTATGAGCCGGCCTTCCCGGGCTCGGCCCGGATCGCCGCCTGGAGTCCGGTGATGCGCGCGTCGGTGGTGCGGGGGATCGACCCGGCGGCGCTCGCCGGCGAAGGAGCGGGAGCGGGAGCGCTCGACCGCGAGAGGAGCCCGAACCCCACGAGGGCCAGGGCGAAGCTGGCGGCGATTGCGGCCAGTGGGAGGATGGGTGGTCTGCGGAGTGTCATGGCGCCAGGGGGGCGGAGGGAGGGGCCCCGTCCTGGGGCCCCTCCGATCCGTTGTCTCTGCCTACGGCTGTCCCGGTGTCGGGTCGTGCCCCGGCTCGTTGCGCTTGATCTGCGAGTCGAATCCGGCTCGCGGCAGCGGTGAGTAGGGGAACGTCGTGCGGAACGCCTGGTCGTTCTGGTCCACGCCGTCGCCGAGCGGCAGCTTCTTGCCGCCCTGACTCTCGGGAATCAGGAACCCGCCCACGACCCGCAGCGAGATGTCCACCACGTCGTCGCCGAGGCGGCGCCCGTTCGGGAACCCGGCGGTGTCGCCGGCCAGCACGCCGAACCGGTTGGGGCTCGGGTTGGGAGCCACGCCCAGGTTGATCTTGAGCGTGTCGGCCGCGGCCGGCTTGCTTCCGATCTGGGTGAGGTTCGGCACTCCTGTGAGCAGCGCGGTCACGATGTCCGTGCGGCCCGTCTCCTTCACGCCCAGGTTGAACAGGGCGTTCATGAGCTTGGCCAGCTCGGGTGTGACCACGTACTTGCCGTAGTTCGCGGCGTCGTTCTGGGGCTGGGTCCGGTTGAACTTGTCCTTCTGACCCAGCGGGATCACGACCTCGTTGACCAGCGGGTTGCCGAGTCGCGAGACCTGGACCCACTTGCCCGAGCCCTGTGAGCTCGAGTTCGTGACCTGTAGCGCGCGGCGCTCGGTCGACGACCAGACGCCGACCACGGCGTTCGAGGCGTCGGCCCCGGCCACGGGCTTCCTGTCCTTCGTGACCTTCGCCTCAGGGATCTGAAGCGCGATCGCGTTGACGTTGTAGCCCGCGAGGTCGTCCTTGCCCCCGCCCTGGTTGCCCGTGCCCGACCGGAAGTTGATCGAGTCGAACGTGGTACCCAGGTCCACGAAGAACGGGTCGTCGGTCTGGCCGGCGAACACCTTGCCGCCGCCCGAGAGCGGCTTGACGCCCTGTGCCGACAGCGACGCGTAGTCGGGCATCGTCTTCGGGCCGATGTTGCTCGGCACGACCGGCACGCCCTTGGCGATCCTGGTCGACTTCGTGAGCTTGCCGCTCTTGTAGTCCTCGCGGACCACGTCGTACGACTGGCGCACGTTGAGCTGCGGGTCGCTCAGGGAGGTGACCTCGGGGGTCGCCGCCGCGAACGACTCCTTGTTCAGGATCTTCGTGGTGAACTGGAACCGGTAGCGGACGTCGTAGGCGCCGTCGCCCGTGTTGTCCACGTTGATGTAGTAGTGAGCCTTCGGATCGAACTCGTAGAAGTTCGGGCCTCCGGCCGGGTCCTGGAAGGGGATCCAGTTGGCGATGACGGTGAGCGAGTCCGGGGCGTCAGCCGCGGTGAACGCGTATACGTCGGTGTCATCCGCCGTCGGGTCCTTCGATGTGTTGGGTGCCTCGCGGTGGCTCGACCCTGAGCTCATCGCGACCGCGATCGCTCCGGCCGCAATGGCCGCAAGGATCGCCAGCAGGCGCAGTCTCTTCACTGCTCTCCTCCTCTGTGGGCGCTTTGTGGGCCAGGGGTACGACCCACCTTGCGGGATAGATGCGCGCCTACTACGGGATCGGATCATTGACGCCGATACACATCGCGCCTAGGGTCGAGGGGAGCGCGCTGCGGCCCAGGCGCAATCGCCATGACTGCACCCTCCCCCCCGGGCACACTCACTCGCCGTAGCCTGCTGCTCGCCGGTGCCTCGGCCGCGGCCACCGTCGCCATCCCCAGCGTCGCCATCGCCGCCGGCAGGAAGGTCGCACGCCGCAGCCACCTCAACCGCTCCACGTGGGCGCCGCTCGTGGGCACCATCGTGGAGACGCGCAACCCGGGTCAGCCCCGCGTGCCGCTGCTGCTTCTGAGGATCGACGATCTGACCAGCGGGTACACGCAGCCCGAGAAGTTCCGGGAGAAGACGTTCGTGCTGGTGTTCCGCGGCCCCGCGGGCCAGCCGCTCGCGGACGGCACGCACCGGATCTTCGTGCCCGGCGTGGGCAAGGTCGACATCTGGTTCTCCGGCTCGAGCCTCACGGCGGACGGCTGGCAGTACGTGGCGGTCTTCTCGAACGCACGCCTCAGGCAGCGCCCGCTGCGCAAGCCGCGCGGGCACCTGTCCAAGGAGCAGCGCCGCGCGGTCAAGCGCGGCGAGCACGCGGCGCACAAGCTCCGCAAGAAGCAGCGCCGGCGCCGGGGCTAGGGCGCGGGAAGCGGCGGCACCCCGTCGGGGTGCGAGGCGTCCGTGAACTCACGGAACAGCCCGGTGACCACGAATGCCGTCTGCTCGCCGATGTCCACGGCGTTGTCGCCGATCCGCTCGAGCGAGCGGGCCACGAGCATCATGTGCATCGCCCACTCGCGGGTGTCGGGGTCGTCGCCGATCTCCAGCGCGAGCTTGAAGCACTCGCGATTGAGCAGGTCGATCGCGTCGTCCTGGCGCACGAGGTCCTCGGCAAGGTCCACGTCGCGGCGCGCGAACGCGAGCTTGGCCTGCGACACCTGCGAACGCGCGCACGACGCCATCTCGCCGAGCTTGGCGAGGATCACCGGATGCGACGGCGGCTCGTGGCCCGCGAGCGGCAGCAGCTTGCAGATATTCACGCACTGGTCGCCCATCCGCTCCACGTGCTTGATCACGTCGAGCAGCGCGGCCACCAGCCGCAGGTCCGTGGCCACCGGCGCCTGCCGCGCGAGCAGCGACAGCACGCTCTGGTGCACCTCGAGGTAGCGGCCGTCGATGCGGTCGTCGTCGGCGATCACGAGCTGCGCCAGCTCGATGTCGGTCTCCTGAAGCGCCTCGCCGGTGCGCTCGATCGCCTCGACCACCATGTCGAACGCGCCGAGGGCCTGGTCCTCCACCACCCTGAGCTCCTCGATGAAGTGCGTGCGCGTCTCGGGCATCAGCCGAACTTCCCGGTCACGTACTCCTCCGTGCGGGTGTCGCCCGGGGTGGTGAAGATCTTCTCGGTCAGGTCCATCTCCACGAGCTCGCCCGTGAGCATGAACGCGGTCCGGTCGGCCACGCGCGCGGCCTGCTGCATGTTGTGGGTCACGATCACGATCGTGTAGCGCTGCTTGAGCTCCTCGATCAGCTCCTCCACCTTGAGGGTGGCGATCGGGTCGAGCGCGGAGCACGGCTCGTCCATCAGGATCACCTCGGGCTCGGTGGCCAGCGTGCGCGCGATGCAGAGCCGCTGCTGCTGGCCGCCCGAGAGCCCGATGCCGGGCTGGTCGAGGCGATCGCGCACCTCGTCCCACAGCCCGGCTCCGCGCAGCGAGCGCTCGACCTTCTCGCGGAGGTTGCCGCCGCGCGCGCCGGTGAGGCGGAGGCCCGCCGCCACGTTGTCGAACACCGACATCGTGGGAAACGGGTTGGGCTTCTGGAAGACCATGCCGACGGTGCGCCGGACCGACACCACGTCGATCGACGGGTCGTAGATCTCGATGTCGTCGAGGCGCACGGATCCCGTGGCCCGGGCGCCCGGAACCTCCTCGTGCATCCGGTTGATGCAGCGGACCAGCGTGGACTTGCCGCAGCCGGACGGGCCGATGATCGCGGTCACCTCGTTGGGTGCGAACTCCAGGCTCAGTCCCCTCACTGCGTGCTGGGGGCCGTAGTGGGCGTCGAGGTCGTCGACGATCACGCGACGGCCTATGGCGGCGTCCGGCTTCGGCCGCTCGCGCGGCATCCTGGCCGCGGGCGCGCCGGTGGGCACGGTGGGCATCGGCCTCGCCTTTCGGGTTGTCGATTGGGTCATGTGAGGCGGCTCCTTCGGGAGACGAGTCGTGCGAGGAGGTTGAGGACGAGGATCATCATCACGAGCGTGAGGGCGGCGCCCCAGGCGCGGTCCACCAGGCGATCCTGAGCCTGGCCGACGTCGGCGAAGATGCGGCCGGGCAGCGAGCTCATCCGCTGGCTCAGGTCGAAGCTCGTCCCGTTGATGATCGCCGCGGTAAAGAGCAGGGGTGCGGTCTCCCCGGCTCCGCGGGCGATGGCCAGCAGCGAGCCGGTCACGAGCCCGGGGAGGGCGGTGGGGAGCACGATCCGCAGCACCACGCGCCAGCGCGGCGCGCCCAGGGCAAGCGCGGCCTCGCGCAGGCTGTCGGGCACGAGCAGCAGCACCACCTCGGCGGAGCGCGTGACGATGGGCAGCATCAGCAGGGCGAGGGCCACCGCGCCCTTCCAGCCGGCGAACCCGCTGCCGCCCGCGCCGCTGAGAACAAGCGTGATGTAGACGAACAGGCCGAACACGATCGACGGTACGCCCGTCATCACGTCCACGAAGTAGCGCACCAGGCTGCCGAAGCGGCCCGCGCGGCCGTACTCGGTGAGGTAGAGCGCCACGCCGATGCCCGTGGGCACGGCGATCAGGGTGGCCAGGCCCACCATCTCGAGCGTGCCGAGGATCGCGCTCTTGATCCCGCCCGGGTCGCCGAGGAAGTTGCCGTTCGCGTCGGTGGTGAAGAAGTCCGCGCTCCAGGAGCCGATGCCGCGCTTGATCAGCTCGTAGAGGATCAGCGCGAGCGGCACGAGCGCGATGAGCGTCGTGGCGGCGAGCACGCCGCGCATGAGCCGGTCCTTGCGCCGGCGCCCCGGCGCGATGCCCACGAGCGTGCTCATCCGCCGGCCGCCGCCGCGTTCGCCTGAATGTCGGCCACGGGTGCGGCCACCTTGCCGCGCTCGGCGCGGCGCACCAGCCAGCGTGCGAGCCCGTTCACGACCAGGGTCAGCACGAAGAGCACGAGGCCGGCCGCGATGAGGGCCGCGCGGTGGGTGGGGTTGTTGGCCGCCTCGCCGAACTCGTTCGCGATCACGGCCGCGAGCGTGTAGCCCTGGTCGAAGATCTGCTTGCCGATCGTGGGAGCGTTGCCGATCACGAGCGTCACCGCGATCGTCTCGCCGATCGCGCGGCCGAGGCCGAGCATCGCGGCGCCGGTGATGCCCGAGCGCGAGTACGGGAGCACCGCCATGCGGATCATCTCCCAGCGCGTGGCCCCGAGCGCCAGTGCCGCCTCCTTGTGGTCGGCCGGCACGGTGGCGATCACCTCACGCGTGATCGCGGAGACGATCGGGACGATCATGATCGCCAGGATGAGCCCGGCGATGAAGTAGTTGGGTCCCGGCACGTGGCCGCCCACGAACGGGAGGAACGCGAGCTTGTCGGAGAGGAACTGCTCGATTGGCTGGAGCTTGGGAATCAGCACGAACACGCCCCACAGCCCGTAGACCACCGACGGCACGGCCGCCAGCAGCTCGACCATGATCGTGAGCGGCCCGCGCACCTGCCGCGGTGCCAGCTCGCTCACGAACAGCGCGGCGCCCACGGCCACCGGAACGCCGATCGCGAGCGCCAGCCCGGCGGTCACGATCGTGCCCACCAGCAGCGGGAGCGCCCCGTAGAAGTTGCGCGACACGTCCCAGTTGTTGGTGAACGTGAAGCCGAAGACGCCGAACTTGGCGAACGCCGGCTGCGCCTCGATGTAGAGCCGGATGAAGAAGAACGCGATCAGCGCCAGGATCAGCGCGGCGAGCCCCTTGAGGACCCACCTGAGCGCTCGATCCTGGAGCTGAGTGAGGGGAAGCCGCCCCAGTCCGGAGCGGCTCCCCCTCGGGTCAGTCAGCGAACCGGCTTCCATGCCCGCCCGCGCCTAGCCTCCGGTGAGCGGCGAGCCGTTGCACTGCAACGTGCCGGCCGCGGCCTTTGCCTTGGTGAGCACCGCGGCGGGGAGCTTGGCGTACTGGAGCTGCCCCAGCACGTTCTGTCCCTCGCCCAGGCCGTAGTCCACGAACCGCTTGACGCCCGACGCCGTGCCCTTGGCCACACCCGCCTTGCACATGTCCTTGTAGACGAGGACGAACGTCTGCGAGGCGATCGGGTAGGCCTTCGGGTTGGCCGCGTCGATGATGCCGATCCCGAGATCGGCCGGCACGGTGATCCCCTCGCCGGCCGCGGTGGTCGACGCGAGCGTCGGCTCCACGAACTGGCCCGCCTTGTTCTTCACGGATGCGGTCGTGAAGTTGTTCTGGAGGGCGTAGGCCTCCTCGACGTAGCCGATCGCGCCCTTCTGCTGCTTGACCCCGGCGGCCACGCCGTCGTTGCCCTTGGCGCCGGTGCCGGTCGGCCACTTGACGGTCTTGTCCACGCCCACCTTCGACTTCCACTCGGGGCTGTAGGCCGCGAGGAAGGTGGTGAAGCCCTTCGTGGTGCCCGACTCGTCGGAGCGGTGGACCACGGTGATTGCGTCGCCCGGGAGCTTGACGCCCGGGTTGAGCTTGGCGATGGCCGGCGCGTTCCACTTCGTGATCTTGCCGAGGAAGATGTCCGCGATGGTCGCGCCGTCGAGCTTGAGGCCCTTCTGCACGCCGCTGAGGTTGTAGGACACCGTGATCGCGCCGAAGGCCATCGGGATCTGGGCCGCCTCGCCCTTCTTGAAGGTCTTGCGGTCGTCGGGCGTGAGTGACGGGTCGCTCGCACCGAAGTCGACCGTGCCCGCCGCGAGCTGTGCCACTCCGGCGCCGGAGCCGACCGGCTGGTAGTTCACGGTCAGGTTCTGGCTCTTCAGGGCGTTGCCCCACTGCTGGTAGATCGGAGCCGCGAACGTGGAGCCGGCCCCGTTGATGCTGGCCGTCGCCCCGCCGCCGCTGCCCGAACTGCCGCTGTTCTTGTTGCTGCTGCCGCATGCCGCGGCCGCCCCGACGGCCAGCACGAGCATGGCGGCGAGGGAGAAGCGCATCAGTCCTGTGCGCATGTGTGGGTACCTCCGATTGGATTCATTGCCTGTCGGAGGCAGGCTCGTGGCGGCACGCCGCAATCGTGTTACGGATTGGTGGCGCGCGTGTGAAGAACTGGTGAAAGCCGGTAGCCGAACCCGAAGTGGGTGTGGATCACCGTCCAACCGGGCAGCGCGGCCTCGAGCTTGAGCCGGAGCTTGCGCACGTACACGTCCACGGAGCGTTCGTCGCTGCGGTACGGCCTGTCCCACACGGCCGCGTACAGCTCGCTGCGGCTCACGATCCGGTCGGCGCGGGCCGCGAGGGCGGTGAGCAGCTGGAGCTCGCGGACGGTCAGGTCGAGCGGACGCCCGTCGACCGCTGCCACGAACTCCCCGGGGCGGATCTCCAGCCGGCCGACGCTGAGCACCTCCATCGCCACTCAGATTGCCCGGACGAGCCGAAACGCCCGTTACGTGCACGTAACCATCCTGTGAACAACCTGTGAAAGCGCGTTCGTGCGGGGACGCTGCCCGTAGACTCGCCGTGGAGATGAGCTCAATGCCCAGCGGAAACGTGCGGCTGGCGATCATCGACTCGGACAGCGGCTTCGTGCAGGTGCTGACCAAGCGGCTCGAGGCGATGGGCTGGCACTACCGGACGCTCGACGCGCCGGTCCCGCCGGCGGACCTCGTGGCGATGCGCCTGAACGCCGTCGTGCTCGACCCGTCCGTGCTCGGCCCGCGCGCGTGGGACTACATCGAGCGGGTGGGCGACGGCGTGCCCGGGCTCGGGCTGATCGTGTGCGCGCCCCGGTCCACGGTCGCCCAGCGGGTGCGCGGCCTGCGGCTGGGCGCCGACGACTGGGTCAACAAGCCCTGCCACCCGGAGGAGGTGATCGCGCGCATCGAGGCGGTCGTCCGCCGCCGCAAGCGCGCCAGCACGCCGGTCGAGTCGGGTCCGCTGATGGCGGGCGAGCTGGAGATCCGCGCCGACCAGTTCCAGGCGTTCGTGGGCGGCCAGAACGTGGACCTCACCCGGCGCGAGTTCGAGCTGCTCCAGCTCCTCGCCGACGCGCGCGGGCAGGTGCTCCAGCGCGAGGAGATCTATCAGCGCGTCTGGGGCTACGCGATGGCCCACGGCGACCGATCGGTCGACGTCTTCGTTCGCAAGCTGCGCCAGAAGCTCGAGGCGGCCTCCCCGCGCTGGACGTACATCCACACGCACTTCGGGATCGGCTACCGCTTCCAGCCCGACGGCGGCGGTGACGAGGCCGAGCCGCCCGGGTCAGGCCAGGCACCGCAGGTCTCGGCGGCCGAGCCGCAGACCTCGTCGAGCGCCGCTTGAGGTTCCGCCGCTCCGCGCCGGACGAGCGCCTGATGGGGCTCCTGAACGAGGCCGCCGCCAACGCCCGCGTCGCGACGGGGACCCTCCACGAGCTGCTCGCCGACTACCCCGAGAAGCGCCACCTCGCCCGTGAGCTCCTCAAGCAGGAGCAGGAGGGCGACCGCATCACGCATGACGTGCTGCACCGGCTCGCCGAGAACGGCGTGCACTGCCCGTTCGCGTCGACCGACGTACACGCGCTCGTCGGCGCGATCGACGACATCGTCGACTACGCCGAGCAGACGGCCGACTCGCTCG
>JAXDJC010000008.1:0-5654 GCA_034663685.1 Thermoleophilaceae bacterium
CGCGTGCTGGGGCCCGGTCAGGCAGCCTCCGCGGAAGCAGACCGTCGGCATGTCGAAGTAGTAGCCGTACTCCTGCACCAGCAGGTCGGCGGCCGCCTTCGAGACCCCGAACAGCGAGTGGGTCGACAGGTCGATCGTCATCGAGGTGTCGATCCCCTGGTGGTAGCGATGATCGCCGGGCAGCTCGAGGCGGGTGTCCTCCTCCACCAGCGGCAGGCGGTTCGGTGTGTCGCCGTAGACCTTGTTCGTCGACGTGAAGATGAAGACCGCGTCCGGCGTGTACTTGCGCACGGCCTCGAGGAGGACCATCGTGCCGTTTGCGTTGATCGTGAAGTCCGTGACGGGCTCCCGCGCCGCCCAGTCGTGCGACGGCTGCGCGGCAGCGTGGATCACCAGGTCGAAGCGGTAGTTCTCGAACAGATGACCGACGGCCTCCGTGTCGCGGATGTCGGCGTGGATGTGCGTGTAGCTCGGGTAGCGCTTCTCCAGCAGCCGCTTGTTCCAGTCGGTCGCCGCGTCCGGGCCGAAGAAGTACTCGCGGGCGTTGCTGTCGATGCCCACCACGTCGAAGCCGACATCCGAGAAGAAGCGCACGCACTCCGAGCCGATCAAGCCTGCGGAACCTGTGACTAGGGCAGTGCTCATAGGCGGCGAGAGAATAGAAGCCGCTCATAGACTCCTCCGGCGTGCGGATCTTCTACGTTGCCATGGCCTACGACTACGGCAATCCGGACCGCGGGCCGTCGTTCGAGGAGACCAACTTCCGCAGCGCGCTGGAGGGGATGGGCCACGACGTGGTGGCCTTCGACTTCATGGAGCGCGAGCGGGTGTCCGGCAGGGCGCAGATGCGCCGGGAGCTGGTGGCTGCCGCGGCCGAGGCGCGCGCTGACGTCGCTTTCTTCTGCATCTTCACCGACCAGATCGACGCCGAAACGGTCGAGGCTGTCCGCGCTTCGGGCGGCGCGCCGACGGTCAACTGGTTCGCCGACGACCACTGGCGGTTCGAGAGCTTCAGCCGCCATCTCGCGCCGGCTTTCGACCTGGCCGTGACCACGGATCCGGACGCAATGCCGAAGTACGCCGCAGCCGGCATCGGGAACGTCCTGCTGTCCCAGTGGGCCTGCAATCGCTATGCGTACAGCAAGGTGAGCGACGCGATCGAGCATGAGGTCACGTTCGTCGGCCAGCCCCACGGCAATCGCCCCGAGCTGATGCAGCGGCTGCGGGATGCCGGCTACGGGGTCGAGGCTTGGGGGGCTGGGTGGCCGGCGGGGCGGCTCGGCCAAGACGAGATGGTGCGCGTGTTCAGCTCGAGCCGGATCAACCTCAACCCGTCGAACTCATCGCTCCCGGCGAACGGGTTGCGCGACCGGGTCGCCCGCCTGGTGCGCCGCCGCACCGAGCCGCCGCGCCCGCCGCAGATCAAGGGCCGCAACTTCGAGGTGCCCGGCTGCGGCGGCTTCCTACTCACCGAGAACGTCCCGCACCTCGACCGGTACTTCGAGATCGGCAAGGAGGTGGCGGTCTACGACACGACCGAGGACCTGGTCGACCAGGTGGGCTACTGGCTCGCTCACGAGGACGAGCGCGCGGCTGTCGCGCAGGCGGGCTACCGGCGCGTGCTGACCGAGCACACCTACGACCACCGCTTCGAGGAGATCTTCAGGCGCGTTGGGGCGGCCTGACCGGACGCTGGTCAGCGACCTCGGCGGCCCGAAAGCCGCGAGCCGGCACCGCTCACGAGCGCGCTCGCAGCAGGCACGAGGTCGAGGCCGAGCGCGCGTCTCGAGAGCCGCTTGTTCCCGAACCGGTGGTGCGGCGGCGCGAGCCCGAGGTTCACGCGGTAGAGCCAGGCGCGCTGGTCCGAGCCGAGGCTGCGGATGAACTCGTCGTAAGCCTCGGCCGGCGCGACCGTGGGCAGCTCGTCCTCGTGCCCGACGTCGTCGCGCAGGAAGAGCGCGTTGCCGGAGTAGCCGACGAGCCTGTACCCGAGCCGACCCGCCAGCTCGACGAAGCGGCCGAGCGGTTGCCCGACGTTGTTCGCAGCGATCTGCGACGGCACGGCCGCGCGGCTCTCCGGGTCGTGGCCGGCGTTCACCTCGACGCACACGACGCGCGGGGTCAAGCCGAGCGACTCGAGCACGTCGTAGTCGTAGCCGTCGATGTCGACGCTCAGCAGGTCGAGGTCGAGGGGCGCGCCGTGCTGCTCGAGAAGCGCGCGCAGGCCGCCTCCGCCCGTGCCCACGAGTGCATTGACCGTGAACACGTCGTCGCGGTCGCGGTAGAGCTCCTCGAGCTGCTTGAAGCGCTCGGGGTCCGCCTCGATCTGGACGCCGCCCCAGCCGTCATCGAGCAGAGCGCGGGTGTTCGAGAAGTGGATGCCGTCCCAGGCGCCGAACTCGCAGCACTCGCGCGACTCGGTCCCGATCACCTCGAAGATGCGGGCGATGATCCCGTCCTCGCCGTTCTGCGAGTTCACGTTGCGCGCGTGCTCGAGCAGCATCGGCGCATAGGTAAGCAGCCACGACTCGCAGCGCCGGCATGGACGTCTCCACCTCTGCGCGGGCCCGGCTGATGGCGCGCCGGCGGAAGCGGATCTTGCGTAGGATCCGGGCATGACCGTGCGCAGGATCGCCGCCCTCAGCGCCGCCGCCCTCGCTTGCATGCTCGGCGCGGCCGACGCCACGCGGACCGTACGGATCCCGTCGCACATCTCCATCAAGTCGCACGAGCTTCGCTTCAGCGGCAGGGTCACCTCGTCGAACGCGGCGTGCAGGCAGGGCCGCCACGTCTCGCTCTACCGGCGCCGCTCGACCGGCGGCCGCGACCGCGTCGGCGTCTTCGTGACCGGCGCGTCGGGCAAGTGGCACATCACGGTCTCTGGCACGGCCGGAGTGTCGATGGCGCACTTCTACGCGAAGGTCCGGCGCCGCAGCGAGGGCACCGCGGGCACGACCTTCGTCTGCAAGAGCGCGGACTCGGCGACGATCCGCCCTCAACCCTAAGCCGGGCCAGGCGCGCTCGTAGACTCGGCCTCCGTGCCGAACGGGACCGGAATAGGCGAGCGTGCGCTCGCGGCCGCCGGGCAGCGCCTGCGCGACCGTGAGCTGTGGCGGCTCAAGCTGCTCGCGCGCCGCACGCCGCGCTTCCAGGAGGGCGAGACCCGCGTGGGCCGCTTCAGCGTCCGCTACCCCGACGCCCTCTCGCTCTACATGGAGTACAAGGACATCTTCCGCGCGGGCATCTACGACTTCGCGAGCGACGCTCCGGCCCCCCGCGTGATCGATGGCGGCAGCTACGTGGGCATGAGCGTGCTGCGCACCAAGGCGCAGCACCCTGGCGCGCGCGTGACCGCCTTCGAGCCAGAGCCGCAGATCAGGGCGATGCTCGAGCACAACCTCGCCGCCAACGGGTTCAGCGACGTCGAGGTGGTGCCCAAGGCGCTCGGCCCCGAGGAGGGCAGCACCGGGTTCGTGGCCGATGGCGCCGACGGCGGACACGTGACCGATGCCGCCGCGAGCGAGATCGAGATCCCCACCACGCGCCTCAGCGGCTACCTCGACGAGCCCGTCCACTTCCTCAAGCTGAACATCGAGGGCCAGGAGCTGCCGGTGCTGCGCGAGGCCGGGGAGAAGCTGCGCGCCGTCGAGCGGATGACGATCGAGTACCACGGCTGGCCGCGCGAGGAGCAGCGGCTCGGCGAGCTCCTCACCCTGCTCGACGAGTCGGGCTTCCGCTACCTCGTGAATCACTTCGACTACGAGACGAACCCGGCTGTCCGGCCGCCGTTCGCGGTCGACGAGTCGACGCAGTGGTTCGCCCTCGTCCACGCGAGCAGAGCATGAGCGCCCCCGACGTCTCGGTGGTGATCGGCACGTTCGACCGGCTGCGCTACCTGCGCGGCACGCTCGAGTCCGTGCGCGACGAGCTGGCCGAAACGCCGCACGAGATCATCGTGGTCGACGGCGGCTCGGGCGACGGCACGATCGGCTGGCTCACCGAGCAGCGGGACGTGGTGTCGGTGATCCAGCACAACCGCGGGACCTGGCGCGGCAGGGAGATCGAGCGCCGTTCCTGGGGCTACTTCATGAACCTCGGCTTCAAGGCGGCGCAGGGGCGCTACGTGTGCATGCTGAGCGACGACTCGCTCGTGGTGCCGGGCGCGATCAAGAACGGCATCAGGCTCGCCGAAGAGCACTCGGGCCCACTCGGCGCGGTGGCCTTCTACTGGCGTGACTTCCCGACCGAAGAGGGTTACCGCGTGGGCGTGACGTACGGCGACCGCCTGTTCGTGAACCACGGCCTGTACGTGCGCGAGGCCCTCGAGCAGGTCGGCTACATCGACGAGGACAACTTCGCCTTCTACCACGCCGACGGCGACCTGGCCCTCCGGCTCGACGAAGCCGGCTACCCCTGCATCGCCTCAGAGGACTCGTACATCGAGCACTATGCTGACGCGAATCCGGTCGTGCGCGCCTCGAACCTCGGGCGCCAGCGGACGGACTGGGAGACCTACTCCGCGCGCTGGGCCAAGCTGGGGGAGCCGTCCCGGCAGTGGCTCGAGCGGCAGCACCACGACACGCACGGCACCGCCCGGCGCTACTGGGGCCCGCTGCTGACGAACCCGAACTACCGCCGCCTGCAGAAGGCGAGCGAGATCATCACCGACCGCATCAAGTCACATGTCAACCGCTGAGCACCACGTGAGCATCCGCCCCTCGGGGGGCAGCGCCGGCAGCGTGCTCGGTGAGATCTGGGAGTTCCGCGAGCTCCTCTACTTCCTCACGAAGAAGGAGCTGCAGGTCCGCTACAAGCAGTCGTTCTTCGGGGCGGGCTGGGCGGTGCTGCAGCCGATCGGGCTCACCGCGATCTTCTCGCTGATCTTCGGCCGGCTCGTGTCGGTGCCGTCGGAGGGCGTGCCGTACCCGCTCTACGTGCTCACGGGGATGACCGTCTGGATCTTCGTGGCCACCGGAACGGCGCAGGCGGCGGGCAGCCTGGTGGGCGAGTCCGAGCTCGTCACGAAGGTGTACTTCCCGCGGCTCGTGATCCCGCTGGCGAGGATCATGTCGTGGCTCGTGGACCTGCTGATCGCCCTGGTGGTGCTGATCGTCGTGGCCGGGCTGTACGGGCGCTGGCCCCCGATCCAGGTGCTCACGGTGCCGCTGTGGGTGTGCATCGCGATCGGCACGGTCATGGGCGTCGGCGTGCTGGCGAGCGCGGTGAACGTGAAGTACCGCGACGTGGTGGCGGTGCTCCCGCTGGCGGTCCAGGTGTGGCTGTTCCTCTCGCCCGTCGCCTACCCGGCCACGCTCGTGAAGGGCGACTGGCAGTACGTCTACGCGATCAACCCGATGGTCAGCGCGATCGGCGGCATGCGCTGGGCGATCCTCGGCACGCCGGCGCCGTCGGCCGGTCAGATCGCTGTGTCGCTGGGCTCCGTGGCGATCCTGCTCACGATCGCGTTCACCTACTTCCGGCGCACCGAGCGCTACTTCGCGGACATCGTATGAGCGAGCTGGCGGTCAAGGCGGAGGGAGTCGGCAAGCGCTACCGGCTGGGCGAGCGCGGCAGCGGCTACGGGCTGCTCACCGAGCGGCTCGCACGCATCCCCCGCCGCCGCCCGCGCGTGGAGAAGCCCGAGTTCTGGGCAC
>JAXDJC010000009.1:0-9675 GCA_034663685.1 Thermoleophilaceae bacterium
CGCGCCCCAGAGGGTGGCGAGCGGGTACTTGCCGTGGTCGCCGAGCCGCTCGCGGTACCAGCCGCGGTGGCGATCCCACCAGGCGCGGCTGCGCGTGCGGCCGTGCGCGGCGGCCTGCAGGTAGTCGTAGCGGCCGGGGTCGGGGCCCGTCTCGGCCGCGGGCGCCGCCGCGGAGCGGACCGCGGCGGCGGACGGCCCGGCGAGCGCCAGCGTGAGCGCCACGGTCACCACCGCGGCCAGCGCGAGCGCCAGCCCGCCTGACGGCAGGGGAAAGCGCAGTGGGCGGCGGCGGGACATCGAGTCTGTGATCGGCAGCCGGGGCGAAGAGTGAAGGACCTGGCGCCACCCTAGCCGCCCCGCCGCGCCCCGTCAGGCCGTGGCGCCCCGTCCCGTCCGCCGCTAGTGCGGCAGCAGCCCGTACTCGCTCGAGTAGCCGGTCACGTAGAGCCGCTTGCCGTCCGAGATCACGGGGTTGAACGCGCCGTGGCCGAACTTCCAGACCCGCCTGCCGCTGCGCACCGCCAACCCGTCGGTGGTCTTGTCGCCGAGGTTCGAGAAGTAGACGATGTCGCCCACGATGGTCGGCGCGCCGGAGATCCTGCCGCCGGCCGCATAGGACCAGCGCTCGCTGCCCGAGCGCGCGTCGAGCGCGTAGAACCTGCCGTCGTAGGAGCCGATGTACACGGTCGGCCCGAAGTGCGGGATGTCTGCCACCGCGGGCGCGGCGTACACGTAGCCACCGGTGCCGTGACGCCAGGCGAGCTGGCCGTCCTTGGCCACGAACGAGTAGACGAAGCTGTCGGTGTTGCCGAGGTAGACGCGGCCGAACGCGACCGCGGGCGTCGAGTAGAAGTTGCCCGAGGTGTTGAAGGCGCCGCCGCTGGTGCCCGCGCTCCACACCTTCGAGCCGTCCCTGGCCCGCAGCGCCGTGACGGCGCCCGCGTAGTCGCCGAAGAACAGCATCCCCTTGTCGTAGGCCAGCCCCGCCTTGACCGCGCCGCCGGCGTGATAGGTCCAGACCTTGCCGCCGTTGTCGGCGCGGAGCGCGAACACCGTTCCGTTCTCCGACCCGAAGTACACGACCCCCTTGATCACGATCGGCGAGGACTCCGAGCGGCTCGGGAGCGGCTTCTTCCAGAGCACCTTGCCGCTCCTCCCGTCGAGGCACGTGATCGCCCCGGAGAGCGTGGCC
This sequence comes from Thermoleophilaceae bacterium, assembly GCA_034663685.1. Lineage (GTDB taxonomy): Bacteria > Actinomycetota > Thermoleophilia > Solirubrobacterales > Thermoleophilaceae > AC-37. The sequence goes on from JAXDJC010000009.1 coordinate 1,193, forward strand.
ACGTAGAGGCGGTCGTGGTACCAGGCGGGCGACGAGGCGTTGAGCGAGCCGACGCGGCGCTGCCACATGACCTTCCCGCTCCGCGCGTTGATCCTGTACGCCATCCCGCTGTTCTCGACCACGTACAGGAACCCGTTCGCGAGCACGGGCTGGAACTCGATCAGCGACCCCTTGCCGAACAGCCAGAGCTTCTTGAACGGCGGCTTGATGTTGGCGTCGAGGTAGCGCGTGCGCTGGGGCGTGTAGCCGTAGATCGGCCACTGGAAGCTCTCGGCGGCCCGCTTCCTCGGCTTCGGCACGGGCTTCGGCGCCTCGAACGGCGCCCTCGCGTTGGTCAGGTTCCCCTGCTTCTGGAAGAAGAGGAAGTAGGCGGCCACGGCGGCGCCCGCGCCGAGCAGGAGCAGCCCGCCGGTCCAGAGCGCCCAGCGGCGGTTCCGCCCACGCTTGTCCGAGTCGGACATCCGAGCGATGCTACGTCGGCATCCTCAACGCTCGGTGAGGGCGCCAAGCGGAGCGCCCCGCGGCTACGCGATCTTCAGCGGGGCGTGCTGGGCAATCGCGTCGAAGTCGGCGTCCATGTGGAGCACGGCGGCATCCACACGCATCGCGATGGTGGCGATCAGGCAATCGACGGCGCTCTTCACGGTCCTGCCGGCGAGCCTCATGCGCCGTTGCAGCGCGGCGGCGTCGACCCAGTCGCCGGGGCCCTCGATCCGGGCGAAGTCGAACGCCCGCATCAGGCGCTGGAGGTCGTTCCACTCGGCGCGACTCCGAGCACCGCTGAGGACCTCCATCAGGACGGGCTCGGTGACCATCACGGACCCGGATCCGCTCCTGGCGAGCCGACTCAGCCGCCTGTCCGCGCGGCTGCCGGTGCGGCGCAGGTACTCCACCCACGCCGACGTGTCGGGAACGATCAGCGATTCCACGTCTGGTCGTACTCCTCCGCCTCACCGCGCTTGATCTCGTCGAGGTCCCCGCCCCAGCCGCGGCCCCGCATCGCAAGGACCTCGTCGATCGACATGGGGTCGCCGACGAGCTTGCGCAGCGCGAGATCCACCGCCTCGCGCTTGGTCTTGCACCCGTGGACCTGCATGGCCCGGCGGATCAGGCCGTCATCGATATCGATGTTCGTACGCGACATGGCGTTCATGGTACACCGCTATGTGTATCGATACACATCACTCCACCAGCCGTACCGTGAGGGCGCCGAGGCCGGCGTCGCCGGCACCGCCCAGCAGCCCGAGGATGCGGGCCACGTACCCGCGCGTCTCCGGATAGGGAGGCACGCAGCCGCAGCGCGCGACCGCGGCCGGGCCGGCGTTGTAGGCGGCGAGGGCGAGCGGCACCGACCCGAAGCGGGCCAGGAGCCGGCGCATCAGGTGCGCCTGGGCGTCGATCGACTCCGCGGCGTCGAACGGGTTACGCAGGCCCATGCCGCGCGCGGTGCCCGGCATGAACTGCGCGATGCCCTGGGCGCCCGCCGGCGAGCGTGCGAACGGGTTGAAGTTCGACTCGGCGTAGATCTGAGCCGCGAGGAGTTGAGCCGAGACGCCCCAGCGCTGCGCGGCGTGCGCGAGCATCGGGGCGTAGAGCGCCGGGACGAACGACTGCACCGCCGCCGTGGCGCGGCCGTCGCCGCCCCTCGTGCCGAAGCCCACGGACGCGCTGCCGGGGCTGCGCGTGTAGCCGAAGTGCCAGGGCTCCCACGAGTAGCGCTCGAGGAAGCCGAAGCGCGTGGCGTTCCGCGCCAGCCAGCCGTAGGCGCCGGGCGGGCCGAGGTCCAGCTCGGTGCCCAGACGGTGCAGCGACTGCCCCGGCGGCGCCACCCAGCGCGGGTCCGGGTGGCGGGCGAACAGGGCCGCCTGCTCGGCGTTGCTGCGAAACCCGCTGACCACGATCAGCCGCACGCCGGCCGCGCCGGCCGCGCGCTCCATCCGGTCGAACGCGAGCGCCACGTCGGGCCGCATCGGCTTGCCCTGCCGGTGGGCGAGCGGACCGCTGTACTCGCCGTCGCCACGCGAGCCGAGGCCGCCGCCGGCGGGCGGAGCGAGCTCGGCCACCGCACGGGCGCCCGCGGAGATGCGCCGGCGCGCGCCGTCCTGCTTCACCCGCACTCCGGTCTCGGTGTGGGACACGACCGCGATGCGGGTGGGCGCGAAGCTCGAGCCGTCCGGGAAGCGGATGTCGGCCGCGCTCAGGGCGATTCCGTTCCGGCGCGCGGCCCGCAGCGCGGCGGCGCGGGCCAGGTCCATGTACGCGGCGGGACTGAGGTGGCGCGGGTTGGGCACGCCCGGGCGGAGCTCCGGCGGCTCGAACAGCCGCGGATAGGCGTCGCGCATCGCCTGCGCGCCGCTGATCGCCGCGATGTCGGCCACGCGCTGCGCGCGCCCCTTGCCGCCCAGCGCCTGGCCGAAGGCGGCGAGCACCAGGGAGACCGCGATCAGCGTGGCGAGCACGCCGAGCAGGAGGACCGAGGACTGGCCGCGCTCGCTCCTCATCGCCGCGCGTGCTCCAGGCTGCGCTCCGCGAGCTCGGCGATCGGGGCCGCGAGCGCGCCGCGCGGCCCGCGGCCGGCGAGCGTGAGCTGCGCCGCGAGCCGCGACTCGGGCACGGCCAGCGCGTGGGCCAACCGCGGCGGCGGCTCCGCGATCGCACGGGCCAGCACCAGGGAGACCGCGTGGCCAGCCTCGCGAAGGGCGGCCTCCACGGCGGCGGCGAGCGCCGGCTCCACCTCGGGCGTGCCGACGAGCACCACGTGATCGGCCAGCGCCACGGCGGCCTCCGAGGGCGAACCGTGGCCGGCGTCCACCACGAGCGGGGCCTCCGCGCCCGCGGCCGCGAGCGCGAGCGGCTCGCCGGCGGTGACCGGCGCAAGCCGGCCGACGGGACGTCCCGCCTCGCAGCCGCACGATTGGAGGCGCCGGGCGAGCCGCACGGCCGCGGCCGTGGGCGGAGCCCCGCGCGGAGGAGAGCCGGTGAAGAGCACGGCGGCACCGCACGGGTCGAGCCCGGCGAGCCGGGCGGCGAGCGCCCGCGCGAGCGTGGAGGCACCGGCGCGGGGGGCGAGCGCGAGCACGGCGACGACGGGCCGCGGCGGGGCCCGGTGGGGCGGGGCCTCGCGCACGAGCGGGACCGGCGGGGCCTCGCGCACGGGCGGGGCCTCCCGCACGAGCGGCACGGGCGGGGCCTCCCGCACGAGCGGCACCGGCGGCGCCTCGCCCGGCGGCGGCGGCTCGAGCACGAACGCAGAGGCTCGCTCCAGCAGCGACTGCAGTGGGGCGGTCAGGCTCCGTTCGGGCCACGCGCTCACGGGTTCACCGCCGCGCTCGCCTCCACCTCGAGCGCCCGGCCTACAGCCCGCAGCGGCGATGGCGGCCGCATCCGGATCGTGACGCGCCCGCCATGCGACTCGACCGTCATCCGCGCCCGCGACCAGCCCGGCACCGCCGCCCGCGCGGCGGACCGCGGCTCTCCGCCGGCCGCCGCCGCCAGAGCCGCGGCCTCGGCCGCGTTGCCGGCGAGCACCTTCGAGTAGCCCGCCGCCAGGAGCTGGAACACGATCAGCGCCGTGATCAGCACCGCGGGGAGGCCGCCGAGCAGCTCGACGCTGGCCTGGCCGGCTTCCCCGCCGGCGGCCGGACGGCGCCCACTCACGGCTCTCCCTGCGGCAGCGCCGCCGATGCGCTCACGGCGATCCGGCTGCGCCAGCGGCGCGCGATCAGGGGGATCTCGACCCGCACGCGCACCGCTCCGTCACGCGTGCGCTCGACGCGCAGTCCGCGCTCCATCGACCGCGGCAGCGCGCTGCGCGCGGCGGCTCGCGGATCGGCGTCCACGGCCTGGGCGCGCGCGGCGGCCCGCGCGGCGTGAGCGCTCAGCCAGACCGTCTGGCCGGCGAGCGCGAGCTGCCAAGCGATCGCCCCGACCAGCACCACGAGCGGGAGCACGGCCACCATCTCCACGCTCGCCTGGCCGCGCTCGGGGGCGGCGATGCGGCCTGGCGAGCGCGCGAGATCGGGCACGCTCCCACGGTTGCGCGAACCGTGTGACGGCTCAACACACGCGTGTTACAAGTTCGCCACCGGTCGGTGACGAGAGTGCAAAACCGGTCCGGGCGCGGAGCCCGCCGCGACAGCGCGCAGCCGCGGGGGTGGCCTCCTAGCCGTACTCCTGCGACGAGCGCCAGGTCCAGTAGACGCCGTACGACGCGATCCCCAGCAGCGCCAGCCACGCCACCACCCCCAGCCCACCCTGGGCGAACATCCGCCGCGAGGCCGCGAAGGTCAGGAGCGCCAGCCCGATCGAGCCGTACAGCACCTGGCGCTGGCGCTCCGACAGCGACTCCAGCGTGAAGTGGTTCTCGCGGTAGAGCCGCGCCGCCCACAGCGCGATCGCCGTGAAGAACGCGATCGACAGCGCTGTGAGAAGCACGTTGAGCGCGTCACCCCCGCCCGGTAGGACCACGAGGACGAGCGCGATGATCGCGACGATCGCGAACTTGCCGAGCGTCTCGAAACGGCGCACGGAACAGGCCTCAGCCCTGGGGGCCGGCCGGGCTGTCGCTCAGCTGCTCGACCGGCTCGGCCTCGGCCAGCGAGTCGGGGTGGTCCCCGTCGCCCTCGCGGTGCTTGGCGCAGCGCTCCCGCGCGGCCGCGATCTCGGTGAGCGCGTCCTCGCGGCCGTACCACCCGTCGACCTTGACCTTCTTCTGCTCGAGGTCCTTGTAGACCGAGAAGAAGTGCGCGATCTCCTGGCGCAGCTGGTCCGGCAGGTCGTCGAGCTCCTCGAGGTGATTCCACGCCGGGTCCTGGAGCGGGACGCAGAGCACCTTGTCGTCCACGCCCTTGTCGTCCTCCATCCGGAACAGCGCGATCGGCTTCACGTCGATCATGCAGCCGGGGAAGGTCGGCTCCGAGACGCAGACCATCGCGTCGAGCGGGTCGCCGTCGAGCCCCAGGGTGTCGGGGATGAACCCGTAGTCCGTCGGGTAGACCATCGAGGAGAAGAGGAACCGGTCGAGCTTGATGCAATTCGCCTCGTGGTCGAACTCGTACTTGTTCCGGCTCCCCTTCGGGATCTCGACGAAGCAGGTCAGCTTCTCGTCGGCCATCAGGGCGCCGAGGTTACCCGGTAAAGTGCCCGGCCGATGCTCCGCAACAGGCTCCTCCCGGGCGCGTTCGTGCTCGCCACCCAGCTCTACCTCGTGGCCCCGGCCCTGGCCAGCGACGACGGAGAGGGCCTCGCCGGCGAGACCAACGACAAGCTGGTCACCTTCTTCGCCCTCGGAGTGCTGGTCTTCTTCACCATCGTGATCATCCTCGGCACGCTGATCCAGTCGAGCCTGGACCGCCGCAAGCAGGCGCGGACCGAAGCGCACAAGCGCGCCCGCTCCGGCTGGTAGCGCCTCCGGCGCGGCCCAAAAAGATGCGCGGCCCCGGGCGGGGGCCCCGGAGCCGCGCGAACGACGAGAGGGAGGGATATCTCGCTCGTCGAGAACGCCACTATCGCCGCCCGCCCTAAGGCCGCCCTAAATGGGAAGATCCCGCGCGTGCCCGATCCAGTCCGATACGAGCGAATTGGGGCGGCGGCCGTGCTCACGATCGACCGCCAGGAGCGCCGCAACGCGGTGGACGGCCCCACCGCGGAGCTGCTCGCCGAGGGCTACGGGAGCTTCGTGGAGGACGACGGCGCCCGCGTGCTGGTGCTCACCGGCGCCGGCGACGTGGCCTTCTGCGCCGGCGCGGACCTCAAGGCGATCGACAGCTTCGGGCCCCGCCTCGGCCTCCCCGACGGCCCGCTCGGCTTCACCCGCCGGACACCGCCCAAGCCCACGATCGCGGCGATCTCGGGCTGGTGCCTGGCCGGCGGCCTCGAGCTGGCGCTGTGGTGCGACCTGCGGATCGCCGCGGCCGGGTCCACCCTCGGCTTCCCGGAGCGCCGCTTCGGCGTTCCGCTGATCGACGGCGGCACCCAGCGCCTCCCGCGGATCGTGGGGATGGGCCGCGCGCTCGACATCATCCTGACCGGGCGGTTCGTGCCCGCCGAGGAGGCGCTCGACATCGGGCTCGTGAACGAGATCGTGCCGCCCGGCGCCCACCTCGACCGCGCCCTCGAGCTGGCCGAGGCGCTGGCCCGGTTCCCGCAGGAGACGATGCTGGCCGACCGCCGCTCGGCGATCGAGGGCTTCGGGATGACGCTCGAGGAGGGCCTGAAGCTCGAGGCCACCGCCGGGCCCGAGGTCTTCCAGGTGGCGCAGGACGGAGCCGCCCGCTTCGCCTCCGGCACCGGCCGCCACGGCGAGGGCGCGGGCGCGTAGCCGAGTTCCGGCGCACCCGCCGCCCGCTGGCATAGTTGGGCCCGTGACGGAAGCCGCCATCAGCGTCCGCGACCTGCGCAAGAGCTACGGCCGGCTCGAGGCGGTGCGCGGGATCTCGTTCGAGGTCCAGCGCGGCGAGGTGTTCGGGCTGCTCGGCCCGAACGGCGCCGGGAAGACCACCACGGTCGAGATCCTCGAGGGCTACCGGGAGCGCAGCGACGGCGAGATCTCGGTGCTCGGCCACGACCCCCAGCGGCGCGAGATGGAGCTGCGCCAGCAGGTTGGGATCGTGCTCCAGAGCTGTGGCTTCTACCCCCGCGCCAAGGTGCGCGAGGCGGTCGAGCTGGTGGCCGGCGCGTACCCGGCCCCGCGCGACCCGGACGAGACGATCGCGCTCGTCGGGCTCGAGGACAAGGCGGACACGGTGGCCCGGCAGCTCTCGGGCGGGCAGCGGCGCAGGCTCGACCTGGCACTCGCGCTGGTCGGCGACCCCGAGGTGATCTTCCTCGACGAGCCCACCACCGGGTTCGACCCCGCCGCCCGCCGCGCCGCCTGGGACGTGATCCGCACGCTCAAGCGGCTGGAGAAGACCGTGGTGCTCACCACCCACTACCTCGACGAGGCCCAGGCGCTTGCCGACCGGGTGGCGATCATCAAGGACGGCCGGCTGGTGGCCGAGGGCCCGCCGTCCGAGCTGCACCCCGACAGCGCCCGCTACCGCGTGGCCTACAACCGCAACGGCGAGCGCGTGGAGCAGGAGACCGAGGACCCCACCGAGCTGCTGCACCGCCTGACCTCCGAGGCGCTGGCGCGCGGCGAGCGCCTGGAGGCTCTCTCGGTCACGCGGCCGAGCCTCGAGGACGTCTACCTGGAGCTGACGGCCGAGAAATGAACACCGCCGCCCTCGCCTGGCGCCAGTTCCGCTTCGAGCGCCGGATGTTCTGGCGCAACCCGAGCGCGGCGTTCTTCAACATCGTGCTCCCGCTGCTGTTCCTATTCCTGATCGCGACGGTGTTCGGGAGCAAGCGCAAGGACCTCGAGGTGCTGGTGCCCGGTATCGCCGGCATGGCCGTGATGGCCACCACCTTCACCGCACTCGCCTTCAACATCACCTTCCTGCGCGAGGAGGGCATCCTCAAGCGCGTGCTCGGCACGCCGATGCCGCCGCTCGCCTACTTCGGCGGGATCCTCGGCAGCGCGGTGGTCAACGCGGTCGGCCAGGTGGTCGTGATCGTGGTGCTCGGCCACCTCGTCTACAGCCTGGGCTGGCCGCACGACTGGCTCGAGCTGGCGGTCTTCACCGGGGTCGGGGTGATCGCCTTCGGGTCGCTCGGCATCGCGCTCGCCCACGCGATCCCCAACTTCGACGCCGCCCCCGCCTACGTGAACGCCGTCTTCCTGCCGCTGATCTTCATCTCCGGCACGTTCTACTCGACCAGCTCGCTGCCGTCGGTCGTGCACGGGATCGCCAGCGCCCTGCCGCTCAAGCACGCGATCGACGGGCTGCGCGACGCGATCGTGCTCGGCCACGGGATCGGCCACGAGCTGGGAGCGCTGGCGGCCCTCACGGCGTGGGCCGCCGCGGGGGTCATCCTGGCGGTTCGCTTCTTCCGCTGGGAGCAGTGACGAACGCCGGCGGCGGCTCGCCCTCGATCTCGTAGGGGACCTTCGCCAGCTCGCTCGCCTCGAACCGGTCGCGCAGCATCCGCAGCATGGCCACGTCGCGCGGCTCGCCGCCGTGCATGTGCCAGTCGCGCAGCACACCCTCGGTCCAGAAGCCGATCCGCTCGAGCGCGCGCAGCGAGCGGCGGTTCTGGGGGCTCGCCAGGGCCGAGACGCGGTTGAGGCCGAGGTGGCGGAAGCCGAGCGAGAGCACCAGCGCCTTCGACTCGTTGTTCGCGCCGCTGCCCCAGTGCTCGCGCCCGAGCCAGGTGCCCACGGTGGCGCGGCGGTCGCGCCGTGAGAAGTCGCTGAAGCCGGTGAGCCCGATCGGGTGGTCCTCGCCGTTCACGATCCCCAGCTCCAGGCGCACGCCGGCCTCGCGCTCGCGCGCCAGGCGCTCGATGAACTCGACCGGCTCGGACTGGTCGCGGTACGGGCCCCAGGAGAAGAACTCCGTGACCTCGGGATCACGAACGAGCTCGAACAGCGCCGGGGCGTCGTC
>JAXDJC010000021.1:0-25319 GCA_034663685.1 Thermoleophilaceae bacterium
CTCCTCAACAGCGGGTCGGGCACCTTCCTCGTTCCCGCCGCGCATGCGCCCGCCGTGAGCAACCCGCTCGGGATCACGCACGGCGACTTCGACCGCGACGGGGACCAGGACCTCGCCGTGGCCCTGAGCACGGGCGGCAACGAGGTCGTGATCGAGGTGAACAACGGGACGGGCACGCTCACACCGGGGGCCCCGTTCGGGGGCTTCAACGGAGCCCGTGACGTGGCGGCCGGTGACGCCGACGGTGACGGCATCCTCGACCTCGCGGTCACGAACCCGACGCTCAGCGTCGTACACGGGTACCAGGGCGTTCCCGCGAGCCCGGGGAGCTTCACTACGCCGCCCCTGACGTTCCCGGTCGGGACCTCGCCCTGGGCGCTTACGAACGGCGACCTCGACCGCGACGGCGACCTGGACCTTGCTGTGGCGATCCGCGGAGCCAACGCCGTGACGGCCCTGCTTAACGACGGCTCCGGCAGCGCCGGCGTGGCCGCCACGTTCGCCGCCGGCGCCCAGCCGGCCGGCGTGGCTACCGCCGACCTCAACGGCGACGGCATCCCGGACGTGGCGACGGCCAATAGCGGGTCGAACGACGTGTCCGTGCTGCGCGGCACCGGCAGCGCGGTGGCCAACTCGACCTTCGACGTGCCGTCCGCGTTCGCGGCCGCCGGCACGGCCGGCGAGAACGCGATCGCGACCGGTGACTTCAACAACGACGGCGATCCCGACGTGGTTACCACGGACGCGCTCTACCTGAGCCTGCGCGACCCGGCCGCGCCCAGCACCACCGACGACGTTCCGGCCGCCCCCGTGTCCGGCCCGCGGGCGGTGACGCTGACGGCCGGTGACAGCGGCGGCTCCGGTCTCCAGACCACCTACTACGAGAAGAGCCTGAGCCCGCCCACGCCCACCACGTCGTCGCCGGTGTACGACCCGAACAACAAGCCGGTGCTCTTCCAGGGCGACACGATCAAGTACTTCTCGACCGACCGGGCGGGCAACAGGGAGCCGGTCAAGACCTCGTCGCAGCTGATCGTGGACGCCGCGGCCCCGCCCCCGCCCAGCGGGCTCGCCACCACACCCGCCTCGCCGGCCGACGACAACGCGCCGCGGATCACCGGCAGCGCCGAGGCGGGCTCCACGGTCACCATCCGCTCGGGCGCGTGCAACGGCGCCGTCGTGGCCACCGGCACGGCGGCGGAGTTCGCATCGCCCGGGCTGACCGTCTCGGTCCCGGACAACACCACCACCTTCTTCCTCGCGACGGCCACCGACGGCGTGGGCAACACGTCGGACTGCTCCGCGCCGGTCGCCTACGAGGAGAAGACCGCAACCCCGCCGCCGCCGCCCGAGCCGAAGAAGACCGCCAACGTGGAGCCCAAGTCCGGCGCCGTGACGGTCAGGTGCCCGGGCCAGGGTGAGGCCACGCTCGCCGGGGACTCCCAGATCCAGTCCGGCTGCCGGATCGACGCCACCGACGGCGTGGTCACGCTCACGGCCGCGGCCGACGCCAAGGGCAACACCCAGTCGGCCGACTTCTTCGACGGCGCCTTCAAGTTCAAGCAGGTGGAGGAGACCCAGACCGTGAAGGGCAAGAAGGTCAAGGTCCTGATCACCGAGCTGACCCTCGACGTGGCCAAGCCGACCGGTTGCACGACCAAGAAGGCGGGCATCGGCACCGCCAAGAACGGCGGCCACCTGTGGGGTAGGGGCAAGGGCCGCTACCGCACGCGCGGGCGCCGCGGCGCCGGCACCGTGCGCGGCACCGAGTGGCTCACCGAGGAGCGCTGCGCGGGCACGTTCTTCCAGGTCAAGACCGGCATCGTGGAGGTGCAGGACTTCACGCTCAAGAAGACGGTGCTCGTGAAGAAGGGCAAGACCTACCTGGCCCCGGCGACGAAGCCCGCCAAGAAGGGCAAGAATTAGCCCCGTGCGGAGCAGGCGCCTCCACCGGATCATGCTGCTCGCGGCCGCCGCGGGCACCGTGGCCGTCGTGCTGCTCGGCTACGGGTTCGACGTGCTCAAGCGAACGGAGTTCTCGACCGTGGACACGCGCTTCGACATCCGCGGCACGCGCAAGCCGCCCAGGGAGCTCGTGTTCGTGAAGATCGACGACGAGACGTTCAACGACCTGAACACGACCTTCCCGCTGCCGCGCCAGCTGCACGCGAAGGTGATCGACCGGCTGAAGGCCGACGGCGCGAGGGCGATCGCCTACGACGTGCAGTTCACCGAGCCGAGCTCCGACCCGAACGCCGACGACGCCCTGATCCAGTCCGTGCGCGACGCGGGCAACGTGGTCCTGGCCACCACCGAGGTGGACAGCAAGGGCAAGACGAAGATCTTCGGCGGCGCCGACGGGCTCGCCTACAGCAAGGCGGTGCCGTCCGACTCCCTGTTCCCGAACGACCCCGGCGGCGTGTTCCGGCGCACGGAGTTCAGGATCGACGGACTGACGACGTTCCCCCTGGCCGCGGCGGGGGTCTTCCGCGGCAGGAGGATCGACCCGCCCGGCGGGGCCTCGGCGTGGATCGACTTCGCGGGCCCGCCGGGCACGGTCAAGTCGATCTCGTTCGGAAAGGTGGAGCAGGGCAGGTTCCCCAAGGGCATGTTCAAGGACAAGCTGGTGGTGGTCGGTGCGTCCGCGCCGTCGCTCCAGGACCTGCACCCGACCTCGACCACCGGCGACAACCCGATGCCGGGGCCCGAGATCCAGGCCAACGCGGCCGACACCGCGCTGCGCGGCTTCCCGCTGAGCGGGGCGCCGGGCGTGATCGACGTGGCCCTGATCGTGCTCCTGGGCGTGGCGGCGCCGCTGCTGGCGCTGCGGATGGCGGCGCCCAAGGCGGTGCTGATCACGATCGGGCTGGTGGCGCTGTTCCTCGTGGCGGCGCAGCTGCTGTTCAACGGCGGCACGATCGTGAAGGTCGTCTACCCGCTGGTGGCCGCCGGGCTGTCGGCCGCGGCCACCGTGATCCTCTACGCGATCTCCGCGGCGTTCGAGCGCGAGCGCGCGCGCGACGCGTTCGCCCGCTTCGTGCCGGAGTCGGTGGTGGGGCAGGTGCTCGACCAGGCCGACGGCGTGCGGCTCGGCGGAGTGCGGGCCGACAGCACCGTGCTGTTCAGCGACCTGCGCGGATTCACCTCGTTCGCCGAGCCGCTGGAGCCCGACCAGGTGATCTCGATCCTCAACCGCTACCTGACCGCGATGAGCGACGCGATCCTCGACAACGGCGGCACGCTGGTGGCCTACATGGGCGACGGGATCATGGCCGTCTTCGGCGCGCCGCTCCGCCAGGACGACCACGCCGACCGCGCGCTCGCCGCGAGCGAGGACATGCTGGGGCGCTTCGACGAGTTCAACGAGTGGCTGCGCGCGGAGGGGCTCGGCGAGGGCTTCAAGATGGGGATCGGGCTGAACAGCGGCCCCGTGATGTCCGGCAACGTGGGGTCGGAGCGGCGGCTCGAGTACACCGCGATCGGCGACACCACCAACACGGCGGCGCGGCTCGAGGGAATGACCAAGGGCACGCCGTGGCAGCTCTACCTGGCCGACTCCACGCGCGAGTCGCTCCAGCGCCCGCGCGAGGACCTCGAGGCGGTGGGCGAGTTCGAGGTCCGCGGGCGCGAGGCCAAGATCCGGCTCTGGACGCTGCCGGGCACGCGGCACCGCGAGCCTGCCGCGGCGCCGGCGGCGGCGGTCCCGGAGGTCACGGGATGAAGCGCGTGGGCCACAAGGGCGCCGACCTGATCGCGCCCGGCAACACGCCGGCGAGCTTCGATGCCGCGCTCGATGCCGGCGTGGACGTGATCGAGTTCGACATCCTGCCGGTCGACCGCCTCGACCCCGGCGGGTCGCAGCTCGTGCTCTGCCACGACTTCGACCACCTTGCGGAGGGCGGCTCGCCGACGATGGAGGACGGGCTCGACCACCTCTGCGGCGCGACGTTCGGCGACGTTCATCTCGACGTGGACCTGAAGATGCGCGGCTACGAGCTGCGCGTGGTGGAGGCGCTCCGCGAGCGCGGCCTGCTCGAGCGGACGCTGATCTCCTCGCACCACCTCGAGAGCCTCGACGTCGTCCGGGCGGCCGACCCGTCGATCAAGCTCGGCTGGTCGGTGCCCAACCTCAAGAACGACCCGACCAAGTCGCCGCTGCTGATCGTCCCGGCGTTCCTCGCCCTCCAGGTGATCAAGCTGGTCCTCCCGCGGCGGGTGGCGCGCACGATCCGCGCGGGCCGGATCGACGCGCTGATGGCGCACTGGCGGCTGGTGGACCGGCGGCTCGTGCGCGCGGTGCAGGCGGCGGGCGGGGAGATCTACGTCTGGACCGTGGACGACGAGCCGGCGATCCGGCGCCTCGAGTCGCTGGGGGTCGACGCGATCATCAGCAACGACCCGCGCCTGTTCGGCGCCCCCGCCACGTCCGCCGCGTGAGGGCGCCCGCCGAAGGCGAGCTGTCCGCGCTGATCGAGTCCGTGCCGATGCTGGCCGGCCTGAGCGCGGAGGCGCGCGGGCGGCTGGCGGATCGCGCGGAACCCCTGACGCTCACCGCTGGGGAGTGGCTATTCCACGGCGGCGAGCCGGCCGACGCCATGTACCTCGTGGTGGCCGGGCGGATCGAGGTGATGCTCGAGGGGCCGGAGCCGGTGGTGGTGCGCGAGCTGGCGGCGGGCGACTGGCTCGGCGAGCTGGCGCTGCTCACCGGGCAGCCGCGCTCGGCGTCGGCGCGCGCCCGCCGCGACGCCGTGCTGATCCGCATCGCGGGCGACGACTTCGAGGCCGTGAGCGGCGACGCCGGGGTGGCGCTCGACCTCTCGCGCTACCTGGCCACGCAGCTGCAGAACAGCCGCGGACTGGGGGCGGACGAGCGCCGGATCCCGGCCGCCATCGCGCTCGTGCCGCTGGCGCCCGACCTGCCCGCCGCGGACGTGGCGGCGGCGATCGTGGACGAGCTCCGCCGCTGGGGCGAGGCGGAGGTGCTCGCCCCCCCGTCGGCGGGCGGGACGGGCGACGATCCCGCGGAGAGCCTCGAGCGGGTGGAGCGCGAGGGCGGGCAGCTGCTGATGCTGGCCGAGAGCGACCCCGGCAGCGAGTGGAGCGCGCGCTGCCTGCGCCAGGCCGACGCGCTGGTGGTGCTCGGCGGGTCCGGCTCGCCGCGGCCGATGCCGCGTGCGGGGCCGGGCAGCCGCGACAAGCACCTGATGATGCCCGGCGCGGCGCTCGACTCCGGCACGGCCGGCGGCTGGCTCGACGCCGCGCCCGCCTGCACGCTCACCCGCGCCGACCACCTGGGCGCGGCGGCCGCGGCGGTGGCGCGCCGCCTGGCCGGGCGCTCGGTGGGGATCGTGCTCTCGGGCGGCGGCGCCCGCGGGCTGGCGCACATCGGCGTGCTCGCGGAGCTGGTTGCCGCCGGCATCGAGGTGGACCGCGTGGGCGGCGTGAGCATGGGGGCGGTGGTGGGCGGCCTGTTCTCGATGGGGCGCACGCCGGACCAGATCGCCGACCTGTGTCGCGACACGTTCGCCGGTAAGAACCTGCTGGGCGACTACACGCTCCCGATCTACTCGTTCGTGCGCGGCGGCCGCGCGCGCCGCGCGTTCGAGGCCCTCTTCGGCGACCGCGCGATCGAGGCGCTCCCGCGCGAGTTCTTCTGCACGAGCTGCGACCTGTTCGGCTCCGGCCTCAACGTGCACCGGCGCGGGCCGATGCTGCTGAACGTGGCGGCCAGCTCGTCGCTGCCGGGGATCGCGCCGCCGGTGGTGAACGAGGAGGGCCGGATCCTGGTGGACGGCGGCGTGCTCAACAACCTGCCGGTCGAGACGATGGCGCGCTCCGGGCACGGGCCGGTGATCGCGAGCGACGTGACGGCGGTCCAGGAGGCGCCCAACCCGGCCACGATGGGCTTCCGCCGGCCGCGCCTGCGCCGGATCGCCGAGCTTGGGCGGCGGATCGTGGCGGAGAGCAACGGCCCGCTGCCGCGCGGGCCGGAGACCGTGTTCCGCTCGATCGTGCTGGGGAGCGTGGACACCGCCGCCGAGGCGCGCAAGCACGCCGCGCTGTCGATCACGCCCGACGTGCGCGACTACGCGATCACCGACTTCCACGCGATCGACCAGGTGATCGAGCGCGGGCGCGTGGCCGCGCGCGCCGCGCTGGCGGCCGCGCCGGCGGAGCTGTGGGGACCGGAGGCCGCGGCGTGAGCATGGGCCCTGAGCCGGCCTTCGATCCCGGGCAGACGCTGGTGCCGGGCACGCGCGTGGGCGACCGCTACACGATCGTCGCGCCGATCTCGGCGGGCGCGATGGGCGCCGTGTACCGCGCTCAGGACGACGACGGCACCGAGGTGGCGCTCAAGCGGCTGCTCGACCCGGCGCACGCGGCGCGCTTCGAGATCGAGGCGCGGCTGCTCGAGCGGCTCAAGCACCCGCGCGTGGTGCACGTGCGCGGGCCGGTGCTCGACGGCGAGGAGAAGTTCCTCGCGATGGACCTCGTGCAGGGTCACGACCTCGCGCACGTGATCGAGGAGCGCGGCGAGCCGGGGCTGCCGGTGGACGAGGTGATCACGTGGGCCTGCCAGGCGTGCTCGGCGCTCGAGTACGTGCACTCCCAGCAGATCGTGCACCGCGACGTGAAGCCGGCCAACCTGATCCTCGGCGAGGACGGCGTGGTGGTGGTCGACTTCGGGGTGGCGCGCCTCGTGGAGGACGAGAACGACCCGGGCACGCGCGCGATCGGCACCCCGCGCTACATGGCGCCGGAGGTGTTCGTGGGCGAGGGCGTGTCCCCGCGCAGCGACGTGTACGCGATGGCCGCCACCGTCTGGGCGATGCTCACGGGCAAGCCGCCCGTGTACGCCGACAAGACCAAGCTCACGGAGGTCTGCGAGGGGCTGACCGCGGACGCCGAGGCCACGCTGCGCCAGGCGCTCGAGATCCGGCCCGAGCGGCGCGTGTCCTCGGCCGCGGCGCTGGCGGCGGCGCTCGGCGCTCCGGTGGGCACGGCGGCGAAGGGCGAGTCGTTCGCGGTGAGCGAGGACCCGACCGCTCGCGGCGGCAAGCTGCTCGAGGAGATCGTGCGCACGGCCGCCGGCGTGTTCGAGGCGGCCGCGGCCTCGGTGGCGATCGCGGACCCGCGCACGGGCGAGCTGGTCTACCGCGCGGCGTGGGGCGCGGGCGCCGAGGAGGTCGTGGGGATGAGGCTGCCGGAGGGCGTGGGCCTGGCCGGCGCCGTGGCCGCCAGCGGCTTGGGCGAGGCGGTGCCCGCGTGCCGCGACGACCAGCGCTTCGCGCGGCGGCTGGCGGAGGGGTCCGGCTACGTGCCGTACACGATGCTGCTCACCCCGCTCAAGGCGGCGGGCGAGGTGCTGGGCGTGCTCTCGCTGCTCGACCGCCGCGACGGCCGCCCGTACGGGCCGGAGGACCTGGTCCGCGCGGACCTGTTCGCCGACCTCACCGTCGCTGCGCTGCCTCACGCCTCCTGAGCACGACCGCGGTCAACCCGAGGAACACCGCGAAGAACGCCACGAGGGCGCCGGCGCCGGTGAGCAGGCTCACGTCGAAGAAGTGCGTGCCGTAGCGGTTGACCTGGGCGAACTCCGGGCTCCCGGCCATGCGCTCGTTGAAGTGGAGCCGGGTGCCGATCGAAGCGAGCGCCCACTGCGACGGGTCGAGGTAGCTCATGGCCTTGAACGGCTGCAGCATCCGCGCCACCGGCACGATCGCCCCGGCGAACAGGAACTGGGGGATGAGCACCAGCGGGATGATGCTCATCGCCTGGTCCTCGCTCGACACGAGGGCGGACACGAGCAGGCCCATCGCGGTCGCGGCGATCGCGGTGATCACCAGCAGCCCGATCACCGCCGCGTACACGCCGGCCTTCTCGTGCACGGGGCGCAGGCCGAGCACGATCGCGGTCATGCCGAGCGACTGGACCGTGACCACGGCGCCCACGACCACCACCTTGGAGAACAGGTAGGCGTCGAGCCGGACGCCGATCGCGGCCTCGCGGTCGCGCAGCGCGCGCTCCTTCACGATCTCGCGCGCGGCCGTGAGGGAGCCGAACCAGATCGGCCCGAGCACGAGCAGGAACATCAGCTGGATCGCGTCGCCCGGGCTGCCGCCGGGGCGGTCGAAGATGTGGGTGCCGAAGATCAGGCCGTCGAGTGCGCCCAGCACCGGGACCTGGCCGAGCAGCAGCGCCATGTTCTTCGTGTCGCGCTTGAAGAGCATCGCCTGGCGCGCCGTGAGCACGCGTGCCTGGGACAGGAAGCCGCGCCCCCGTCCCGCGGGCCTGGCGGCGCGCGCGCCCGCGGGAGCCGGCTCCGGCACGACGGTTCCCGCACGCGCCTCGAAGCGCTCGCGCAGCTCCTCCGGCGGGGTCTCGTCGAGCGCGTCGTAGATGGCCTCGAACGAGTCCACGCCGAAGAAGGCCAGCGCCTCCGCCGGCGTGCCCTCGAAGACCCGGAACCCGCCGGCGCCCATCACCACCACGCGGTCGGCCAGCCCCAGGCTGGCGGTGGCGTGCGTGACCACCACCACGCCGCGGCCGCCGTCGGCCAGCTCGCGCAGCAGCCTCATCAGGCGGCCCTCGAGCGAGGGGTCGAGCCCGGTCGTCGGCTCGTCCAGGAAGAGCAGGCTCGGGCGGCTGAGCAGCTCGGTGGCCACGCCGGTCCGCTTGCGCTGGCCGCCCGAGAGCGAGCCGATCTTGGTGTCCGCGTGCTCGGTCAGCGACAGCTCCGCGAGCACGCGCTCCACGGTCGCGTCGATCTCCTCGGCCGAGGTGTCCTGCGGCAGGCGCAGGCGGGCGGCGTAGCGGAGCGCCTCGCGCACGGTCAGCTCCGGGTGCACGATCTCGTCCTGCGGCACGTAGCCCACGTCGGTGAGGCGCGCCGCGAGCGGCTCGTCGTTCACGGTCACGTCGCCGTCCGAGGGCGGGTTCACACCGGCCAGCACCTTGAGCAGGGTGCTCTTGCCGGCGCCGCTGGCGCCGATCAGCACCACCAGCTCGCCCGGCTCGACCGCCAGCGAGACGGGCTGGAGGATCCGTTTCTCGCCAACGTCCACCGCCACGTCGTGGGCGGTGAGCCGCAGCTCGGTGCGGCTGTCGTGGGCCATCAGCCGGCTGCCGTCGAAGTGCACCTGGTAGGGGCCGATCCCGATCGTGGAGCCCGGCGCCAGCGGTGCGCGGTCGGACTGCACGCCGTTCACGCGCGTGCCGGCGCTCGAGCCGAGGTCGACCAGCTCGGCGGTCCCGTCGCCGGTGCGCACCAGCTCCGCGTGCATGCGCGAGACGTTCGGGTCGGGCAGCACGAGGTCGCAGCCCTCCTGGCGCCCGATCGTGAGCCGCTCGCCATCGAAGGCGACGGACTCCTCCGGGAGCGGCTCGGCACCAACCTCGCCGGGCTCGAAGCGGGTCTCGCCGCCGGCGAGGATGCGCAGCACGGCTCCGTCGATCTCGATCCGGTCGCCGGGCCCGAGCGGCTGCGGCCGGCCGGCCTCCAGCGGCCGGCCGTTCAGCAGCGTGCCGTGCGTGCTGCCCAGGTCCTCGAGCGTCAGGCCGCCGTTCCCGCGGGCGATCCGGGCGTGCCGGCGCGAGGCCTTCTCCACCGGCAGCGGCACGTCGTTGTCCGCTGAGCGCCCGAGCGTGACGCCCTCCGGGCCGATCGGATGCCGCGCGCCCTCGTAGAGAAGGACCACGTTCTCCTGGACGACGCCCTCCGTCACCCGCTCAACCTAACTGGTACAAGGCGCCTGTGCCAGAGGGTCCCGGAACGGTGGCAGGGCTGGAGTTGGGCGAGCTGCTGGGCCGCGGCGGGATGGGGGAGGTGTACGCGGCCAGCGGGCCGTCGGGGGAGCGACTGGCGGTGAAGCTGGTGAATCCGGAGCTGCTGGCGGACGTGACCGCGCGGGCGCGCTTCGAGCGCGAGGTGCGGCTGGCGTCCACGCTGCGGCACCCCAACGTGGTGGGGGTCCACGGCGGCGGGACGGAGGCGGGCCGGCCCTACCTCGTGATGGACCGGGTGGACGGGAGCGACGTGGAGGCGCTGGTGGCCGAGCGCGGCCCGCTGCACCCGGTCTGGGCCGCGGCGGTGGTGGGCCAGGTGGGCGCGGCGCTCGACGCGGCGCACACGCTGGGCCTGCTGCACCGCGACGTGAAGCCTCAGAACGTGCTGCTGGCCGCGGGCACGGACGAGCCGCTCGCGCTGCTGTCCGACTTCGGGCTCGCTCGCCACGAGGCCTCCATGTCGGGGCTCACGAGCACCGGGCAGTTCGTCGGCTCGGTGGACTTCGCCTCGCCGGAGCAGCTCCAGGGCGAGCCGGTCGACGCGCGCACGGACGTGTACGCGCTCGGCTGCGTGCTCGCCTACGCGCTCACGGGCGAGGTCCCGTTCCCGCGCGGGCGCGACGTGGACAAGCTGATGGCGCACGCGATGGAGCCGCCGCCGGTGCCGAGCGCGACCGTCGCGGGCGTGCCCGCGGGGGTGGACGCGGCGCTGGCCCGCGCGATGGCCAAGGACCCGGGCGAGCGGTTCGCCTCGGCGGGTGAGCTCGGCGCGGAGCTGCGCGAGGCGGTGGCCGGCTGCGGCCCGCCGCCGCCGTGGGAGCTGCCCGCGCGGCGCGAGCCGCCGCCGGACTTCGACCGCGAGGGGGCGACGGTCCTCTGAGCCGGGGCGGCCACACGTTCGCCCGCTCGACCGCGGCGGCCGCGGCCATCGCGCTCCTGCTCGCAGCGCTCGCCGCCACGCCCGCGAGCGCACAGGACGAACGCGACTGCTTCTGGCAGGGCGGCACGCGCACCACCAACGTCGCCTACCCGGACCTGGGCGCGCGCTACTGGGTCTCGTCGTTTCCGCTGCCGCCGGGCGCCGAGCTGATCCTGCACGGGCGCTACCCGCACGCACGCTACATGTCCTTCAACGTCTACGACGCGGCGGCCCAGCCCACCGACGGCCTGGCCGACATCGACATCGCGCCGGACGCCGGCTCGTCCAACCCGTTCGCGGCGGGCGCCCAGCGCGACCTCGACAAGCGCGACTACACGGTGCGGGTGGTCTCCGGCGCGCGACCCGAGAAGCGCGAGCCCAACACGATCTATCTCAACTCGGCGGGCCAGGGATCGGCGGTCGGCGTGATCATCTATCGCGTCTACGTGGCGGACGCCGGACGGGACATCGCCGGCGGCGTGGGGCTGCCGGAGGCGTCGTTGAAGCTCCCGTCCGGGCAGGTGCTCGACCAGCCGCTGGTGTGCCAGGCGCGCCAGGACGCGGGGGCCAACCAGGCCGTCGAGGAGTTTCACGCGAACACCGACGGGCCCGGCACCGACCCCCGCAACCCCTCGGCCGAGGACCCGATCCGCTGGGAGGCGTTCTTCAACTACGCGCAGGCGTTCAGCTACCCGGTGCAGGCCACGCCCGCCGGGGCGGGGCGGGCGGTGGTGCCGCGCGACAAGCTCGGCGGCTTCCTCTCGAACGTGGACAACGCGTACACGATCGCGCTCGCGAGTCGCGGCATCGGCCCCGTGCTGGTGATGGAGGGGAGGGCCCCGGTCACGCCGCGCACGCTGGACGGGCGGCGCGTGATGGAGGGCGGGCAGGTGCGCTACTGGTCGATCTGCGAGAACGAGCTGGCCAGCCAGCGCGTGATCGACTGCGCCTACGACGAGCAGGTGCGCACGGACGCGGGCGGGCGGTTCACCCTCGTGATGAGCACGCCCGGCGACCGGCCCGCCAACGCCAGGCCGGAGTGCGGCGTCAGCTGGATCGCGTGGGGGGTGCAGCCGGACGGCTTCGTGATCCTGCGCCACATGCTGCCCTCGGTGGCGTTCGCGCAGGCGATCCAGCGGGTATCGGAGCCCGGCACCGAGCAGGCCGTGATCGGCGAGTACCTGCCCACGGGCCGGCACACCACGAAGGCGGACTTCGAGGGGCGCGGGTGCAGACCGCCGGCGGCGGGCACGGGCGTGCCGGCGGCGGTGCGACCGGCGATCCGGTTGTCGGTCTCACCCAAGCGGGCTCGCGCGGGCGCGCGCGCGGCCTTTCACTTCCGCACCCTCTACCGGGCGGCCGGCGTACTGCGTCCGGTGGCGGGGGCGCGGGTGCGATTCGCGCACAAGTTCGGGCTGACCGACGCTCGCGGCCGGCTCACGATCCGGCAGCGGTTCACGCACGCACAGGCCTATCGCCCGCGGGCCTGCAGGGCCGGCTTCGAGTGCGGGCGGACGGCCGTGCGCGCTCTGGCGCCCCCGCGGCGCTGACCGCGGCGGCTCGGTCCGGCGCGTCCACGGGCGCGGTCGGATCGGGCGTGTACGCTCGGCGGGTCGGGGGTATGGCCGGGTCCGGGCGGGGACAAGCCACCAGGCAGGAGCCACGTGAGCACGGAAGTCACGGCAGCGGTCGTCTGCGCCCTCGCAACGGGCGCGCTCGCCTCGGGATTCGCGAAGGATCGCGATGCCGGCCAGAGCGTTCTGGCCGCCGTGCACGCGGGCGCGTCCAGCCCGGAATCCCTGTTCGCAGGCGCCGTCGGGGCCTCCGACGGCGTGGTCGCCCGCGTGGCGCGGCGCACCGCTCGCTCCGCGCCGGTGCCACCGGCGAGCGGCACCGTGGTGGGCGTCCGCCGCGGCCGCTCCGCGGCGTTGAGCCTGCGCCCGGGCGCTCCTCCGGTGGCGGTGCTCGGCGACCGGACCGCCTTCGGGTCGGACACCGTCCTGGCGGTTGTGCGCCGTAAGCCGGGCTGGCTCGCAGTGCTCACGAGCGCGCTGCCCAACGGGACGGTGGGCTGGGTCCGCGACGAGCGCAGCTCCCTCACCACCGGTCGCCGCCGCGTGCGGATCGTGGTGGATCGCTCCGACCAGCGGCTCGACCTGGTGCGCGGGAGCCGCCGGGTGATGTCGGTCGCGGTCGGCGTCGGCCGGCCCGGGTCGGAGACTCCCACCGGCCGGTTCGCGGTCACCGACAAGCTCGCCGGAACGCGCTTCAGCAACTCGTACGGCTGCTGCATCCTCGCCCTCAGCGGCCGGCAGTCGCATCTGCCGCCCGGATGGCAGGGCGGCGACCGCCTCGCCATCCACGGAACCGACGGCCGCAGCGCTCCGTCGGTCGGGTCGATGGGCTGCGTGGCGGTGGACCGCGCGCCGCTCGAGCGCCTCATCCGATCGGTGCCGCTGGGCACGGTGGTGACCATCCGGCCATAGCGGTTACGGCAAGGCCGTAGCGGCGATTTCGCCGCGGCCGCCGCTTCCGTGCGCGTCGGACTAGAGCTGCGAGCAGCGCACCGGCACGTACCAGTGGCCGAGGTGGTGCGTGGGGATGATCGCGGTGCGCTTGGCGCCCTCGCCCACCAGCGTGACCGGCCCCACGGGGCGTCCGGCCGCGCACGCCCGGCGCGCCTGCGCGAGCGCCGGCCGCCAGGCCGGTTCCCCCTCGGTGCGGTGCGGCGCCCGGTAGTCCACGGCGATCGGAACGAGCACGAGGATCGCCAGGGCGAGCTCGCGCAGCCGCGGGCGCGCTCCGCTGCCGCGCGTGGGCCGGTCCACCGCGGCGATCAGCCCGGTCATCAGGAACATGACCGGCAGGTACATGTAGCGCGAGGCGCCGAGTGCCCAGGGGATGTCGGGCACGAGCAGGTCGGTCCCGCGGCTCACCACGGGGATCAGGAAGAACGCGACCGACAGCGCGGTGGCGCCGCCGAGCAGCCGGCGGCGGCGCCCGCGCAGGCGCGACAGCCCGACGGCGACCGCCGCCGCCACGAGCGCGAGCGAGCCCCACGCGAAGGGCGAGCCCGTGCGGCCGCCGAAGAGGTCGTGCAGGTGGCTGTCGCCCGCGAGGAGGGAGCTGGTCACGCGCTCGGCGAAGATCCGGGGGACCGCGCCCGCGTGCACGCCGCCGATGCGGCCGGCGCCCTCGTCGCGCAGCACGAGCTGCACGATCAGCCCGAAGGCGATCGCCCCCGGCACCACCCACGCGCGCCGGTCCCGGGCGCGCAGCGCCGACACCAGGCCGATCGGGAGCAGCACGCCGGTGAGCGGGTCGCTCAGCGCCGACATGAGCACGACGGCGGTCGAGGCCGCGAGCCAGCCGCGGCTGCGCCTCGGGCAGAGCACCGCCCAGAACGACGCGTAGATGAGGAACCAGTGCAGATTGGCCACGGTGCCGGCGATGTCGCGCGCGGTCACGGGGACCAGGACCACCGCGATCGCGAGTACGCCGCGCAGCAGCGGCGAGACGATCCACGGCTCGCTCGCCATGAACACGTACGCGGCCAGCAGCGCGACCACGAACGAGGTGAGCAGCGCCATCACGAGCGGTGCGCGCTCGAGCGGGAGCCAGGTGGCGATCTCCGCGATCACGCGCGCGATCGTGTGGAGGTATCCGAGGTGCGAGGTGGCGAACGTGTTCCACCAGTGCTGGCTCAGCGCCTGGCCGAGGAAGACCTGGCCGTCCTCCACGTAGAGGGAGTCCCAGGTGGGCGGGGCGTCCGGCCGGCGGACCATCTGGAGCCAGGTCAGGACCGGGACCGCGAGCAGCAGGAGCCGTGGCACGCGGTGAGTATCGACGACCGGAATCCGTGCCTCGGTGCTGGCGCGCAAACACGCGCATTGCCTCATCCGTGCGGTTAGCGTCGTCCCGACAGGCGGGCTTCCACCGAAGGGGCGAACGTGAGCGGTTCCAGGCAGCGCATCAACCTCCGGCCGGCGGTGGCGGCGGGAGCCGTCGGTGTGGCCGCGCTGGCGTTCGCCGGCCCAGCGTCCGCCGCCGGCGATCCCCCCTCGCGGCTCGAGGGCAACTTCACGATGAGCGGCAAGGTCCTCCGGACCAAGAACATCCAGGGCGAGAAGAAGGGGCAGAAGTACACGCGGACGTGGAAGTTCACGCCGTCGTGTGCCACGGGCCCCTGCCAGAAGGTCCAGCTCATCAGGACCCTCTCGAACGGAAGCAAGGACACGGTCAACCTCACCTGGAACGGCAGCGCGTACATCAGCAAGAGGAACCTCACCGTCGCCGGGAATTGCAACGGCAAGCCGGTGAAGAAGACCGACCACGCTCTCGTGAAGATCTCGGCGACGGTCACCGGCACGGCCGACCGAAAGGGCGTTCCCGTCTCCACCAAGCTCGACGCGACCTTCAGCGGCGACCACAAGATCGCCTGCCCCGGCGGCGCGAAGGCCACCGCGTCGACCGCCTCGTCCCTCACCGGCGTGCGCACCGATCCGCCCAAGCCGCCGGTGGCCGACTTCGAGTTCGATCCGCCGAGCGGCAGCGTGGCCGACGGGTCGAACCAGATCAGCTTCTTCGACGCCTCGTCCGACCCGGACGGGGGCAAGCTCGCGAGCTGGCAGTGGTCGTTCGGCGACGGTGGGACGGATGCCGCCCAGAACCCGACCCACACCTTTGCGTCGCCGGGGACCTACAGCGTCACGCTCACGGTCGTGGACGCGGACGACGGGGCCAGCTCCACCATCAGCCACGACATGCAGATCGCCCCGTAGGCGGGCGGAGGGCCCGCCCCCGCGAGCCCTGGGGCAGCCGCCGCCTGGCGCTCGAACCGCAGCGACGGCCGAGGTGGCTCGACATGCCGAGCCACCTCGACCGCCTCGCCGCGCGCGGCGGCGATCCGCTGCTTGGCTACGCCCGGCTCGCCGCCGGCTGAGCGGCGCCGCCGTCGTTGTGGTCCCGCTCGGCCCGCCCCGTCGCCGGGTCGTCGAGACCGGCGAGCCTCGGGTCGTCCTTCTTCATGCGCTCGAATGGGGTCTCGTCCACCCTGGTGACCGTCAGATAGATCACCAGCGCCAGGATCGTCACGAGGAAGATCACGCTCGTCCATGTCGTGCCGATCGCGAGCCCGCCGTCGGCCTTCGCCTGCGACATGTAGTCGCCGATCGAGGCCCCGAGCGGGCGCGTGAGGATGTACGCGATCCAGAACGAGAGCACCGCGTCGAGCCCGAAGCGGAAGTGCGCGACCGCGACCACCGCGATCATGCCGCCGAAGACCAGAGCCGCCTTCCAGTAGCCGAGGCTCAGCTTCTCCGCGGCGAGGTCGCCGGCCGCAGTGCCCAGCGCGAACGTGAAGAGCACCGCCAGCCAGTAGTAGGCCTCGCGCTTGGTCGTGTAGATCGTGTGGATCGACAGCGTCCGCTCACTGATGAACCAGATCGCGAACACCACCGCCAGTGCGATCGCGAACGCGATCGTCGTCGTCTGGAGCGCGACCCCGTAGTTGTCCACGAGGTTGTCGGTGATCAGCGTGCCGACGATGCTGATGAGCACGACCGCGAGCCAGTAGATGCCGGGCCGGTAGCGCTTCATCACGAACTGGAACGCGAGCACCACGAGCAGGGCCGCGGTCATGATGTAGGTCGTCTTGGTCAACCCGAGGCTGAGCTTCTCGTTCAGGTTGTCCGCCGCCGTCTCGCCGACGGTGGTGCAGAGGATCTTGATGATCCAGAAGTAGAGGGTGATCTCCGGGACCTTGTTCAACATCTGCCGGCCCCGTGAGGAGCGGGCGATGGCTGGGGGGGACTGAGCGGTTGTCGTCATGCGAGCCAAGGTGGCACGCGGCACCTGACAAACACCTGACAGAGGGCCCCTCAGGCTGAAAGCAACCTGAACGCGGTCCGGCCGAACGCCCCGGACCCCCATCATGCAGGTATGCAGCCGGTGACCATCGGAATCTGCGAGGACGATCCGGAGCTCCGGTCGGTCCTCGCCCGCGCCCTCGAGCACGAGGGCTTTCAGGTGCGCCTGACCTCGGCGGGGCACGAGGCCGTGGACCGCTTCTCGGCCGATCCACCCGACGTGCTGGTGCTCGACATCGGCCTCCCCGACGCCGACGGGCGCGACGTCTGCCAGGCGCTGCGCGCCCGCGGGATCTCGTCGCCGGTGCTCTTCCTCACCGCCCGCGAGGCGCTCACCGACCGCCTCGCCGGCTTCCACGTGGGCGGCGACGACTACCTCACCAAGCCGTTCGCGCTCGCGGAGCTGCTCGTGCGCCTGCACGCGCTGGCCCGCCGGCTCGACCCCGCGCCGCCGCCCAGCGGCACCGAGCTCGTGCTCGACCCCTCCACCCACGACGTGCGCCTGGGCGACGCCACGGCCCCGCTCACGCCGACGGAGTTCCGCCTGCTCGCCGCGCTGGCCGCCCGGCCCGGGGAGATCATCCGCCGCAATCAGCTCGTGGCCGCCGCCTGGCCGGACGGCGCGATCGTGCACGACAACACGCTCGACACCTACGTCGGCCGGCTGCGCCGCAAGCTGCGCGGGCTGAAGAGCGAAGAGGGGATCGAGACGGTGCGCGGGGTGGGGTACTCGCTGCGGTGAACCGCCTGAGGCACCTGACGGTCCGCGGGCGCGTGACCCTGGCGGCGATCGGCGTGCTCGCGCTGGGCCTTGCCGTGATCTGCATCGGGATCAACCTCCTGCTGGCCAACCGCCTCGACGGCGACGCGTCCTCCGCCCTTCGCGACCGCGCCGAGGCCCAGCTCGCCACCCTCGACACCTCGAGCGGCGCGATCAAGCTCGAGGAGAACCGCAACGAGGCGGCGCTCGACCAGCACAGCTGGGTCTTCGCGGCGAACGGGAGGCCGCTCGAGAAGGCGCCCGCCGCGCCGGCCGTCCTGCGTGCGGTGGGCGCCCTCGCCGGCGTGAGCGCCTCGACCGAGCGCGAGCTGAACGACAGGGTCCGCCTGCGCGCCGTGCCCGTCTACGGCCCGGGCCACAGCCGGGTGGGGACCGTGGTGGTGGGCGTCTCCCTCCAGCCGTACGAGGACTCGCGCCGGTTCGCACTGCTCGGCACGATCGCGCTCAGCGCACTGCTCCTGTTGCTCGGCGCCGTGCTCGTGCGCCGGGCGGTGGGCGCGGCGCTCAAGCCCGTGGCCGACATGGCCCACCGCGCGGCCGACTGGGGCGAGCAGGACCTGCACCGGCGCTTCGAGCTCGGCCCTCAGCAGGACGAGCTCGGCCGGCTCGCCGCCACCTTCAACGGGCTGCTCGAGCGGATCGAGGGAGTGCTGCGCCACGAGCAGCGCTTCTCGGCGGAGATGGCGCACGAGCTGCGCACCCCGCTGGCCGGCCTGCGCACGGAGGCCGAGCTGGCGCTCGCGTCCGCCCTGGAGGAGAACGAGCTGCGCGACTCGCTAGCGCGCGTGGTAGTGGGCACGGAGCGGATGACGCGGGTGATCGAGACCCTGCTCACCAGCGCCCGCGCCGACGCTCTCGCACCGCCCGGCTCGTGCGAGGCGGCCGGGCCGATGACCGAGGCCGTGGCCGCGCTCGAGCCGACCGCCGAGGAGCGCGGCGTGGCGGTCAGCGTCTACCCGCCCGTGAACGGAGGCAGCATCCAGGCGCCGGCCGACCTCGTGGCCCACGCCCTCCAGCCGCTGATCGAGAACGCCGTGCGCCACGCCAGCTCGCGGGTGACCGTGAGCGCCAGGTCGAGCCCGGGCCAGGTGGCGGTGATCGTGGAGGACGACGGCTCCGGCCTGGGTCAGGCCGACCCGGAGGAGCTCTTCGGCCCGGGGGCGAGCGACACGGGCGGCGCGGGCCTCGGCCTGCCGCTGGCCCGGCGCCTGGCACGGTCGAGCGGCGGGGACGTGGTGGCGGTGCCCGCCCTGCGCGGGGCGCGCTTCGAGCTGCGCCTCCCGATGGTCGGCAAGGACCGGACTAGGTCCGAGGGCCCCGGCTCTCACCGGCGGCGGCGAGGGTAAGCGCCACGACGGGCGACGGCCCCGGCCGCGTGACGGCCAGCCGGCCTCCCTCCGCGTGGGCGAGCGAGCGGGCGAGCGGGAGGCCGATGCCGTGGCCGCCGCCTGCATCCGCGCGGCGCGCGAACGCCTCCTCGGGATCGCCGCCGAAGCCGGCGCCCGCGTCCGCGACCTCGACCGCCAGCCAGCCCTCGATCGGCCGCACGGTCACCGTCGCCTCGCCCGCGCCGTGGCGCAGCGCGTTGTCGAGCAGCACGTCCAGGATCTCGCGCACCACGCCGGGCGCCGCGGCGGCGACCGCGCGCTCGGCCGCGATGTTCGTGCGCAGCGGCCTGCCCGCGGCGGCGAGCGCCCCGCGCCAGCGATCGACGGCCTCGTCCACGACCACCACCAGGTCCGTGACCGCGTCCCCCCGGTGGGCACCGCGCGCCACCGCCAGCAGCGTTCCGATGGTGGACTCCAGGCGCTCCACCTGCGCGAGCGCCGCCGCGAGCTCCGGCGCCGGCTCGCCGCGCAGCTCCATCGCCTCGAGCTCGATTCGCAGGGCCGCCAGCGGCGTGCGGAGCTGGTGCGAGGCGTCCGCGCTGAACGCGCGCTCGCGCGAGACGAGGTCGTCGAGCCGCTCGGCCGTGGTGTCGAGCGCCGTGGCCACCGCGTCGATCTCCTCGACCCCCGCGCGCGGGGCGCGGACGGAGAAGTCCCCGGAGCCGAGTCGGCCGGCGATCCCGGCCAGCCGCTCGAGCGGAGCCGACAGGCGCCGGCCGAACAGGACCGCGGCCGCGCCGGCGAGCGCCACCACGAGCAGCCCCAGCCCGGCCAGGGCGGCCCAGGCCCGCCGCGCGTCGTGCTCCACGCGCGTGTCCCGCCGCGCGGCCACCACCACGCCGTGCACCTGCTCGCCGCTGAGCAGCGGGATCGCGGCAACCAGCCGGTGGCCCCGGGCGTCGGTGACCGGCTGCCGCCGCCGGAGCGCCGACCGCACGAGCGAGTCGTCGCCCGCCGGGCCGGCACCCGCGATGCGGCGCGCGCGCAGGTCGTACACGCTGAGCGAGTCGGGGCTCCTGGGCAGCTCGACGGGGTCGCCCGGCGACGCCCGGCTCACGTCGATCCCGCGCGTGGCGGCGATCGCCTCGCGCTGGAGCCTGAGCAGCTCCTCGTCGCGGTAGGAGCGCTCGAGCACCACGCCCAGCGGGATCGCGAAGAGCACCACGGCCGCCGTCGCGACTCCCGCGATCGTGAGGGCGAGCCGGCGCCTCATCAGCCCTCGAAGCGGTAGCCCACGCCGCGCAGCGTGGTGATCGCCTCCGGGCCGATCTTCTGCCGCAGCGTGAGCATGTGCGTGTCGAGCGTCTTGGTCGAGCCGAGCCACTCGGTGTCCCAGACCTCGCGCATGATCCGGTCGCGCGTGACCACGCGGCCGGCCTCCTCGGCCAGCAGGTGCAGCAGGTCGAACTCCTTCGGGGTGAGGGCCAGCTCCTCGTGGCCGCGCCAGGCCCGCCGGGCGCCCCGGTCGATCCGGACCTCGCCGGCGACCACCGGCTCGTCGGGCTCCGGCTCGCCGGCGCCGGCCCTGCGCACGTGCGCGCGCACCCGCGCGAGCAGCTCCGAGAGGCGGAACGGCTTGACCAGGTAGTCGTCGGCGCCCGCGTCGAGCCCCGCCACCACGTCGAACTCCTGGTCGCGCGCCGAGAGGATCAGGATCGCCAGGTCCGGGCGCGCGCCGCGAAGGCGCCGGCACACCTCGATCCCGTCGATGTCGGGGAGCCCGAGGTCGAGGATCACGAGGTTCACGTCGTCCGTAGCCGCGGCCAGCGCGCCACCGCCGCGCGAGAGGCGCCGCACCTCGTAGCCCTGCGCGTCCAGGACCCGGGAGAGCCCGTCCGCGATCGCGTCGTCGTCCTCCACGAGAAGGATCGTCGGGTGAGCCACGGGCGAACCGTAACCCCGCCCGCCGACACGCGGCCGCAACCTTGACCTGGGCTTGACCTGCACGGGGTTTCGGCCTGATCCGCGTGTGCAACCGTCGCCCTCGACATGGCGAACGACCACGGAGGCGCAGCGGTGCGAACACGAATCTTCATGGCGGCGGCGATCGCCGCCGGCGCGCTTGCGATAGCCGGGTGCGGCAGCTCGGGCTCGAAGTCGGGCGGCAGCACGAAGGCGGCCAACCCGAACAAGCCCGAGGTCAGTCCCGCCGGCGACATCCCGGACAACCAGGCGTACGTCGCCTACACGCCGCCCGGCGCCGGCTTCAGCATCAAGGTGCCGGAGGGCTGGGCACGCACCACCACCGGCGGCGCGACCAAGTTCGCGGACAAGCTCAACTCCGTCGTGGTCGAGTCGGTTCCCGCCAGGAGCGCGCCGACCGTGCAGGACGCCAAGAGCACCGACGTGCCCAGGATCTCCGCGGGGGCGAAGCACTTCAAGCTCGGCAAGGTCTCGATCGTCAAGCGCACGGCCGGTCCCGCGGTCCTGATCACGTACACGGTCGACTCGCCGGCGGACCCCGTGACCGGCAAGGTCACGACCGACGCGGTGGAGCGCTACGTGTTCTTCAACAAGGGCAAGCGGATCGTGGTCACCCTCACCGGAGCCAAGGGCGCCGACAACGTCGACCCCTGGAAGATCGTGACCAACTCGGTGAGGTTCTCGGGATGAGCGCGGCGCTCGAGGCCCGGAGCCTCTACCGCTTCTTCCACGCGGGCGACGACGAGACGCTGGCCCTCCAGGGTGTGTCCCTCGAGGTGGCGCCGGGCGAGGTCGTGGCGGTGACCGGCCCCTCGGGTTCCGGCAAGTCCACGCTGCTCAGCTGCCTGGCCGGGCTCGACGAGCCCGACGGCGGCATGGTCACGGTCGGGTCCGAGCGCCTCTCGCGCCGGCCGGAGGAGGAGCGGGCGCGCGTGCGCGGGCGGCAGATCGGGATGCTCTTCCAGCAGGCCAACCTCGTGGGCCACCTGACGGTGGAGGCCAACGTGGCACTCGCCCAGCGGGTGGCCGGCAAGGTGAACCCGGCCGCGCGCGACCGCGTGCTCGAGACCAGCGGCATCGGACACCGGTCCCACGCCCGTCCGGAGCAGCTCTCGGGCGGCGAGCTGGCGCGAGCCGGGCTGGCCGTGGCCCTCGCCAACGAGCCGGCCGTGATCCTGGCCGACGAGCCCACCGGCGAGCTGGACGGCGTGACCGCCCGGCGGGTGCTCGACCAGCTGCGCGCGAGCGCCGACAACGGCGCCGCCGTGGTGGTGGTCACGCACAGCCCGGACGTGGCGGCCACGGCCGACCGCGAAATACGCCTGCGCGACGGGAGGGTGGACGAGTGAACGCCTCCGAGCCCCTCGTCCGCTGCATCGGCGCCGCCCGCACCTACGGGCGCGGCGGGGCCGCCACGGTGGCCCTCGAACCGACCGACTGCGAAGTTCTCCCGGGCGCCCGCGTGGCGCTGATGGGGCCGTCCGGCTCCGGCAAGTCCACGCTGCTGCACCTGATGGCGGGACTCGACGACCCCACGCTCGGCATCGTCGAATGGCCGGCGATCGGCGGGCGCGAGGCGCTGCGCCCCGGCCCGGTCGGGATCGTGTTCCAGGGCCCGAGCCTGCTCCCGCCGCTCACGGTCGAGGAGAACGTGGCGCTCCCGCGCATACTCGCGGGCGAGAGCGACCGGAGCGCGCACGCCGAGGCGCGCAGCTCGCTCGAGCTGCTCGAGCTGCTCGAGCTGGCCGACAAGCTTCCGGAGGAGATCTCCGGCGGTCAGGCGCAGCGCGTGGCGGTGGCGCGCGCGGTGACCGGCGACCCGCGGCTGATCCTCGCCGACGAGCCCACCGGCCAGCTCGACCAGGCCAACGGCCACGCGGTCGTGGACGTGCTGCTGGCCGCCGCCGAGCACACCGGCGCGGCGCTGGTGATCGCCACCCACGACACGCGCGTGGCCGAACGGCTCCCCGAGCGCTGGCAGATGGTCAGCGGCAGCCTCCGCACCCGTGAGCAGGTGCCCGCATGATCGCGGTCAGCTGGCTCCGCGGCCTGCTCGCACACCGCCGCACGCGGCTGGTGGCCACCGCCGCGGGCGTGGCCGTGGGCGTGGCGCTGCTGGCGTCGATCGGCACCTTCCTCTCCTCGACCACCTCGAAGATGACCCAGCGCGCGATCGCGCGCGTGCCGGTCGACTGGCAGGTGGAGGCGCAGCCCGGCTCGAACCCCGCCACGGTCCTGAACCAGGTCCGCCACCGGCCCGACGTGACGGCCGCGCTGCCCGTGCAGTTCGCCAACACCACGGGCCTCGACTCCACCACCGGCGGCACCACCCAGAGGACCGGGCCGGGCAAGGTGCTCGGCCTGCCCCCGGGCTACGCGCACACCTTCCCGGGCGAGCTCCGCACCCTGTCGGGCTCGGGCAGCGGCGTGCTGCTCGCTCAGCAGACCGCGGCCAACCTCCATGCCAAGCCGGGCGACACGATCCGGATCGGCCGGCCCGGCCTGCCGCCGGTCGCGCTCAAGGTCGACTCCGTGGTCGACCTGCCGGCCGCCGACTCCCTCTTCCAGAGCGTGGGCGCGCCCGTGGGCTCCCAGCCCCAGGCCCCGCCCGACAACGTGGTGCTGCTGCCCGCCAACGTGTTCAGCCAGGTCGAGGGGCCGGTGGCCAAGGCGCGGCCCGACCAGGTGCGCACGCAGGTGCACGCTGCGCTCGCGGCCGGCAACCTGTCGGGCAGCCCCAGCTCGGCGTTCACGCAGGCGTCCGGCAACGCGAAGAACCTCGAGACCCAGCTGGCCGGCTCGGGGCGCGTGGGCGACAACCTCGGCACCGCCCTCGACCAGGCTCGCAAGGACGCGCTCTACGCGCAGCTGCTGTTTCTCTTCCTCGGCGTGCCGGGAGCGATCCTCGCCGGGATGGTCACGGCCTCGATCGCCTCCGCGGGCGCCGAGCGCCGCCGCCGCGACGCCGCCCTGCTGCGCACGCGCGGCGCGTCGACCCGTCAGCTCGTGCGCGTGGCGCTGGCCGAGAGCGCACTCGCCGGCGGCGTGGGCGTGGCGCTCGGCCTGGGCCTGGCGCTCTTGATCGGCAAGGCGCAGTTCGGCACCGCGAGCTTCGGTGCCAGCACGCTCGCCGCACTGCTGTGGGCGGGCGGTGCCGCCCTGGTCGGGCTCGTGATCGCCGCGGCCGCCATCGCGCTGCCGGCATGGCGCGATGCCCGCTCCCTGACCGTTGCCGGCCAGCGGCGCCAGGTGGGACGCACCGAGCGCGCGCCCTGGTGGGCGCGCTACGGCCTGGACTTCGTCGCCCTGATCGGCTCGGCCCTCGTGTACTGGCAGGCCTCGAAGAACGGCTACAACCTCGTGCTCGCCCCGGAGGGCGTGGCGCAGATATCGGTCAACTGGTACGCGCTGCTGGCTCCGGTGCTCGGCTGGGTCGGCGCCGGCCTGCTCGCCTACCGGATCGCGGACCTGGTGCTCGTGCGCGGGCGCACGCCGCTGGCCAAGCTGATCCGGCCGCTGGCCGGTGAGCTGTCCACCACCGTGGCCGCCACGATGCGCAGGCAGCGGCGCCTGCTGGCCGGGGCCGTCACCCTCGTGGCGCTCACGGCCGCGTTCGCCGGGTCCACGGCGGTGTTCAACTCCACCTACAAGCAGCAGGCCGAGGCGGACGCGCGCCTGTCGAACGGCGCGGACGTGAGCGTGGTGGAGTCGCCGGGCGTGCACGTCGGGCCGCAGGGCGCCACGTCGCTGGCCAGGGTGCCGGGCGTGAAGAGCGTGGAGCCGCTCCAGCACCGGTTCGCCTACATCGGCGCCGATCTCCAGGACCTCTACGGCGTGCGGCCGGCCACCATCGGCTCGGCCGGCAAGCTCCAGAACGGGTGGTTCCAGGGCGGGTCGGCCGCCTCGTTGATGCAGAAGCTGAAGACCCACCCGGACGGCGTGCTCGTGTCGGCCGAGACCGTCAAGGACTTCCAGCTGCACCCGGGCGACATGGTCCGGCTGCGCCTCCAGGACAGCCAGACCAAGCAGTTCAAGATGATCCCGTTCCACTACGTCGGCGTGGCCAAGGAGTTCCCCACGGCGCCCAAGGACTCGTTCTTCGTCGCCAACTCCGACTACGTCTCCAGGGCGAGCGGATCGAACGCGGTGGGCACGTTCCTCGTGCAGACCGACGGCACGAGCCCCGCCACCGTCGCCAATCGCGTGCGCGCGCAGGTGGGCACCTCCGCGCAGGTCACCGACATCGTCAATCAGCGCAACGTGGTGGGGTCCAACCTCACCGCGGTCGAGCTCTCCGGGCTCACCAAGGTGGAGCTGGCCTTCGCGCTCATCCTCGCCGCGTCGGCCACGGGCCTCACGCTCGGGCTCGGGTTCAGCGAGCGGCGCCGCACCTTCGCGATCGCGAGCGCCCTCGGTGCGCGCGGGCGCCAGCTGGGCGGCTTCGTGTGGAGCGAGTCCGCGTTCGTGACCGGCGGCGGGCTGCTGCTCGGCGCCGGCATCGCCACCGGGATCTCGATCATGCTTGTCAAGGTCCTGACCGGCGTGTTCGACCCACCGCCCGACACGCTCGCGATCCCCTGGACCTATCTGGGTGGCGTGATCGGCCTGGTCCTGGTCGCGGTGGCCGCGGCGGGCGCGCTGACCCTGCGCGCTCT
>JAXDJC010000059.1:0-3066 GCA_034663685.1 Thermoleophilaceae bacterium
GCTCGCTGCCGTCGGGCTCGGCGGCGGCGGAGCCGGCATCGCTGCGGGCGGCGGCGGCCTCGCCTCGCTGCTCACCTCCGGCGCGGCCGTGAAGCTCGTCGCGCTGGCGGCGGTCACCGCGCTCGGAGTGGGCGGCGGCATCGTGCTCGACCAGCAATCGTCGGCGCCGAACGCGCAGGCCGCCGGCGGGCAGCGGGCAGCGCCATCGCCGGTCACGATCGCGCGCGGCCCCGGCACCCGGGTCGCGACGAGCGCGACGCCCGCGCGGCACGTCCACCGCGCGCACGCGCGCCGGGGGGCGCGGATCAGCGTTCCCTCCACGCCCGCGCCGGTCGCGAAGCGCGGCTCGGCGCAGCCGCGGCAGCGGCACGCCCGCCTGCGGCAGCACCACGCTCAGCCTCCGGCGGTCAACGGCGGGCGCCCGCAGGCCGGGCCCGCGCATCCTTCGCATCCCGCGCACCCATCTCATCCTTCGCATCCCGCGCACCCCTCGTCCCCACCCGCTCCGGTGGCTCCGGCCCCGGCCGCGCCACAGGACGGGCATTCGGGCTCGGGGGACGGCCACCAGCCGCAGGACGGCGGCGGCGACAGCCAGGGCTCTCAGAGCGACCAGGGCAACCAGGGCAAGCACCCGCACCACAGCGCTCACGAGCACTAGGCGCGCGCCGGAGCCGGCTCTCGCCGGGGGAGTAGCATGGCGCCAGGTTCCTGACTCGACCTGGGGAGGAGAGGCATGGGAGCGAGCGTCGCCGTGCAAATGACGGTCAACGGGCAGCCCTGCGAGGACGCGGTGGAGCCGCGGCTCCTGCTTGTGCACTACCTGCGCGACCGGCTCGGATTGACCGGGACGCACGTCGGTTGCGACACGACCAACTGTGGCGCGTGCACGGTCCACCTGAACGGCGAGGCCGTGAAGAGCTGCACCGTGCTGGCCGTGCAGGCCGACGGCGCCGAGGTGAAGACGATCGAGGGCATGGCCGACGGCGAGTCGCTGCACCCGCTCCAGGAGGCGTTCTGGAACAAGCACGGGCTCCAGTGCGGCTACTGCACGCCCGGCATGATCATGGCGGCGGCCGACCTGCTCGAGCGCAATCCGGACCCGTCCGAGGAGGAGGTGCGCCACGGGCTCGAGGGCAACCTCTGCCGCTGCACCGGATACCACAACATCGTGCAGGCGGTGCTCGAGGCGGCCCGCGCGGGCAAGGCGGCGGGGGTGGGGGCGTGAGCACGCTCGAGGACACCCACACCGGCAACGGCTACGTCGGCCAGTCGATCAGGCGCAAGGAGGACCCGCCGCTGATCACCGGGCGCGGCCGCTACGTCGACGACATCCAGCTCCCCGGCATGCTCTACGCGTCGATCGTGCGCTCACCGGAGGCGCACGCGCGCATCGTGTCGATCGACAAGTCCGCCGCCGAGGCATACGACGGCGTCCGGCTCGTGCTTACCGGTGAGGACATGTCCGACCTGGCGGCGCCGCTGCCGATGGCGTGGGCGCCGCCTGGCGTCGAGATGAAGACGCCCGAGCACTGGCCGCTCGCGCGCGGCAAGGTCTGCCACGTGGGCGACCCCGTGGCGGTGGTGGTGGGGAACGACAAGTACGCGGTGGTCGACGCCGCCGAGGAGGTCCTCGTCGAGTACGACCCGCTGCCAGTGGTCGTCGACATCGAGAAGGCGCTCGACGAGGACGCGCCCGTGATCCACGAGCAGTTCGGGTCGAACCACTCGTACGACTGGTCGCTCGGCGGAGGCGACGTGGAGGCGGCGCTCGCCGCGGCGGACGTCGTGGTGGAGCGGCGAGTGGTCAACCACCGCACGGCGGGCGGGGCGATCGAGCCGCGCGCGGCGATCGCGGAGTGGCGGGCCGGCTACCTGACGCTCTACTCGACGACGCAGGTCCCGCACCTCGTCCGGCTCCAGCTCGCCGGGGTGCTCGGCGTCGCGGAGGACCACTTCCGCGTGGTCGCGCCCGACGTGGGCGGCGGCTTCGGCTCGAAGCTGAACATCTACGGCGAGGAGGCGCTCGTGGCCTACCTCTCGCGGCGCCTCGAGCGGCCGGTGAGGTGGACCGCCACGCGCTCGGAGGACATGCAGGCGGCGGTCCACGGCCGCGACCAGATCGACTACGTCCGGATGGGTCTCACACGCGACGGCTCGATCACCGCGCTGCACTGCAAGGTGCTCGCCGACATGGGCGCCTACCACCAGCTCCTCACCCCGTTCATCCCGGCGTTCACGGCATTCGTGATGAGCGGCTGTTACAAGATCCCCGCCGTCCAGACGGACATCACCGGGGTCTTCACCAACAAGATGCCGACCGACGCCATAAGGGGGGCGGGCCGGCCGGAGGCGACCCACCTGATCGAGGTGCTGGTCGACCAGGCGGCGTACGAGCTCGGGATGGACCCGCTCGAGCTGCGGCGGAAGAACTTCATACCGAAGGAGGACTTCCCGGCCGACGTCGCGGTGGGCATCACATACGACTCGGGGGACTACCACGGGTCGCTCGACAAGCTGCTCCAGAACCTCGACCTCGACGCGTTCCGGCGCGAGCAGGAGGAGGCCCGCTCGAAGGGCCGCTACCTGGGCATCGGCTTCTCCACCTACATGGAGATCTGCGGCCTCGCGCCCTCGCGGGCGGTCGGGCCGAGCGGCGTCGGCATCCAGGCCGGGTTCTGGGAGTCGGCGGTGGTGCGCGTGCACCCGTCCGGGTCGGCCACGGTCTGGACCGGCGCCTCGCCGCACGGGCAGGGCCACGACACGGGCTTCGCGCAGATCGTCGCGGACCGGATCGGCAGCACGCCGGAGCAGGTCGAGGTCGTGCACGGCGACACCGACCGGGGCCCGTTCGGGATGGGCACCTACGGGTCGCGCTCGCTTGCCGTGGGCGGCGAGTCGGTGGCGCGGGCAGCGCTGAAGGTGCAGGACAAGGCGCGGAAGATCGCCGCCCACCTGCTCGAGGCGGCGCCGGAGGACGTCGAGCTGGCCGGCGGCAAGTACCAGGTGCGCGGGTCGCCCGACAAGGGCCTCGGCCTGGGCGACATCTCGCTCGCGGCCTACGTGCCC
>JAXDJC010000106.1:0-4166 GCA_034663685.1 Thermoleophilaceae bacterium
GGGCGGGCGCGGGCTCTGGCTCGTGAACCAGCTCTGCGACCTCGTGCAGCTGCGCTCGCTGCGCGACGGCTGCGCGGTGCGCCTCCACATGGCGCTCGATCCGGATCGCGCCGCCGCGCTCTCCGGCTCCTACTCCTAGCCGAGCGTCCAGGCGCCGGGTGGGCGTGATGTTCTCCTCCGGAGGCCGTTTCACCCTCACAGAAGCTCGGCTGCGCGCGTCCTGACGAAAGGCGGCGCTGCGGCTGCCGATAACTCAGGGACCGCCGATGAGGACTCGCAATCGACATCGCATCGCCGCCTCCGCGTGCGCGCTCGCCGCGTGCGTGCTCGGCGCCGCCGCGCAGTCGCCCGCGAAGGATCGCGCGGACCTACAGAGCACGGACCTGATCTCCAGGTCGATGAGCGGCGGGATCCCCAACGGGCCGTCGACCAACGCCGTGATCTCGGGCGATCGCCGCTACGCCCGCCTGATCGCGTTCGAGTCAGAGGCCTCCGACCTGGTCGGGGGCGACACCAACGGCGCGAAGGACGTGTTCGTGGTGGTGCGCGGCGGGTCGTACGGCAACAGCGGCGAGGCGTGGCGGCCGGGCACCACGCGCCTCGTGTCGCGCGGTCTGGGCGGAGCGCCCGCCGACGGGCCGTCCTGGGGCGCCGCCGTGGACGGCGACTTCGACCACGGCCAGGCGCGTTGCGTGGCGTTCCTCTCCTCCGCCTCCAACCTCGTGAAGGGCGACACGAACGGGAAGGTCGACGCGTTCCTGGTCAAGGGCGTGGGCAGCGCACCACGCCGGGTCTCGCTGCCGGGCAACAGGCAGTCGAGCGAGGACACCACCGCGGTGGACGTGTCGGGCGACTGCTCGCGCACCGCGTTCGTGACCGGCGGCCGCCTGTACGTGCGCGGGAGCAGGACTCAGAAGCTCAGGCACACGCTGCCGGCGTCCGACCCGGCCTTCGCCGAGGGCCGCAGCGACGACATCGTGTTCGGCGCGCCGGGGGGCGTCTTCCTCGCGCGCGCCGGCCGCTACAAGCCGAGCCTCGTGGCCCCGGGCGGGAGCAACCCGGTCTTCAACAACATCAGGCGCCAGACGGTGGCCTACGAGCGCCCGATCGGCGGCCGCTCACAGGTGGTCTTCAAGGACCTCGGCGGATCCGAGCACGTGGCGAGCGCGATCGACGGCCGCCCGGGCAACGGCAACTCGCACCATCCCGTGATCGGGAACTCGGGCTTCTACGTGACCTTCGAGTCGGACTCGGGCAACCTCGGCACCACTTCCACGCAGCGGCAGCTCGACGTCAACGGCGCGCTCGACGTGTACCTCTACACGGACGTCCGCAAGATCACGCTGGCGCAGTCGGTCTGGGACAAGGGCGTGCCGGTCAGCGGCGGCGGCCAGCGGCCGAGCATGAGCTTCTACGCGAACTACATCGTCTTCAACGCGAACGCACCGATCACCTCGCGCCGCGGCAGCGACCAGATCTGGATGCGCTACCTCGGCCCGGTCTAGAGGCCTGCCGCCACCGGCCGCAGCTCCTCGGAGTGCGGCATGGCGTAGCGGCGCAGCCGGCCGCCGGGTGAGACCTCGTACGCGCCCATCCGCGTGAGCGGCGGCGAGTACGCGTGGATCGTGACGGCCGGCAGGCGGCCGGCGTGGGTCACGCGGTGGATGTCCTCGGGCGGCACGTCGAGCACGTCGCCGGGCCCCAGCAGGCACGCGGCCGGCTCGGATCCGATCGCCAGGCGCTCCTCGCGCACCTGGCCGTAGGCGACGGAGATCGCGGCGGCGGACACGTCGTGGTCGTGGAAGCCGGTGTCGTGGCCGTCCATCCAGCAGATCAGGTAGACGCCCACGTGCTCGTCGCTCAGGAGCTCTCTGTAGACGCGCTCCTCGGGGTCATGGCGGACCAGGTGCTCCCACAGCTCGGGGCGCATCGCGAGATCGCGGACGAGCTGGCGCAGCTCGAGCGGGGTGAGGTCGTGGGTGTGGGGGAGGGCGAGCATCGGGGAAACTCTACAAAACTGGTCGGCTTTACGTGGATTGACCTTGAATCGGGGCGGCCGCCCTCATCCGCGCGCCGCCCTCATCCGCGCGCCGCCCTCATCCGCGCGCCGCCCTCAGCGCGAGCGCGAGCGCGAAGCGCTGCTCCGCGTCGTCGAGGCCGTCGCCGAAGATGCCGCGTAGCTGTCGCAGGCGGTAGCGGACCGTCTGCGGGTGGACGTCGAGGTGCCTGGCCGCCTCCTCGATCCGGCCGCCATGGTCGAGCCACGCGCGGAGGGTCGCGCGCAGCTTCGCGCGGGTCGCTTCGGGGAGTGCGTCCAGGGGCGCGAGCCGCGCGGACGCGAGGTCGGCGATGGCGCGGGCGTCGGAGTGGAGCACGAGAGTGGGGAGGTGGTCGTCGGCGACCACGAGCGGGACCGCCGGGATCATCCCCGCGGCGACGAGGCGCAGCGTGAGCCGCGCGCGCCGCACGCTCAGCGCGGCCTCGGCCGTGGCCACGGACGGTCCGAGCACGGCGATGCTCTCCGGTGAGCGCTCGCCCTTCGCGGCGCGCGTCAGCTGCGCTCGCTTGCGTGGCGCGTCGGGGTCGGGGAGCAGCGCGACGGTCAGGTCGTCGAGGGGCGCGGTGATCGCCTCCGATCCGAGCCGGCCGGCGAGCCGTCCGGCGTCCGGCCCCGACAGGGCGATTGCCGCCACTCGCTCCGGCAGCCGCCAGCCGGCGTCCTGCGCCGCCGCTCGCACCGCCCGCTCCTCCGCCGGCGGGTCCGCGATCAGCAGGCCGACGAGTTGCCGTTGGCGCTGCTGGCGCTCCCCGGCGGCCACCGTCTGCGCCTCCGCGTAGCCCTCGACCGACTCGGCCGAGAGCCCGTCGATGTACGAGAAGATCGCCTCGCCGAGCCGGTACACGACTCGGGGCTCGACTCCGGCGGCGTCACAGGCCTCCGAGAAGCGGCGCCAGGCGATCCGGGCGCCGAGCCGGTAGGCGGCCAGCAGCGAGTCGAGCGTCCGTCCCAGCCGGAACTCCGCCTTCCCGAGACCCACGTACATCCCGCTCGGGGGCGCCGGCGCGGGATCGCCGATCAGGTCCACGAAGCGCTCGAGCGCGACCTCGCTCCCCTGGCGGACCGTCGCGCCGAACGGGCCCTCCAGTGGGCGCCGGTACTCCTCGACCTCGTGCCCGATCGCCTCGACGATCTCCTCCGAGAGCCGCGGGACGACCGGGCGCAGCACCTCCGCGAGGTCGGCGGGCAGCTCCGCGAGCGGCATTGCGGAGAATCTACAACTGCTGCGGTCGATCGGCACCCAGGCAGGCGCTGATTGTCGAAAACCGTGGAATACAGCCGCACTCCGACTCGACATCCGACAATGCAGAGCCGCCGGAGCGGGCGACACTCGTCTCATGGAAATGACACGAGCTCAACGCATCGGAAACCTGACCGGCGTCGCCGTCCCGTTCCTCGGGGTGTTCGCCGCCATCGCCCTGCTCTGGAACCGCGCCGTCGACTCGATCGACCTCGCGATCCTCGCCGGCGGATACATCGTGATCGCCCTGGGAGTGACGATCGGCTACCACCGCCTGCTGACGCACGGCGCCTTCCAGACCCACCGCTGGGTGCGCTACGTGTTCGCGCTGCTCGGATCGATGTCGCTCCAGGGCTCGGTGATGGACTGGGTCGCCGACCACCGCAAGCACCACGCGCACACGGACCAGGAGGGCGACCCGCACTCACCGCACGTGGGCCACGGCTCCGGCCTCGGAGGCCTGTGGCACGCGCACATGGGGTGGCTGCTCGAGCACCAGGGCCAGGCCGACTGGAAGAAGTACGCGCGTGAGCTCTACGAGGACCCGGGCATGCGCTGGATCAACCGGCACTTCCTGCACCTGACGGCGGTGAGCCTCCTGCTGCCGGCGGCGCTCGGCTGCGCGCTGCACGGGTGGACCCCGGAGGGCTTCGCGCGCGGCCTGGTTTGGGGCGGACTCGTCCGCGCGTTCCTGCTCCACCACGTCACGTGGTCGATCAACTCGGTGTGCCACTTCTTCGGCCGCCGCCGGTTCGACATCGAGGACCACTCGACCAACGTCGCCTGGCTCGCGCTGCCGTCGCTCGGCGAGGCCTGGCACCACAACCACCACGCCTTCCCGCGCTCGGCCCAGCACGGCCTCAGGCG
>JAXDJC010000131.1:0-30134 GCA_034663685.1 Thermoleophilaceae bacterium
CCGGGCATGGCGCAGGGGATCGAGGGCCAGCGTCAGCTGATGCAGCGGCTGTGGACGGCCTTCCCCGACGCGCGGTTCAACATCCACCACCTCGCCGCCGACGGCGACACCGTGATCTGCATCGGGACGATGGAGGGCACGCACGAGGGCGAGCTGCTGGGCGTGGCCGCGACCGGCCGGAAGGTGGCGTGGCGCCAGTGCCACATGATCAGAGTCGACGAGTCCGGCCGCGCGGTCGAGCACAGCGCGATCCGCGACGACGCCGGCCTGTTCCGGCAGATGGGCGCCGGGCCGGCCGGCTCATGAACCGCGACGCCCTGAGGGCACTCCAGGCGCCGCTCAAGGAGCGCTACCGCGAGGACGCCGGCGCCGCGGTCGTCACGCTCTCGGCCAGCGGCGAGCTGGGCGAGGGCATCGCGTGCTCCGTCGACACCGGCCGCGCCATCGCCGAGGCCGGGCTCCATCCCGCCACCGGCGGGGACGGCTCACAGCTCTGCTCCGGCGACATGCTGCTCGAGGCGCTCGCCGCCTGCGCGGGAGTCACGCTGCGGTCGGTGGCCACCTCGCTCGAGATCCCGGTCGACGGAGGCCGCGTGACCGCCGAGGGCGACCTCGACTTCCGCGGCACGCTGGCCGTGGACCGCGACGCGCCGGTCGGCTTCCGCTCGATCCGCCTCGGCTTCGAGCTCGACACGACGGCGGACGACGAGCAGCTCGCCACGCTGCTCAAGCTCACCGAGCGCTACTGCGTGGTGCTCCAGACGATCGCGGCCGGCACGGATGTCGAGGCCCGCGCCACGCGGGCCGCCGCCGCGTGATCCACGAGCGCTTCCCGCGCACGCGCGAGACCCTGCCCCGCGTCGCGATCTGCGACCTGCCCACCCCCGTGCGCGCCGCGCCCGGCCTCGGGGAGGGCGTTTGGCTCAAGGACGACGCGCTCAGCGCCGACCCGTGGGGCGGCAACAAGCCGCGCAAGCTCGAGTGGCTCCTGGCCGACGCGAAAGCGCGCCGGTTCGGCACGGTGGTCACCTTCGGCGGGCTGGGCACCAACCACGGGCTGGCCACCGCGATCTACGCCCGGCGCGAGGGGCTCGACTGCGTGCTCGCCCTCGCCGACCAGCCCCGCGACGAGCACGTGGAGCGCCAGCTCGCGCGCCTCGAGGCGGCGGCGTCGCGGGTCTACCTCACGGGCAGCACGCGGCGCACGATGCTCAGCGTCCCCTACCTCGCGCTGCGCTGCGCCCAGGCCCGGCCCCCGCGGCCGCCCTACCTGGTGCCGCCCGGCGGCTCCTCCCCGCTCGGCGCGGTCGGCTTCGTGGAGGCGGCGCTGGAGCTCGCGGCCCAGGTGGAGGCGGGCCACCTGCCGGAGCCGCGGGCGATCGTGGTGGCGCTCGGCTCCGGCGGGAGCGCGGCCGGGCTGGCCGCCGGGCTGGCCATCGCCGGCCTGCGCACCCGCGTGGCCGCCGTGCTGGTGAACGACCAGCTCGACCTGACCG
Organism: Thermoleophilaceae bacterium; assembly: GCA_034663685.1. Taxonomy (GTDB): domain Bacteria; phylum Actinomycetota; class Thermoleophilia; order Solirubrobacterales; family Thermoleophilaceae; genus AC-37. The sequence continues at coordinate 1,497 of JAXDJC010000131.1, forward strand.
AGCGCTCCGTCACGAAGCTCGCCAAGCGCACGCTGCGCCTGCTGGCCGAGCGCGGCGCGGACACCGGCGCGGTCGAGCCGAACGAGGTGCGCGTGGTCGAGGGCCACATGGGCGCGGGCTACGGGCACCCGACGCCCGAGGCGGGCGAGGCGATCCGCCTGGCCGCGGAGGCCGAGCAGCTCGGTCTCGACCCGGTCTACACGGGCAAGGCGCTCGCGGCGCTGCTCGCGGGCGCCGCCGGGGACGGGCCGCTGCTGTTCTGGAACACGAACAACGGGCGCCCCTACGCCTGAACCGCCGCGGCTACCGGCTCACGATGCGCGCGCGTGTTCCAGGACTCCTGAGCGCCGCCCGGCCGCAGGAGGCCGCGGCGTGTAGGTTGGCGCCGTGGAGATTCCCGAGGCGGCCGAGTCCAACATCGGCGTGGAGGATTCGCCGGCCAGCGTGGGCAGCGCCGGGGTTCGCTCGAGCCCGGGGACGGTGGCCAGCGCAGCGGTGATCCGAAGCGTTGGGACCGCCGCCAGCGCCGGCGTGATCGGCAGCGCCGGCACGGTGGCGAGCGCCGGTGTGGTGGGCAGCGCGGCCACCGTGGCGAGCGTCGGCGTGGCGCTCAGCCTGGGCACCGTGGTCTGCGCCGGGATCCTGGGCGGGGTGGCCAACGTGAACTGCGCCTCGTGCGTGGGGTGCGTGGGATGCGTGGACTGCGAGGGCTGCGTCGGGTGCGTTGGCTGCGTGGGGCTGAAGGGCGCGGTCGGCAAGGTGGGCAAGTCGCGCGTGACGGGCTGGCGCGGCGCCGGGCTGCTGCGGCGCTAACCGAGCTCGAACCCCTCCGGCAGCCGGCCCTCCTCGCGCAGCTTGGCGAGGTGCGCCTCGAGCGTGAGCGCAGCGCCGAAGCGCAGCAGCGGCGCGGGCTCGAAGTCCACGTCGCTCCAGGCGCGATCGACCAGCTCGTCGCGCGTGCGCGCGCCCGCCTCGATCGCCTCGAGCACGCGGCGCTCGCGGTCGAGCCGGTGCTCGATGTACTCGTCGATCTTCCCGCGCGGGTCCCAGACGAACGGGCCGTGACCGGGGCAGATCGCCTCGAGATCGAGCGCCCGCAGCCGCTCGAGCGAGGCCATGTAGGCGGACATCGAGGAGCCGTCGGCGCCCACGAACACGCTGCCCTCGCCCAGCACCGTGTCGCCGCTGAAGCAGACGCGCCCGAACAGGAGGCAGACATGGTCCTCGGCGTGGCCGGGCGTGGCGATCGCCGTGAAAGGCCCGGTGCGGTCGCCCTCGCGCGGGCGCACCACGGGCACGCCGCCCGCGAGCGCAGCCAGCGCCGGGGCGCCCGCGTCGTGGTCGGGATGGCCGTGGGTGAGAACGATCCCGTCGAGTGCGCCGCCGGCCGCGCGCAGCACCGCGTCGAGGTGCCCGGCGTCGCCGGGGCCGGGATCCACCACCCAGCGCTCGACCACGTAGGTGTTCGTCCCGTCGAGGGTCAGCGGCGATGGGTTGGGGGCGCGCACCCGCACCACGCCCGCCGGTGCGCGGTCGCCGGAATCCACACGTGGCATGTTCGCAGGCGGTAGGGTCAGCGCAGGACCGGAGGAGAGCCCTTTAGCAATGGCGGGAGAGACCATCCAGAGGCCCGCGCTCGAGCAGGCCGCCGCCGTTCGCGCCGGGGAGGTGAGCGCGCGCGAGCTGGTGGAGGCGTCGCTCGCTGCGATCGAGCGGCTGAACGGTGACGTGAACGCGTTCGTGACGGTTGCGGCCGAGCGCGCGCTGGCCGACGCGGACGCGATCGCCTCGGGCGACCCGCGCCCGCTCGCCGGGGTGCCGATCGCGATCAAGGACATCGGCCCGCTGACCGAGGGGATCCGCACCACGTTCGGCAGCGCCGTGAGCGGCGACTGGGTGCCGCCGTTCGACACCGCGATCGTGAAGAAGCTGCGCGCCGCGGGCGCCGTGATCGTGGGCAAGACGAGCACGCCCGAGTTCGGGATCACGCCCGTGACCGAGCCCGACCGCTTCGGCCCCACGCGCAACCCCTGGGACCTCTCGCGCACGGCCGGGGGCTCGTCGGGCGGCAGCGCGGCGGCCGTGGCGTCGGGGATGGTCGGGCTCGCGCACGGCAACGACGGCGGCGGCTCGATCCGGATCCCGGCGTCGTGCTGCGGGCTCGTGGGGCTCAAGCCGAGCCGCGGGCGCGTGTCCGCCGCGCCGCTGGTGGAGTCGCCGTCGGGGCTGGTTGCCGAGGGAGTGCTCACCCGCACGGTGGCGGACACCGCGGTGGCGCTCGACGTCGTGGCCGGATACGAGTGGGGCGACCCGCACTGGCCGGAGCCGCCCGAGTCCACGTTCGCCGAAGCGGCCGCACGCGCGCCCGGGGCGCTGCGGATCGGCCTCAGCCTCGAGGCGCCGATCCACGTGCGCGTGCACGACGACTGCGTGGCCGCCGCGCGCGAGGCGGCCTCCCTGCTCGAGTCGCTCGGGCACAGCGTGGACGAGTCCACCCCGCGCTGGGACGCGACCGACTACGTGGACGACTTCCTCACGATCTGGGGAGCGGAGGCGGCCGCGGCCGCCGAGCGCATGGGGGCTGTGGGGGGCGGCTCGTTCGACCCCGCGGACACCGAGCCGCTCACCCAGGAGCTGATCCGCCGCGCGCACGCGACGTCCGGGATCGAGGTGCTCGACGCGCTCACCAACCTGCGCGCGTACTCGCGCCGCGTGGCGCGCTGGTGGGCCGACCACGACGTGCTCCTCACCCCCACCCTGGCCGAGCCGCCGGTGCCGCACGGATCGCTTGCGCCCGGTCCGGGCGAGCCGCCCATGGAGGCGATCTACAAGGGCATGCGCTTCGTGCCGTTCTGCCCTCCGGCGAACATCACCGGCCAGCCGGCGATCTCGCTGCCGCTGTCGCTCTCGGGCGAGGGACTGCCGGTGGGCGTGCAGCTGATGGGAGCGCCCGGCGGGGAGGAGTTGCTGCTGGCGCTGGCGGCGCAGGTGGAAGAGGCGCGGCCGTGGCTCGACCGCCGCCCGGCGCTCGCCGCCGCCTGAGCGCGTCAGCCCGCGAAGACCGCCAGCGTGGCCGTGAACCCGTGCACGAACGAGCGCGGGCCCACCGGGCCGATCTCCCCCGCGCAGAAGAAGCCCGCCGCCGGCGCGCCGCCGAAGGCTCCCTCGAGCGCCAGGGCATCGTGGTCGGGCACGCCGAACATGTGGCTCCCGCGGCCGTTGCAGCTGAACAGCAGCGCGCCCGCCGGCGGCCCCGGCAGCGCCTCGGCGTGCAGAGCCAGCGCCGCGCGCAGGTCCTCGTCGGCCGAATCGCCATCGCGCACCTGGAGCCGCACGGTCTGGCCCACGCGCACGCGCTCGCCCACCCGCACGCTGCCCTCCTCCTCGTCCACGCCGAGCAGGCCGCGGATCAGGAAGTCGCCGCGCTCGTAGTCCGGCTGGTTCTCGTCGATCACGATCCCGAGCAGCAGGCCGCGGCCGGCCATCGCGCGCTCGTGCGGCTCGAGCTCGCCGATCGCGTCGTGCAGGCGCGCGAGGGCGGGCCGGCTGGCCAGCTCGTGGATCACGTTCTCCTCGCACGCGGTGATCACCATCTCCGGGCCGATCGGCTGCGCGCCCTGCGACACGCACGGCCGCACGTCCACGCCGGCCAGCGCCACGCCCACGGCGCCGCGGTTCTCGAGCCCTCCGGCATGGATGAGCGCGCCCTCGCCGGGCGCCGCGCCCGCGCTCGCCAGGCCGCCGATCACGGGCAGCCCGGGGTGATCAAGCGCCAGGCGGTCGAGCAGCGGCTCGACGGGGAAGGTGTACGGGTCGGCAAGCAGGAGCAGCGCCTCGGCGCCGAGCAGCTCGGGCAGGCCGGCGATCGCCACACCGTCGTCGCCGGCCTCGAAGGCGTCGAGGTGGAACGGGCGCACCGTCGCGCCCGGGAGCGAGCCCGCCCACACGGCCACGCCGCCCATCTCCAGCTCGCGGCCGCCGGCGATCACGCCCTGGGCCCCGCAGCCGATCAGCGCGGCGGGGCGCAGGCGCTCCTCCACCGCCGCCAGCCCCTCGTCCGCGTGCGCGAGGTTGGGCGCGGCTGCGAACACCACCACGAGGTCGGCCGCGGCCCCGCCCAGGCCGAGCGCGGCGCGCGCGGCGGCCTCGGCGAACGCGTCGGGCCCCGAGTCGTCGGTGGCCAGGCCGGTGGCGATCCGAACGGGCGCGGTCATTGCATCTGGAGCTGCTGGCCGGCGTCGGGCGGCGGGCCGGGGTCCTGCCCGATCAGCTCGCGGAAGCGGCTGGCCGCGCTCGGCGCGTCGGCGCCGCGGTTGTTGTTGAACAGCGCGTGCACCTCGTGCGCCTCCTCGGCCATCGCGCGCACGCGCCCGGCGATCTCGCGGAGCTCGTCGTCCGAGTAGTCCCACGCGAAGCGCTCCGCCACGGTCTTGCCGTGCATGTAGCCGTGGGCGTCGCGGCCGTGCATGCGGATGTAGGCGAGGGCGTCGGTGGTGACCGCGTCGACCGGCGGCATGATCGGCACGTGCTCCTCCCGCGGGGCGTCGACCGACACGAAGGCCGCGCCGCGCTCGGAGAGGTGGGAGAAGGTCTCCTCTGCGCGCTTCTCCGAGACCCAGCCGCGATGGCGCAGCTCCACCGCCACGGTGTGGGGCGCGAGCCGCTCGAGCAGGGCGTCGAGCTCGTCGAGCCGGTGCTTGTCGGGCGAGAACGCCGGGGTCAGCTGGAGCAGGAAGGCGCCGAGCTTGCCGGCCTGGTCGAGCGGCGTGACCGCCTCGAGGATCCGGTCCGCCACCGCCAGCTCCAGCTCGGGGGTGAGCCGCACGCGGCCGCGCTCGTTCACCTGGACGTCGTCGCGCATGTCGGGCGGCAGGGACTTGATGTCGGCCGCGTGGCGGGAGAGCAGCCGGTGGAGCTTGACGTCGAACACGAAGCCGTCCGGCGTGGCGCGAGCCCAGCGATCCGCCATGGCCTGCTCGGGCACCGCGTAGAAGCTCGAGTTGAGCTCCACCACCTCGAAGCGCTCGGCGTACCAGGGGAGCCGCTCGCGGGCGGGCATGCCCGGCGGGTACCACTCCTCCACGAAGCCCGGGTCGGCCCAGCTCGATGTGCCCACGAGGATGCGTCCGGCCATGGCCGCACCGTAGCGCGGCGGCTTCGCCTACCCGCGCCGGCCGAAGCTGTGCGCCGCCGGCGCCACCGCGCGCAGGTCGCCGTCGCGCTCGCCGTCCGTGCTCCAGGCGCGGCGCGGCTCGATGTGGCGGACCTCGCCGAGCGGGATGTCCGGGCGCTCGAGGCGGCGCACGGCGGTGGCAACCACGTTGGTCACGCCGTCGCGGCGCTCGAGCCTCCCCTCCACGAGGACCATCGGCTCGGCGCGCACGGTCAGGCGGTGCGCCTCGTAGACGGGCGGCCCCACGATCACGTTGATCGCTCCGTGCTCGTCCTCGAGCAGCATGAACGTGACGCCCTTGGCCGTGGCCGGCCGCTGGCGGGCGATGACGAGGCCGGCGGTGCGCACGCGGGAGCCGTGGCGCAGGCCCTCGAGGTCGCGGGCCGTGACGAGGCCGGAGTCGAGCTCGGGCCGCATCAGCTCCATGGGGTGCTCGTGCAGCGTGACCTTGGTGGAGCCGTAGTCGGCGATCAGCCGCTCCCAGGGCGAGAGCTCGCGCAGCTCGGGCGCCGCGCCCGGCTCCACCGGCAGCGCGAGCTGGGTGCCGCCCGCCACGGTCACGCCCGGAGCCGAGACGCCGAGCAGCCAGAGCGCCTGGCGCCGCCCGCCCTCCACCAGCGCGTCGCACGCCCCGGCCCAGGCGAGCCGCTCGAGCGCGTCGCGCTGGGCGCCACAGCGGCCGGCGAGCTCCGCGATCCCGCCGAACGGCCCGCACCGCTCGCGCTCCTCGACCACCTCGCGCACGTCGTCGGACGCCACGCCGGCGACATAGCCGAGGCCGATCCGCACGGCGAGCGCGCCGTCGAGCCACTCGACGCCACACTCCGCATCCGAGGCGAGCACGCACGGCGGGAGCACCGTTATCGCCCGGCGCTGGGCCTCGTGCACCAGCGAGTCCGGCGGGTAGAAGCCCATCGGCTGCTCGTTCAGCAGCGCGCACAGGAACTCCGGTCCGTGGTGCACCCGCAGCCAGGTCGACTGGTAGGCGAGCAGCCCGAACGCCGCCGAGTGCGCCTTGGGGAAGCCGAAGCCGGAGAAGCCCACGATCTGCGAGTAGACCTTCCGCGCCACCTCCAAGGACGCGCCCCGGGCCATCGCCCCCTCCACGAACTTGACCTCGTACGAGCGCATCGCGGCCACCGAGCGGTTGCGGCTCATCGCCCGCCGCAGCCCCTCCGCCTCGCCCGGCGAGAAGCCCGCGAACGCCATCGCCACCTCGATCACCTGGTCCTGGAAGACGATCGCGCCGAGCGTGTCGCGCAGCACCGGCTCGAGCGAGGGGTGGTCGTAGGGAACCCTGTACGAGGGGTCCGCGCGCAGAGCCTTCCGCCGCTCGATGTACGGGTGCACCGCGCCGCCCTGGATCGGCCCGGGCCGCACAAGCGCGACCTGCACGGTCAGGTCGTCAAGGTTCTCGGGCAGCGTTCGCTTAAGCATCTGCATCTGCGCCCGGCTCTCGATCTGGAAGACGCCCATCGTCTCCGCCGCCTGGATCTCGCGGTACACCGCCGGGTCGTCGAACGGGATCCGCGAGAGGTCGATCCGCTCCTCGCGCGCGCGCGCGATCTGGTCCACGCAGCGCTCGACCGCCGAGAGCATCCCCAGGCCGAGCAGGTCGATCTTGAGGAAGCCCGCATCGCCGCACGAGTCCTTGTCCCACTGGACCATCTGACGGCCGCTCATCGCCGCCGGCTGGATCGGGCAGATCTCGTCGAGCGGCTGGGTGGAGATGACCATGCCGCCCACGTGCTGGGTCACGTGGCGCGGCAGCCCCCATGCGTCGTGGACCAGCCGGGTGAGCGCCTGCCAGCGCGGCGAGGCCGCCCGCCGGGCGCCGATCGCCTCCGCGAGGTGGTCCTCCACGTTGCCCCCGCCCCACGGCTCGGCCGCCCGCGCGGCGCGCTCGATCTCCCCCGGCGGCAGCCCGAGCGCCTTGCCGAAGTCGCGGATCCCCGAGCGGTTCTGGTAGGTGGCGAACGCCGCCACGAGCGCCGAGCGGTCGCGCCCGTAGCGCTCGTGCACCCGCGGGATCAGCACCTCGCGGATGTCGCGCGGGAAGTCGAGGTCGATGTCCGGCAGTGCGCTCAGCTCCTCGTTCAGGAAGCGCCCCAGGAACAGGTCGTTCTCCACCGGGTCCACGTGCGAGAGGCCGGTGAGGAAGCAGACGATCGAGGACACGCTCGAGCCGCGGCCGCGGCCGGGCGGCAGGAGCGAGCGGGCCGAGTCGGGGCCGCGCACCTCGCGCGCCACCTCGCGCGCCAGCTCCAGCAGGTCGCGGTGGAGGAGGAAGAAGCCCGAGAGGCCGAGCGAGCGGACGATCGCCAGCTCCTGCTCCAGTCGCGCCTCGGCGTCCGCCCGGCTGGCGCGGCCGGAGTAGCGCGAAGCGAGCAGCGATCCGCACAGCTCCGCCAGCCGCCGGTCGGCGCTGCCGTCCTCCGAGCCCGGATAGCGGTAGCCGAGGTCCGTGGTCAGGTCGAAGCGCAGGCGCTCGGCCAGCCTCCCCGACTCCTCGACCGCGTCCGGGTGGTCGGCGAAGCGCGCCGCCATCGCCTCCGGCGGCGCGAGCACGTGCGAGGAGTTGCCGCGGCGCAGCGGCTCCGACTCGTCGAGGGTGGCCTTGCAGCGGATCGCGACGAACGTGTCCTGGAGCGCCGCTCGCGCACGCGCGTGCGCGTGGACGTTGCCGGTGGCCACGCACGGCACGCCGACCCGCTCGGCCAGCTGCGCCAGCAGGCGGTTGCGGCGGCGGTCGTGGCGGGCGAACGGGCGCTGGAGCTCGACCCGGAAGCGGTCGGGCCCGAACGCGCGCACCAGGCGGCGCGCCATCGCGGCGGCGCCGGCGTGCTCGTCGCGCTCCACCCGCGCGGCCAGCGCGCCGTCGCGCGCGCAGCCCGAGAGGCAGACGAGGCCGGCGGCGTGGCGCTCGAGGTCCTCGAGCCGGGTGCTCGGCGGGGTCGGCTCGGTGGGGCGGTCGCGCGTGCCCCTGTGCGCCTCGGTGACCAGCCGGCAGAGGTTGGCGTAGCCGGTGCGGTCCTCGCACAGAAGCGTGACGTGGTGGCCGTCCTCGAGCGTCAGCTCGGCTCCCACGATCGCCCGCACGCCCAGCGCCCGCACCGCGGTGGCCATCTCCATCGACCCGTGGAGCCCGTCGTGGTCGGTGAGCGCGATCGCCTCGTGGCCCTGCTCGGCCGCCGCCGCCGCGATCTCGACCGGGTGCGAGGCCCCGTCCAGGAACGAGAAGGCGGAGTGGCAGTGGAGCTCGACGTACGGCATGCGAACGCATGTTCGCATGCTCGCGACTTGACCTCAACCCTCAGTTGGGCGAGCATGCGAACGGTCCCGTGCTGCTCGGACGCTCCCGCGAAATCGAGGCGATCGACCGGCTCCTGCTCGACGCCAGAAGCGGACAGGGCCGGAGTCTCCTCCTGTCGGGTGAACCCGGCATCGGCAAGACCGCCCTCCTCGGGGTCGCTCGCGAGCGCGCGGGCGCCGCCCTGGTGATCGAGGACGTGGGGATCGAGGCGGAGGCGAACCTGCCCTTCGCCGCGCTCGGCACGATCACCCGTCCGCTCCTCCCCCACCTCCGCGCCCTTCCCGAGCGCCAGGCATCGGCGGTCGAGGTGGCGCTGGCGATCGGGCCCGGCGCGCCGCCGCCCGCCGACCGGCTCGCGGTCTGCGCCGGCGTCCTCGGGCTGCTGCGCGCCGCCGCGGCCGACGGGCCGCTGCTCGTGCTGATCGACGACGCCCACTGGCTCGACACCCCCTCCGCCGAGTGCCTGGGGTATGCCGCCCGGCGCCTCGGCGGATCGCGCGTGGCGTTGCTGGCCGCCACGCGAACCGGGATCCCGATCCCACCGCTCGACGGCCGCCTCAGCGACGAGCGGCACGTGACCGGGCTCGGGAACCAGGATGCCCGCGCGCTCCTCGCCGCCACCGCCGGCGAGCTGGCGCCCACCACCACCACGACCCTGCTCGACGCCGCCGCCGGCAACCCGCTCGCGCTGCTCGAGCTGCCCTCGCTGCTGAGTGACGAGCAGCGGGCTGGAATCGTCCCGTTCGAGCCCGCGCCGGCGCCCGGCGGCGCCCTCTGGGACGCGTTCGAGCGCCAGGTTGCGGGCCTCGGCGCCGAGGCCGGCCAGGCCATGCTCGTGGCCGCGGCCTCCCTCGACCGTGCCCTCGGGCCCGTGGTGGCCGCCTGCCGGGACCTGGACATCGACCTCGCCGCGCTCGAGCACGCCGAGGCGAGCGGCCTGCTCGCGCTCGGCGACGACAGGCTCGGCTTCTCGCATCCCCTGCTGCGCGCGGTGGTCTACGAGGGCGCCACCGGCTCCGACCGCCGCCGCGCCCACGCGGCGCTCGCTCCGCACGCCGACGCGGACGCCGCCGCCTGGCACCTCGCGGCGGCCAGCCTCGGGCCGGACGCGGCCGTGGCGGACTCGCTCGAGGCCGCCGGACATCGAGCCGCCGCGCGCGGAGCCCACAGCGCCGCGGCCGACGCGCACGAGCGCGCCGCGCGGCTGAGCGACGACGACGGCGCGCGATCGCGGCGGCTCTTCGCCGCGGGCCTCGCGGCCGCGATGGGCGGCGCCTACGCGCGCGGCGCCGCGCTGCTCGAGCCGGTGGCCGAGATCGACGACCCCACGATGCGCGCGGGCATCCGCCACCTGCTCGGCATGGTCACGCTGACCGGGGGCATCCGCGGCGCCATCGAGAACCACGACCTGCTCACCGAGGAGGCGGAGCGCACGGCGCAGCTCGACCCCGCGATGGCCGCCGCGCTGCACGCCGACGCCGGCGTGACCGCGTGCGTGGGCGGCGACTGCCGGCGCGCGCTGGCCGCGGCGGAGCGGGCGATCGAGATCCTGCCCCGCGATGCGCCGCCCGCGGCGCGCTGCCAGGCGCACTCGATGCTCGGCATGGGACTGGCGCTGGCCGGACGCGCCGCCGAGGCGCGCCCGGCGCTCGACGAGGCCGGACGCCTGCTGGCCGGCGTGGAGCCGCTCTCCCCGGCCGCCCAGTCGATCGCCTTCGCGCTGCACGCCCGCGTCTGCACCGGGCAGGAGCCGCTCCTGTGCGAAGAGGTCGCCGGGCTGGCCGACGCCGCCCGCGATGCCGGCACCGACGGCCTGCTCCCCTACTACCAGCTGGTGGCGGCCGACGGCGCCTACCGGCTCGGCGACTGGGCGAGCGCGGCGGCGGCGGCGGACGAGGCCGTGGCGATCGCCGACGACACGAGCCAGCGCGGCCCGCTGTCGATAGCGCTGGTCGTACGCGCCCGGGTGCACGCCGCGCGCGGCGAGGAAACCGAGGCGCGCGCGGCGGTCGAGCGCGGAATCGCGCTGGCCGAGCCGCCGGGCTATGGCAGCACGCCGATCTGGGGCCACGCCGCGCTCGGGTTCCTGGAGCTCGGCCTCGGGCACACCGACGCCGCCATCGAGCAGCTCGAGGAGGCGCAGCGGCTGGCGGAGGCGGCCGGGCTCGAGGATCCCGTGATCGTCCCGTGGGTTTCCGATCTCGCCGAGGCGCTCGTGCAGGCCGGCGAGCCGGTGCGCGCGCACGAGGTCTCCGAGCAGCTCGCGGCACGCGCCGAGCGCTCCGGCGCTCCGCTGGCGCTCGCGCTCGCGGCGCGCTGCAGGGGCCTCACCGCCAACGGGGAGTTCGAGCAGCCGTTCACCGCGGCGCTCGAGCTGCACGAGCGCTGCGCGTCCCCGTTCGAGCGCGCGCGCACGCTCCTCTCGTTCGGCTCGCGGCTCCACCGGGCACGGCGCCGGGTGGAGGCTCGCGAGCGGCTGCGCGAGGCGCTGGCCACCTTCGACGAGCTGGGCGCCGCCCCCTGGACCCGGCACGCACGCGCCGAGCTGCGCGCCGCCGGCGGGATCCGGCGCGCCGCGCCGAGCGATCCGGACGAGCTGACCGCGCAGGAGCTGCGCGTGGCGCTGGCGGTCGGGCGCGGCGCCTCCAACCGCGAGGTGGCGGCCGAGCTCTTTCTGAGCCCCAAGACCATCGAGTTCCACCTCGGGCGCGTGTACCGCAAGCTCGGGATCCACTCGCGCAGCGAGCTGGCCGTGCTGGTCACGGCCGGGAGCGTGGGGAGGTCGGTCTAGGGATTCACCTGGTGCATTGGGCCGCCGTCAGCGGTTACGAATGGTGGACTCGACGGGAGGGACTCGTGAGTACGCATGGCAATCGGCTGTTTGGTGCGCTGACGGGCGCGCGGGATCGGGGAACTGCTGTGAGGACAAGTAGGCACGCCACACTCACCGCGCTGGCCGTCGTGGCGGCGCTGCTCGTGGCGGCGCCCGGGGCGAGCGCCACGCTGCGCTCCCCGCACCTCGAGTCGAGCTGCTCCGAGGGCTACGAGTACGGCGAGTACACAATCGCGAACTGGACGGTGGAGGGCTGCAACCAGGCGAGGTCCATCCTGCCGACGAAGAAGTTGCAGAAGGCGAGTCTCGAAACGCGGCAGCTGAAGACGAGTCGCGGATTCCGCGGCCACGTCGAGGTGAACGGCATGATCGTCGAGGTCCCGGACTCGGGCCCCGATCTGATCGCCAACTTCTACGACAACAGCGTCAGCCCCGACACGGGGACCATCAGCCGCGCCCAGAGCACCACGATCGTGCTCGACCCGCTCGTGAACGGGCAGCGCAAGCGCTTCCCGATCTACACGGGCGCGATCACCCTGACGACGTCGAAGCTCACGCAGGCCCCCATCCCCGAGCCCACCTTCGGAACGATCCCGAAGCCGACCACGAAGTCGTCGACGAAGCGCGTGGACCGGCGCCGGAAGATCGGCCCGGCGGCCCTGGTGGGCATCGTGACCGACTACATCGACATCCCCACGAACAACAACCCGAAGATCTTCGGGCTGCGGCTGCGCGACGGCATCCACGACGCCGGCGTCCGCCCGCAGAACGGGTCGATCCCGGCCTCGATCGTGTTCAACGCCAAGCTCGCGCTCTTGAGCGACGGGCTCTCGGACCTCCTCGACGTGAACGCCGACAGCAAGGTCACGATCACCGACGGCATCGGGCTCACGGTCGACAACCTCTCCGCGAAGTTCCCGGACATCGCCGTCCCGGGGATCGGCGGGCTCAAGAACATGCACGTCAAGTACAACGGCACCACGAACGTCTGGTCCGGCGGGCTCCTGCTCGACCTGGGCGAGCTGTTCCCGAAACTCGACTTCGAGACCGCCGTGGACGCCGACACCGGCGCCCTGAAGTACATCCAGACGAGCATCGACAACCTGCCGCCGATCCCGATCGGGACCACGGGGATCTTCCTCGACTCGGTCCGGTTCGGCTTCGGCCTCGACCCGCTGTTCATCTCGGCCGGCGCCGACGCGACCGCCGGCCCAACGATCGCCGGCCAATCGCTGATCCTGCTCAGCGGCGACGTGGAGATGCAGTTCGAGCCCAACTTCCGGCTCGAGGTGAGCGGCGGTGCTCGCGTGCTCCCGAGCGGCAACAGCGAGCTCGCGTCGGGGACCTTCAACTTCGTCTACGACGCGGACGGCCTGATAGCCGCGAGCGGCGACGCGCGATTCGAGGCGACCGTGCCGGTGCTCGACATCGGCATCGGCGCGCGCATCCACGGCTCCGGGGCGTACGCCACCGACGGGAACCGCTTCAACATCAAGGCGAGCGCGGACGGCGACCTGATCCTGGGCTTCCTGGGCACCTACAACGTCGCGCACTTCGAGGCGGTCATCTCGGACCACGGCTTCGGGACGTGCGGGAAGCTGCTCGGCTTCCTCAGCGGCGGCATCGGCCAGGACTGGGACAACGGCGGCCTGAAGGTCTTCACGGGCTGCGACCTGAAGGACTTCGACGACCCGATCCAGGGGACGTTCGTCCACACCAGCGCGTCGTCCGGGACGAAGTCGCGCACCTTCCCGGTCGCCGACGGCACGAAGAAGATCGCCATCCAGCTGACCGCCGGCCAGCCCGGCCCGCACGTGACGCTGCGCGACCCGGACGGGCACGTGCGCGTGGTGACCACCGCCGGCCAGCACGAGCAGGTCGACTCGAACACCATCGTCGTGGGCAAGCCGGACGCGACTCAGCAGCTCATCGAGCTGAACAAGCCGCAGGCCGGCGACTGGAAGGTCGAGTGGCAGCCCGGCGACCCGCCGATCACCGCCCTGGAGACCGCCGTATCGGCGCCCGAGATCGCCGCGACGGCCACGGTCACGACCAAGGCCGGCGACCCGCCCGGCCAGCGGCGGATCAGCATCACGCGCACGGGCAGCCTGCCCAAGAACCGGACGGTCCTCTACAGCGTGGACACCCCGAACGGGCTCGTCGAACTCGGGCCGGCGACCAGCAAGTCGAAGCTCAACTACATCTACCCGGAGTCCGTCACGGAGGACCACGACATCGTCGCCACGCCGGTCCGCAACGGAATCCCGATCGCGAACAAGCGCAAGGTGATCGGGCACTACTCGGCGACCGTGCCGGGGCACCCGAAGTCCATCAAGAAGAAGCGCAAGGGCAGCCAGCTCACCCTGAACGCCCAGACGGCCGACGGCACCGAGGCGCCCGACCTCTGGCAGTACCGCGTCGAGGCCCCGAACGGGAACATCACGACCTACACGGCCAAGCCCGGCACGGCGCTGACGATCAGCGTGCCGACACGGATCAAGTCGGTCAAGGTGACCGCGCGGGCGGTCCTGCGCGGGCGTGCGCTGCGATGAGCGCCGCGGTGGATGTGCTCAGGCCCGCTGCTCGAAGAACCCCCTCCCGCCACCGCCGAGCTCCCTGAACACCACCGCGTTGCGCCCGCCCGCCAGCACCAGCTCGAAGTAGCGGCGGCGGACCGGGCGGCCGGTCCACCAGCGGTCCTCCACGACCCACTCCTCGAGCACGGACTCGACCGGCTCGCCCTGGAGCTCGGCGGGCGTGCCCGACTCGTCGAGGCGGACGCAGACGCCGCGCGGGTGCGCGAGGCGGCGGACGCTCATCGCCTGCGCTCCTGCTCGAACGGGGCCAGCACGGCGCGGCGCTCGGGCAGCCGCGAGTCCGGGTCCACCTCCAGCACGCGCAGGGCGGCGTCCGGCCCCGCTGCCTGACGGACCTGCCCGACCGCCTCGGCGATCCGGCGCCGGCGCAGCTCGGCGGGCGAGTCGGGCAGCAGCCGCTCCTGGTCGTACGCCGGCGGCCCGAACGCCTCCACCTCCAGGCCGATCGACTCGGCGGGGGCCGGCAGCTCGGGCAGCTTGACCCCCAGCGCGAGGCGGATCCGCTGCGGGTCGGCACTCGCCTTTCTCAGCGTGACCCGGACCCGCCAGGTGCCGCCCTCCACGAACCGCGCGGTGAGCGCGAGGGCGCGCACGGTGCGGCCACGGCGCTCGCCGCGCGCGAGCACGCGGGCCACCAGCAGCTCCAGCGCGCGCTCGAGCTGCGGCCCGAGCGCCGCCTCCGGCAGGTCGAGCCGCTCGGTGACCGGCTCGAGCGGCCGGCGCGGCTCGAGCGGCGTGTCGCGGCCCTGGGCGAGGTCGAGCGCCAGCAGGCCGGGGTGGCCGAAGCGCTCGGCGAAAGCGGGAGTGGGCAGCGCGGCCAGCTCGCCGAGCGTGCGGATCCCGAGCCGCTCGAGCGTGTCGGGCAGGGCCGCGAGCTCGGGCCGCGAGCGCAGCAGCGCCACCGGCAGCGGCGCCAGGAATCCCCGGACGGCGCCGGGCGAGACGACGACCGGGCCGCCGCGCCGCCGCGGCCGCGCCCGCAGCGCCGCCGCGTGCGACGCGAAGCGGCTGGGCGCGCACCCAAGCCGCACGGCGCCGCCGAGCGCCCTCCGCGCGGCGGCGAGCACGTCCTCCACCCGCCCGCCGTGGATCCGGCGCAGGCCGACGGCTTCGAAGTGGGCAAGGCCCGGCACGTACGACTCGGAAGCCGCCCCGATCGACTCGAGCCGGTCGAGCACCCTCCCCCACGCCGCCCGCTCGCGCTCGGGATCCGGCGGCACGAGCCGGAGCTCGGGACAGCGCGCCAGCGCCTCCCCCAGCCGCATCCCGGCCGCCACCCCGAACGCCTCGGCGGCCGCCGACACCTGGCCCACCACCTGCCGGCCGCCCGGCTCGGGCGCGAGCGCCACCGGCCCGGCCAGCATCTCGTCCCGCTCGGGGAGCGCCGCCACCAGCGCAAACCTCGGGTACAGGACGCATACGATCATACGAACGCATGTTCGCATATGGCGAGGACGGGCCGCCGGCCCCTTGCAACGAGGCACCAGCGACGGGCGCGTCGGCGCTAAAGGGCGCGCGACCACCTACCGATAAGCCCAGCAGATCGGCAGTCGCACCCAACGACAGCCGGCCTCCCGACCCGAGACCAAGGACGATCCTGTGCCCAAGACCCTCCTTCAGCGACTGCGCGGCAACCGCGGCTTCACGCTCATCGAGCTGCTTGTCGTGATGCTGATCATCTCGATCCTCGCCGCGATCGCCATCCCCTCTTACATGGGGCACCAGAAGAAGGGCAAGGACGCGGAGGCCGAGTCGAACGCTCGCAACCTCACCTCGCGCATCGAGCTCTGCTTCGCGACCCAGGAGAACTACCTCGACTGCGACAGCAACGAGGAGATCGGCTCCGACACCGGCCTTCCCTACGGCACCGGCCCCGGCGAGGTCAGCATCATCTCCGCCACCGCCAAGAGCTACAAGGTGACCGCGGTGTCGAAGGCGACGAGCGACGGCTCCAACCACACCTTCTCGATCGAGCACAACGTGAACGGCACGACGGACCGCACGTGCACCGCCGGCTCGACGAACAAGAACGGCGCCTGCCGCGCAGGCGTCTGGTAGCCCGCCGGGCCACCGCCGCTACTCGACCGTAGTCAGCTCCTTCGGGAAGCCGCTGAGGATCTCCGGGCCGTCGTCGCGCACCACGACCAGGTCCTCGATCCGCACCCCGAACGCGTCCGGCACGTACACGCCGGGCTCGACCGTCACCACGTTCCCCGCGGTGAGCGTGTCCTTCGAGAGCCGCGACAGCGTGGGCTCCTCGTGCACCACGATGCCGACCCCATGGCCGAGGCCGTGGCCGAAGCGCTCCCCGTGCCCCGCCGCGGCGATGCGCTCGCGAGCGAACGCGTCCACGTCGGCCCCCGCCGCCCCGGGCCGGACCTCGCCGAGCGTGGCCACCTGGGTGTCGAGCACGAGCCGGTAGACCTCCCCGGCCTCGTCCGAGAGATTGCCGGTGGCGAACGTGCGCGTGCAGTCCGAGCAATAGCCGCCGAGCAGGCAGCCGAGGTCGACCACCACCAGCGTGTCGCGCTCGATGGGGTCGGGGCCCGGCTGCGCGTGCGGCAGCGCGCCGTTGGCGCCGCCTGCCACGATCGAGGGGAACGACGGCTCCGCCCCGCGGCGGCGCATGTCGGTCTCGAGCTCGAACGCCACCTCGCGCTCGGTCCGCCCCACCAGCCCGCGTTCCACCACGCCGGCGAAGATCTCGTCGGCCAGCTGGGCCGCCGTGCGGATCAGGTCCAGCTCCTCGGGCTCCTTGACCGCGCGCAGGCCCTCCACGAGGCGCCCGGCCGGCACCAGCTCGACCCCGCCGGCCACGAGCCCCCTGAGGCGCTCGAAGCGCCGCACGCTCAGGCTGTGGTCCTCGAAGCCCACACGGCCCGACAGCCGCGCCGCCGCGTCCTCGAGCAGGTCCTGCTTGCCGCGCTCGAGGTCGAAGCCCTCGACCTGGCGCTCGGCCTGCACCACGTAGCGGAAGTCGGTGAAGAACACGCGCAGCTGCGGGCCGACCGCGCACACGCCGTTCGTGCCCGTGAAGCCCGTGAGGTAGCGCACGTTGTCGAGGTCCGTGACCAGCAGCGCGTCGAGCTCCTTCTCGGCCAGCAGCGCCTCGAGGCGGTCCGCGCGGCTCACGTGCCGACCCCCAGCTCGGCCCGCAGGATCTCGAGCGCCTCGCGGTAGCCGTCGACCCCCCTGCCCTGCACGCGGCCCACGCAGAGGTCGCGGATCACCGAGACCCGGCGCCAGTCCTCGCGTGAGTCGACCTCCGAGATGTGGATCTCCACCGCCGGCAGCCCGCAGACCTCGAGCGCGTCGCGGATCGCGTAGGAGTAGTGGGTCCACGCACCAGGGTTCAGCACCACTCCGTCCGCGGTCTCCCGCGCCTCGTGGAGGAGCTCGCAGAACTCGCCCTCGTGGTTGGTCTGGGAGAACGTGGGCTCGAGGCCGAGTCCGGTGGCGAAATGCTTCACGCGCACCTCGAGCTCGGTGAGCGTCTGGCTGCCGTAGAGCGCCGGGTCGCGGCGGCCGAGCTGGTCGAGGTTCACCCCGTGCATCACCGCCACGCGATTCCTCATCCGGCGCAGACCTCCTCGACGGCGGCGCGCAGCTCCTCATCCGGCACGTCGTGCCCGGGCGTGACCTGGCCCGGCGCCTCCACAAGCACGAACGGCACGCGCCCGCCGCGGCGCTTCTTGTCGCGGCCCACCAGCTCCAGCACGGCGCCGGCGTCGACACCCGGGGCCGCGAGCGGGAGCCCGTGGTCGCGCAGCAGCGCGGAAACCTCGCGCCGCAGCGGCTCACGGCCGGAGAGCCGCAGCGCGCACAGCAGCCCGATCGCCACCGCCTCGCCATGGCGGAAGCGCGAGTAGCCCGTGGCCGCCTCGATCGCGTGGCCGACGGTGTGGCCCAGGTTGAGCACCTGCCGGCGGCCCTCGTCGCGCTCGTCCTCGGCCACCACCGCGAGCTTGGTGCGCAGGCACCCGAGGATCGTGCCCGCGTCGGGCTCCTGCCCCGAGCGCACCCGCGCCCACAGCTCTCCGCCGGCGATCAGCGCCGTCTTGACCACCTCGGCGTAGCCCGCCGCGCGCTCCTCCGGCGGCAGCGTGTCGAGCGTGGCGGGGTCCACCAGCACCGCGGACGGCTGGCGGTAGGCGCCCACGTAGTTCTTGCCCTCGGGGAGGTCCACGCCCGTCTTGCCGCCGTAGGCCGAATCCACCTGGGCGACCAGCGTGGTGGGGACCTGCACGTGGCGGATGCCGCGCTGGTAGACCGCGGCGCAGAAGCCGCCGAGGTCGCCCACCACGCCGCCGCCCACCGCGGCCACCATGTCGTCGCCGGCGATCCCCTCAGCCGCCATCCGGCGCAGCACCTCCTCCGCGCGCGCGAGCGTCTTCTCGGACTCTCCGGCGGGGATGGCCGCGTACGCGTCTGCCTCGATGCGGTGCAGCCCGGCCACGTTCTCGTCGGTGACGGCGAAGCGGCGCCCGTCGAGCGGGTGGAAGAACCCCGACGCGGCGAGCCCGCGGCCCAGGAACACCGGGTAGTCGCCGGACGCGGCCGAGGCCCACACGAGCCGCGTGCCGGCCGGCGCCTCGCGCAGCGCCAGCAGCGCGGGCAGCGCGCGAACCGCCACGCCGCGGTCCGCGGCGAGCACGATCGCGTCGGCCGCCGCCTCGTAGCGCGCGCGGCGCTCGGCGAACAGCGCGTCGAAGCGGGCCCGGTCGCGGGCGAGCGGCCGCCCCTTCCCGGATGCCCGCCGCCAGGCGTCGCCGGGGCTCACCTCGATGTGCACGACCACGTGGCCGGCCAGCGCCTCGGTCACCCGGTCGGAGCCGAGCGCGCCGCCGCCGAGCGCCACCACGCCGCCGTCCGCGCGCGCGAGCAGCTCCAGGATCAGCTGCTCCTCGCGGCGGCGGAACTCGGCCTCGCCCTCGCGGTCGAAGAAGGTCTCGATCGGCTCGCCCAGCGCCTGCTCGAGCTCGCGATCGGAGTCGAGCGCCGCCACGCCCAGCTCGGCGGCTGCCGAGCGCGCCGCACTCGACTTGCCCGCGCCCATGAAGCCCACGAACACGATGGCCCGGCCCCGGCCGGAGCCGTCCCCCGCGCCCGCTGCCGAGCCTGCGGCCGCTACCGCCTCCACCCGATGCGCTCCCGGTAAGCGGCCTCGGCTCCGACCACGTCATCGATGTGATCGCCTCCGAACTTCTCCCGGTACGCGCGCGCGAGCACGAAGGCCACCATCGCCTCCCCCACCACCCCGGCCGCCGGCACGGTGCAGGAGTCGGTGCGCTCGCGCAGCGCCGCCGCCGGGGCCTTGGTGGCCAGGTCCACGGAGCGCAGCGGCTTGGTGAGGGTCGGGAGCGGCTTCATCGCCCCGCGAACTATCAGGGGATCGCCGGTCGTCATCCCGCCCTCGAGACCGCCGGCGCGGTTGGTCTCGCGGTAGAAGCCCTGCTCCTCGGACCAGAAGATCTCGTCGTGCGCCTGCGACCCGGGGCGGGTGGCCACGTCGAACGCGTCGCCGATGCCGCAGCCCTTCATCGCCTGGATCGACATGATCGCGTGCGCGATCAGCCCGTCCATCCGCGTCTCCCACGACACGTGCGAGCCGAGCCCCGGCACGAGCCCGTATGCGCGCACCTCGAACACGCCGCCGAGCGACTCGTTGGCCTTGCGTGCCACGTTGATCTCCTCGACCATGGCGTCGCTCGCGTCGGGGTCGAGGCAGCGCACGGGCGACTCGTCCACGCTCGCGAAGTCGGCCGGCTCGAGCTCGTCCGGCGCCGGCGCCGTGACGGATCCGATCCCGATCACGTGGCTGTACACCTCCACCCCGAGCCGGCGGAGGAACGCCTTGGCGAGGGCGCCCGCCGCCACGCGCGCCGCGGTCTCGCGCGCGCTCGCGCGCTCGAGCACGTTGCGCACGTCCGTGAAGCCGTACTTCTGCACGCCCGCGAGGTCGGCGTGGCCCGGGCGCGGGAGGTGCACCTCCTCGACGTCCGCGTCGACCGGCCACGGGTTCATCCGCTCCTCCCAGTTCGCGTAGTCGCGGTTGGCCACGCGAATGGCGACCGGGCTGCCGAGCGTGCGGCCGTGGCGCAGGCCGGACGTGACCTCGGCGCGGTCGGTCTCGATCTTCATGCGGCCACCGCGGCCGTGTCCGAGCTGGCGCCGGGCCAGGTCGCGGTCGAGGTCCTCGGGAGCCAGCTCGAGCCCCGCCGGGAGCCCTTCCACGATCGTCACGAGCCCCGGCCCGTGCGATTCCCCGGCTGTCGTGAAGCGGAGCGCGACCACGACGAGAACCATACCCAGGGAGGTATGCTCCAGCGCGTCGTGGCCGGATTCATCCTCTTCGCACTAGCCGGGCTCGTGTTCGGCTACGCCGCGCCCAGGGCCTGGGTGATCGTCCCGATCTTCCTGCCGATCGTCATCGGCGTCTACACGGGCCTCTCGGACGTGTTCGACGGGACCCTGGTCGTGCTGATCCTGGTCGGCATCGTCGTCACGATCGTTGGGATCGTGGCCGGCCGCATCCTGCTCCACACACTCGAGGGCGGTAGGCGAACCGCCTAGCCCGGTGGGTGCCGCCGCGGCTAGCGGTGCAGGCCCAGCGGGGTGATCGTCAGGAGGTTGTCCTGACGCTTGCTCTGGTTGCTCTTCGCGACCGGAGCGCTGGTGTCGGGCTTGGCGTCGCCGACGGCGTCCGCCGCGGTCAGGTGCTTGATGTGGATCGTGTCCAGCTTCAGCTGGTACTCGAGGTTGCCGTCGGCCCCCGCGAGCGTCTCCTCGTCGTGGCTGTCGTCCACCTTGAGGTAGATGAAGCGGCAGTCGGCGGCGCTCGGGGCGCAGGCGCCCTCGCCGTCGGCCTTGAACGACGGGTTGACGATGAAGAACACGGCGGTCGTGGCGTTGTCCTTCATGCCCATGAACGACACGATCGGGTTCTGGTCATCCGGCAGCAGGTCGAGCTGCTGGACGCCCTTGAAGGGCTTGAAGGCGCTGCGCGGGCCGAATCGCACGTCCACCGTGTAGGTGAAGTAGCGCGTGCCGCCGCCGGAGCCGGTGCCGGTCCCCGTGCCGCCGCCGGTGCCGCCGGTGCCGCCGGTCGAGCCCGAGCCGCCCGTGGAGCCGGTGCCGCCGGTCGAGCCGGTGCTCCCGCTGCCGCTGCTGCCCGTGCTGCCCGCCGTGCCGTTGCCGGTCGAAGCGGTCTGCGTGTTGCCGGCCGCGCCGGGCACACCGGAGGAGGTGTGGTCGGCCAGCGAGTTGAACGGGTCCTTGATGTTGAAGGTGTCGAGGTTGGAGCTGTCCACGATCGCCTCGTCCGGGGTCACCGTGGGCAGCGCGACGGGGGTCGCGCCCTGCGGCTGGTTGTTGGCCGGCGGAGCCGCGGCCGGCTTGACGAGCACCACCGGCACCGCGATCGTCGCGGCGACGAGCGCCACGGCCACCGGCCACAGGCGCTTCTCGCGGAGGTCATGCCAGATGTCGAGCAGGAACGTGGTCATGGGGTAGCCGTGGCGGTCGGGGGCGTCGTGGACTGCGAGCCGCCGGGGGTGCCGGCGACGCTGCCGCCGGAGCCCGCTGCGGGCCCGGTGGGGCTTGCGCCTGCGCTGACGCCACCATCGGCCTTGGGGCTGAGGTAGACGGTGGCGCCGACGTCGGCCTTGAGCTTTCCGCCCTCGACCGTGAAGTCCCAGTTGTCGATCGCGATCAGGCGGCCGCGGACGACGATCTGATCGTTGACGACCCGGACGAAGCGCTTCATGCGGTGGAAGAAGTCCGCCATGTCGAAGAAGTTGCCGCTCAGCTGGAACTGGAGGCCGACGGAGGAGAGGCCGGGAGCGGTGGCCGGAGCCGCAGCCGCGGGACCGTTGGCCGCGTCGGCAGCCGCCTGGTTCTTCGAGTTGGCGCCGTTCACGCCGTTGGTCGCGTTCTGGGCAACCTTGCCGGGCGCGCTCTGGGCGCCCGTCCCCGCGCCGGGGCCGCTGCCGCCGCCCGGAGGCGTCGCGGCGGCCGCGCCGGCCGTGGACGTGGCCGCGGGGCTGACCTGGATCTCGTTCATGTCGATGCCGGTGCCGCGGGCGGCACGGTCGAGCTGCACGAGCAGGCTGGGCATGTCCACCGTCTCGGGGACTGCCTTGCCCATCCGGATCACAGTCTGGTAGTCGCCGGCGAAGCTCGCCTTGGCAGCGTTGAGCTGGCCGATCTGGGCCTGCGCGGTGTCACGCTCGCCCTTGGCCTTCGTGAGCTCGGCTTCGACCTTGGTCGACTCCGTGCGCTGGGGCGCGAGCACCATGAACCAGTACACGAGCACCATCACGAGCGGGACGGCGAACATCACGATCTTGCGGTCGCGTGCGGTGAGGCTCATGCTCCACCTCCGAGCGAGGCCGGGACCTTGCTCTTCTTGTTGGTCGGCTGGATGTCCGACCCGGCCTGGGGCTTGAAGCTCACGGTCATCTCGAAGCGGAGGGCGGCCTTCTTCTTCAGGTTGCCGCAGTCGTCGCTCGAGCCACCGCTGGCGGGCGCGG
This sequence comes from Thermoleophilaceae bacterium, assembly GCA_034663685.1. GTDB lineage: Bacteria > Actinomycetota > Thermoleophilia > Solirubrobacterales > Thermoleophilaceae > AC-37. The sequence goes on from JAXDJC010000131.1 coordinate 23,944, forward strand.
CGCCGCCGGCGCCCGCGGCCGTCTGGGGCTTGACCGCGCTGACCAGCTCGACGTCGGTGACCGCCGGCAGGTGCTTGAGCCGGACCAGCGTGACGGCGACCTGACCGTGGTTGGGCGCGCAGCCCTTGAGGATCATCTTGGGAGCCGGCTGCACGGTGGGCGCGGGGGCCGGGGAGGGCCCGCTGCTGGAGGTGGTCCCGCCGGGACCCGAGTTGGCGCCCGGGGCGGCCGGGGCCGCAGGAGCGGCGGGAGCGGCGGGCGCCGCGCCGGTCGAGCCGGTGGGCGAGCCGGTGGCCGAGGCGCTCGCGTTCAGCAGCCAGACGTTCTCGGGGAGCACGTGCGCGAGGCCGAGGGCCAGGCGCTCCCAGTCGATGCGACCGGTGGCGAGGCTCTTGACCGAGGCGACGCGCTGCTCCTTGACCTGAATGAAGTTGCCGTACGGCGCGAGCTCGGCCGCGTGCTTCTTGGCCTGCGCGGTCTCCGCGTTGGTGCGCGCGACCGAGGCCTTGGTGCTGTTCACGCCGTTGACCGTCAGGGCGTACAGGAGCACCATCAGCAGGGTCGTGCCGAGCACGCCGATGACGATGTACGAGCTGCCCTGGAGGCCGCCGGTGGGCGTGCGCGGGCGATGCTTCGCGGGAAGAAGGTTGACAGCGTTCATGCCGCCGCTCCCAGGGCCAGGCCGGCGGCGATCGTGTGCCGCGTGGCATCCTCGCCGGCGGGCAGCCTGCCCACCTGAAGACGGCCGAGCGGATCGGCGACGGTCACGGGAACCTCGATGAGCCCGCTGAGCTCGTCGGCGAGGCCCTCGCGCTGCGACCCGGGGCCGGACAGGACGATCTCGCCCACCCAGCGCGCCTCGGGCTGCGCCATGTAGAAGTCGATCGAGAGGCGGATCTCCTCGGCAAGCGCGTTCGCCACGTTGTCGTCGTCGGAGTCCCACTGAGCGGACAGCGGGCGCGTGAAGAGGCAGGTGGTGCCGACGGCGATGGCGAGGTTGGTGACCCCGCCGAGGTGGCAGAACACGCGGGCGGTCTCGGTCGAGTCCGACGGGACGGCCAGTGTGCGCACCAGCGCGAAGGCGTCGAGGTCGATGCCCTCGGGGCGAAGGCCGGCGCCGCGGACGGCCTCGACGATCCGGGCGATCATCGACTCGCGCGCGGCCACCACGACCACCCGCAGGCGTGTCGAGCCCTCGGGGCTCTGGACCTCGCCGATCACCTGGTAGTCGAGCACGACCTCGTCGAGCGGCATGGCGATCGCCTCGGCCGCCTGGAAGCGCACCGCGGCGGCGCGCTCCTTGAGGTCGTCGATCTTGGGAATGTCGAACTGGCGGACCACGATCTGCTGGTTGGCGATGCCGAGGCGCACGCGGCGCGGAAGCGAGTTGTCCTTGAAGAAGTCGCGGAGTCCCTCGGTCAGCGCGTTCACGTCGGTGACCTCACCGTCGCTGATCACGCCGGGCGCGAGGTCGAAGCTCGCGGCGCGCGTCACGCCGTCCGGGGTCGCCTGGACCGCGGCCACGTAGGCGCCGTCGAGGTCGAGACCGACCGTTCCGCGATTTGAGTTCTTGCGCATACCGATTCCCATGGTTTCCTTGAAGGTGGTATCGACCGTTGAGGGTCTGGCTTTAGAGGAAGTTTTTGACGTACAGGTCGACGAGCTCATGACCCGCGAGAAGGCCGGCGATTCCGCCCAGAGCGAGGAACGGCGCGAACGGCACGCCCTTCTTCCGGCCGGCCGCGCCGTGCTTCGCGAGGATCGCGACGCCGACGACGGATCCGCTGAGGAAACCGATGAGGAGCGCCGGCGCGATCGAGGCGCCGAGGAAGATCCCCATCACGCCCGCGAGCTTCACGTCGCCCATGCCCATGCCGGCGGGATGCACCATCGCGGCCACGAGCAGGAAGGTGAACGCCCCGGCCCCGGCGATCAGTGCCTCGGGCAGGCGCGAGACGTCGACGAGGGCGGTGGCGCCGATGCCGTACACGGCCATCGGCAGAAGGATCTTGTTCGGCACGATGCGGTACTCGAGGTCGATCCCCGCGACGGCGATCAGCATCGCCGCGAACGGCAGCTCGACGAGCAGGTCGAGGTCGAAGCCGTTGACCAGCGCGATCGCGACGAAGGCGACCGCGGTCATCAGCTCGATCGCCGGATAGCGCGCCGAGATGCTCTCGCCGCACCCGCGGCAGCGGCCGCGGAGAACGAGCCACGAGAGCACCGGGATGTTGTCCCAGGGCTTGACCGGATCGCCGCACGTGGTGCAGTGCGAGCCGGGCGCGACCAGCGACTCCCCGCGCGGGAGCCGGTAGGCGACCACGTTGAGGAACGACCCGATCATCAGGCCGAGAGGTGCGGTGAGGGCAAAGACCATCAGAGGGTTAAGCGACTGGAGGGAAAAACTCGCCGGGGGGGCGAACACGGACCCCATCGGCGCGCGCGCCCACGGGCTTGAGGCCGGGCAGGATCACTACCGCGCAGGGCGCTCCTCGTTCTGGCGCACGAGCTCCCAGGCGGCCTCGATCGGGCTCAGGAAATAGGGCGGGCTCTGCACCTTCAACCGATCGTCGTACGTGTAGTTCTTGGCGTAGCCGGTGGCGAGCGTGCTGCCGCCGGTACCCACGGGACCGCGGAACCGTTGTGAGACGGCTCCCTGGATCGTGAGCGTTCCGAGCGGTGCCCCGCAGAAGTAGTTGTCCACGATCAGGGAGTGCTGGAGGCTGAGCACGGCCGCATCGAGGTCGATGTCGCGCGGCGAGCTCGCAGCGTTCGTGCAGCTGGTGCCGTTGCGGTTGGTCACGGGGTGGTAGATGCGGACGAAGTTGTTGGGTATGAGCCCCAGCATCGCGGTCCCGGTGTGGGTCAGGTCGTTCGTGACCACGATGTCGTTCTCGCTCGCGACGGTGAGGCTCTGCGAGTACGACCCCTCGATGTTCACGACCGCGCACCCGGCCGGCTGGTTGTAGTCCTGCAATGCGGTGTACGACGTTCCGCACGTGCCGTTCTTCACGTAGATGACGCCATTCGGCGGGAGGGCCATGGAGGCGCCGTTCAGCCCGGCCGCCGCGTTGGTGACCGTCATCGAGGCGCCGGTGATCCGGATCGTGGTCTTACCGGTGAAGAGGTACGGAGCCTGGACGCTGCTGATCAGCGTCGTGTTGGAGGGAGGCATGGCGAGGATGGGCGCGTCGGCCTGCAGCGTCCCGACGAAGCTGGGGGACCCGCTGCAGCCTCCGTTGTTCCAACCCGGCGCCGGACCCGAGATCTCGATCGCGTCCTGCGCGTTGCGGCCGAAGACCGCCCCGCCGCAGGTGATGATGTCGTCGTTCGTGTGGAAGGGCCCGTTGACCCGGTCGACTGACGCGAACGTGATCGACGAGCAGGGCGGCTCGGCTCGGCCCGAGCGGCGATACAGCGCGCACGACGGCGGCGAGCCGCCCTGGAGCTGGTACGCCACCGGGTCGATGGTCTCGAAGTCGGTGAAGTAGAGGTAGTCGAGGAAGGTCTTGCGGCGCATCGTGGCGACGATGCTGCGCTTCTCCTTGCCCACCCGGCCGGTTGCGCGCACCTGGAGCGTCCCGGTGTCGCTCTGGATCATCGTTTCCGCCGGGCGGGCCGGGTCGCAGGCCGTGGCGCCGTTGGCGGGCAGCAGCTCGACCGTGTACTCGGCCTTCGAGCCGGAGAGCGTGCGGAAGACGCGCGGGTCGGCGCCCTGCCCGTTCCAGACCTGGTTCACGGGATTCGCCTGCCCGAGCCCGGGTGCGGGCACGTTGGCGCAGTTGGTCCAGTAGTTGCCGTCCTGGCGCATGTGGAAGGCGTAGTACGCGAGGCCGGACTCCGCCGCGGCGTAGGCCTGCTTGCCGCGGCTGTCGCGCCCGCCGAGGTTGATATCCCCGCCGGCGGCGGCGAAGGCGGCGAGCGAGAACAGCGTGCCGACCAGCAGCGCGAACATCACCACGATGAGCGCGATGCCGCTTTCGTCGCGACTCATGCGCATTGGGGACCAGCCGGTCCCGCAGCCGCGTTCGGGTTCGCGGTTCGCGAGTAGACGTCGGTCTGGAACGCGACACCCGGCGCCGACGCCGGACGGCCGCTCGGCAGCGAGCGGAAGCTGATCGCCACGCGGACCACACGAGCCAGATCACCCTGGGCCAGCGGCGTTGTCAGCCGCAGTGACGGGAGGACCTGGCCCGTGGTGCTCCACGTGAAGTAGTCGAAGATGGGATCGGTGCCCGACGCAACCACGTCCGCGAGCAGCGTGCGGGCGGCGGTGGGGGCCGCCGGATACACGAGGGCGCCGGCCAGTCCCGTGGGCTGGTAGTCCTGCTCGACGATCGTGCGCGCCGTGGCGTCCCACGTGATCGCGTGGCGCTCGGGGCGGAACTCGCCCGCGCGCATGAAGGTGTAGAAGGTGATCGACGAGCCGGTCCCGGCCACCATCGCCGGCGTGTCGTGCACGGGGCAGACCTGCGAGCGCAGCTGGCGCGCGATCTCGTCGAGGGCCAACCTGCCGCGCTGCGTCGCGTCCACGCGCTCCGTGACCTTGCCGGTCTGCGTCACGGACGTGTCGAGCATCGCGAACGCAGCCATCAGGATGATGCTCCCGACCACCAGGGTGACCATCAGCTCGATCAGCGTCATCCCGCGCTCCTCCGGCCCGGCGCGGCGCAGGCGGCTCACGTGCAGATCCCCTGGGTACTGGTGCCGGAGCTCGCGATGGTCATGTCGACCGACGCCTTGCCGTCCGCCACCGTGTTGGTGTAGAAGCTGAAGACACGGCGGACCCCGTCGTCAGCGCACAGGAAATAGGACCCGAACGGCACCCCGCGCTGGGTCGGGTATCCGTTGGAGCCGGTGGTCATGGTCGTCGCCCCGGTGCAGCCGGAGCTCGTGGGCGTGGCGATCATCCGGGCGTTGGCCAGCGCGACCGAGCTTCGCACCACGCGGACGTTCAGCGGCGGGAGGCGCACGGTCACCGCGGGATGGGCCCCCGCGCCGACCAGCACGAAGCCGGGGCGGCTGGGCCAGTAGGCCGCGTCGTAGGTCGCGGGGTTGGCCCCGGCGCAGTTGCCGCCGTATATGCCGTACCCACTCGCGAAGGGGAAGAGGTTGGTGGCCGAGATGAGCGAGCGGGCTCCGCCGGGAGCGAATGTCCGGAAGCCGGGCGAAGGGAGGCTGGGCTGCGAGACGGAGATGGACTGGGCGGTGGCGGCCACCGACGCGCCGGCCACCAGCGTGTCGAAGCTCACGTCCACCGCGCCGGCCTGGCCGAGCTGGGTGCTGAGGGTCGAGGTCGTGCCGTTGGTCACCGAGCCGCTCAGGGTCACGGCACTGTTGCCCGACGGATCGACCCATCCCGGCTTGGCGAGCGCCGCCTGGTAGTTGCCCACCACGATCTGGCCGAAGTAGGCGCAGCCGTACGCGTTGGTGGACACCGTCTTGGAGCCGGGCGTGACGGTGACGGGGATTCCCTCGAGCGCCGCGCCCACTGGATCGAGCAGCTTCACCGCCAGGTTTCCGCGCGGGCCGCCGAGCCCACCGACCGGTAGCGCGATGATGCTGACGTTGGTCGCGGGCTTCTTGCCGGCCGCCAGGCCCGGCCAGGTCACCCGCGACGTGATCCGCATGTAGTCGGCCTCGCTCGAGTTGCTGGTGCAGCTCTCGGTGCCGCTCGCGTCGGACACCCAGGCGGTCTCCGACACCACCGTGTACGTCACGCCGGCGACGAGGACGGACCGGCTGCCGTCGGCGTCCGGTAGGTCGGCGGCCTTGAGGGCACGCAGCCGCTCCTGATCCTGGTCCGCGAGCGCCGCCGCCACCCCTCGGGCGCGGGTGTCGCCTGACGCCGACGACGGACCGTCGATGCCCGCGAACACTCCGACGCTGACAAGCGAGAGCAGCGCCGCACTTATCACGACCTCGACGAGACCGAAGCCGGCCTCGGAGCCGAGGCTCCGGGAAATCCGGTGAGCGTGGCGCGAACCCATCTAGCCCTGAGATCGGTCCGAAACCAGGGGCGGGCGCTACTCCAAAGACGCGGCGGGTGCGCGATCTCCGCCGCAAACGCACGAGAGGCGGGCCGAAGCCCGCCTCTCGAATACTGCTCAGACTGCTTAGGCAGCTACTGGATTACCAGGAACCGCTGGTGGGGCAGCCACCCTTGCCGGTCGGCGTGCAACCGCGAGTGC
>JAXDJC010000299.1:0-2976 GCA_034663685.1 Thermoleophilaceae bacterium
TCTCCGGAATATCGTTGCCGGATAAGCCAAGCTTGCGGTCGGCCAATTCCGTCCGGGGCTCAGGAAAAAGTTACGCGTCGGAGCCCGGCCATTATTCGCACTGAACGGGAATTACTTCCCGTTTAGACGGTTTGTCCTTCTCTTTACCTTTGTCTTTCGGGCCACGGTTGCTTGTCTCGGGCACGTAGCCCAACTATGCGGGATAAATTACTTACCAAAAGAATATGCTTAATGGGCTCGAAATTGCCCGCGAAACGTGGTGCAAGAATTAGTTCAGTCTCTGGCTCATTTCTTTTTTTCGCTGGGCGGATTTGGTCTTGTGCTGTTGGGGATTCTGGATTCTTCGTTCCTGATGATGCCGCTGGGGAATGACCTGCTGGTCGTTGCACTCACCGCCCAACATCACAATCGCGTTCTCCTGTACGCGGTATTGGGTGCGATCGGGTCCACCATCGGTGTGGCGCTGGCGCACTGGGTTTCGAGCAAGACCGGACAGAAGGCGCTGGAGGGCAGCCGGAAAAGCAGGCAGATCGCTTTCGTAGAGCGCAAAGTGAAAAAATACGGCGGCTTCGCCATCGGTGTCGCCGCCCTGGCGCCACCAGGCTTTCCATTCACTCCCTTCATTGTTGTTACAGCCGCGCTACAGTACCCTCGCACGAAGATGCTCATCATCATCGCGCTGTGCCGTCTTGTGCGATTTCTGATTGAGGGATGGCTCGCCATCGTTTATGGCGTCCGTATCCTTGAGATGGCGAACTCGCCGGTATTCCACCGGGCGATTCTTGGTCTGGTGCTGATCTCCGTTGCAGGCAGTGCGTTCTCGATCTGGAGCTGGATTAACTCACGACCCCGCGGGAGGATGCAGGCGGAAAATCTGGCGAGTTGATCGTTGCCGTGCAGGATTGTGCGTGTAGACTCTTCCCTGTTCGTCACGCCCGCCGGTAACCTGGCGGGGGGCCGTGATGCCCGCGAGGGGATCGCGAATGCAGCTTGTATACTAGCGCGATAAGTGGATTTCAGGTTCTACCCTCTGCGCTTTGAATTCACCGCGAAGCAATCTCTCTTCTTCCCTCCACGTATGGCTTCCAACATCCTGCGCGGCGCGCTGGGAGTCATCTTCCGCAGCATTGCCTGCGTTCCCGAGTGCCGCCTGTCAGGAAATCCCCGTACCTGTGAAATCCGTCATTCCTGTCCTTACGCCAAAATCTTCGAACCTGTTGCCGATGGCTTGGGCCCCAGCGGCCTCGCCGACTCGCCCCGCCCCTTCGTCTTCCGCACCCGTCACCTCGACGGCCACGCCATCCAGCCCGGCAAGAGTTTCTATTTCGATCTGAACGTCTTCTCTCTTCAGCCCGAGACCCTGGCCTGCTTCGTCCTCAGCTTCGCCGCTCTGGCTCGCGAAGGGCTGGGACCGAACAGGGGGAAAGCGGAACTCGGAAGCGTGCGCCGGTTAAGCGCCGGCCAGTTTCCCGAACAAATCATCTATAGTCCAGCCGGGCAGATGACCGCCAGCCTGGTGGAACCCGTAACCCTGAAACTCGATCCCGAGCCGTCGAGGCCCGGTCGCATCCGCATAGAATTCCTCTCGCCGACAGAATTGAAGCACGAGCATAAAATCGCCGAGCGCCCCGAATTTCCTATCCTTTTCGGACGTATCCGCGACCGTATCGGCACCCTGACAGCCCTGTACGGAGGTGGTCCGCTCGAAATGGATTATCAGGCCCTCGGAGCCCGTGCCGGGCTGGTGAAAATGACCGGTTGCGCTATGCGCAGAGAAGAGTCCAGGCGCCGCAGCAGCCGTACCGGTCAAACTCATTCAATAGGTGGCTTCCTGGGAACAGCCGACTACGAAGGCGACCTCAGCGAATTCCTCCCGTGGCTCGAAGCGGCCCGCTACACCGGCGTAGGCCGACAGGCTGTCTGGGGCAAAGGAGAAATCCGGCTATGCCCATCTGCCGGTACCGCTGAGGTACCCGGAATGGAGAAATGTGGCACGCGGAACCCAAGCGGCGTCTGAGCGTGGCGAGTAACGGATGATTGGAGGTACGCTGCGGCCGTCGTCGACTTCTTCAATGAGGCCGCGACTCGTGAGTCGCGGAATTGTACAGAAGGGCGCGCACGAGTTTCGCCGAGGGGCACTTCAAACGATCTAAATCCATGTTGTCGCGCGATGCCATAACTGGCCTTTATCCGCGTTCATCGGCGTTAATCCTCTTTATCTGCGCTTGAATTCCGGATGCCCGACCCTCCCGTTCCCTCCCCACCTGTCCACTCCGCCCAAACTCAGTCACAACGAATCCAAATTTATAATTCCAATCAAATCAACCGACCTCACTCCATTTCAGCAAAACTCTCGCCACGCGCATGCCACCCTGAAATCAGAAACAACATTTCATCTAAAACGGAAGGCATTTATGGCAGTCGGCAAACAAATCACCTCCAATCGCAGCACCGCCCTCACACTCAACGTCCCGGACCGGCACGACACCCTCGCACAATGCCTCCTGCTCCAAACCGAGGACCCCACCCAGTTCCGAACGTTCTGCCAGAAGCTCTATCACGAACACATACCCGTGACCACTTGGGAAGCCGAGTTTGTCGACACCATGATCGCGGCGCGCTGGCGCCTGCTTCGCACCCTCCAGTACGCTCCCCCAGGCCGCATGCCCGAAGGAATGCACCATTACCAGAACCGCATGCTGCGCATGTTCAGGGCAGCAGTGCGAAATCTCCGGGAACTCCGTACCCTCAACCGCCGGACCCTGAAGACCACGCCTGCCCTGGTTCGGCCGAACAAACGGACAGGACAGCTGGTTTCACCGGTTTCCAACCATCAAGAAAATAACATACACGATGCAAACCCAATTCCGGCCCGTAACTCGAATCATTTCAACGAATCCCACAACAAAATTGGCTTCGCCCCCCTCACACGAACCCAATGCGAACCCAATTTCCGCCCCTCCCCGCCGTCCCAGG
>JAXDJC010000159.1:0-2829 GCA_034663685.1 Thermoleophilaceae bacterium
CGGCACGAGCGCCTCGGTGAGCGCCGAGGGAACCGCCTCGAACACGATGGCGAAGCAGCCCGCCGCCTCGAGGGCGAGCGCGTCCTCGGCCACCTCGAGCGCGCGATCCGCCGTGCGTCCCTGCGAGCGGTAGCCGCCGAGCGCCACCGCGGTCTGGGGCGTGAGCCCCACGTGGCCCATCACCGGGATGCCGGAGTCCACGATCGCACGCGCGCGCTCGGCGCTCACGCCGCCGCGCTCGAGCTTGACCGCGTCGCAGCCGGCCTCCTTCACGAACCGCTGGGCGGTGGCGATCGCCTGCTCGTTCGACACCTCGTACGACCCGAACGGGAGGTCGCCCACCAGCAGCGGGGTGGTGAGCCCGCGGCGCGCGGCGCCGGCGAGCATGAGCATCTCGTCGACGGAGACCGGCACGGTGCTGGGGTAGCCGAGCACGGTCATCGCGCCGGAGTCGCCCACGAGCACCACGTCCACGCCGGCGGCCTCGGCCACCTGGGCGCTCGGGTGGTCGTACGCGGTGACCATCACGATCGGCTCGCCGAGCGCCTTGCGCTCGGCCAGCGTGGAGAGGGTCACCGTGGCGCGCTTGCGGGCGGGGGCGGGGGAGACGCGCGGGCCCGAGCTCATGCCAGCAGCTCCGCGACGGCGTCGTCCACCGTGACGATGCGGTTGTCCTCGTCCACGTGCACCACGCGCGGCTCGTAGGTCTCGAGCTCCTCGGCGTCGTACTCCGCGTACGAGACCACGATCACGCGATCGCCCGTGTGCACGAGCCGCGCGGCCGCGCCGTTGATGCACATGTCGCCCGAGCCGCGCTCGCCGGCGATCGTGTAGGTCTCGAAGCGCGCGCCGTTGTCGATGTCGAGCACGTGCACGAGCTCGTGCTCGAGGATGTCGGCGGCGTCGAGCAGGTCGGCGTCGACCGTGATCGACCCGACGTAGTTGAGGTCGCTGCCGGTCACCCGGCCGCGGTGGATCTTCGACTTGAACATCGTGCGTCTCATGGGTTCCCCCCGTTCGGGTCTCCGAGAATTGCGTTGTCGATGAGCCGCGCCCTCCCCACGCGCGCGGCCACTGCGAGAAGAGTTCTCCCGTTCACGCGCTCGGCCGGCGCGAGGTCGTCGGCGGAGCGCAGCTCCAGGTACTCCGGCTCGACCCCGCCGGCGTCGAGCTCCCGGCGGGCCGCGGCGATGACCGAGGCGGCGTCGCGGCGGCCGTCGGCCACGGCGGCGCCGGCGGCGCGCAGTGCGCGGTTGAGCGAGAGCGCCCGCTGCCGCTCGTCCTCGCTCAGGTAGGCGTTGCGCGAGCTGAGCGCCAGGCCGTCGGCCTCGCGCACGGTGGGCAGCACGTCGACCCGGACCGGCATGTCGAGGTCGCGCACCAGCCTGCGGATCACGGCGGCCTGCTGGGCGTCCTTCTGGCCGAAGTAGGCCACGTCCGGCTGAACCATGTTGAGCAGCTTCGTGACGACGGTGGTGACCCCGCGGAAGTGCTCGGAGCCGCGATGGGCCGGGTCGCCGCACAGCACCTCGGTGAGCCCGTGCACCTCCACCGTGGTGTCGAACCCAGGCGGGTAGACCGCTTCGGCGGCCGGGGCGAACAGGAGGTCCACGCCCTGCTCGGCGGCGAGCGCGGCGTCGCGGGCCTCGTCGCGCGGGTAGGCATCGAGGTCCTCGCCCTCGCCGAACTGGGCCGGGTTCACGAACAGCGACACCACGACGGTCCTGCAGTCGGCCCGCGCCTGGCGCATGAGGCTGAGGTGACCCTCGTGGAAGAAGCCCATCGTGGGCACGAGGCCGATCTCGCAGCCCGCGCCGCGGCGCCCCGCGAGCGCGGCGCGCAGCTCGCCGACCGTTCGCACCGTCCTCATGCCGGCACCGCCATCAGCGCCCGGGTGCGCTCGGTCAGCTCGTCGAAGAGCCGCAGTGCCTCCGGGCTCGCCGCCGCAACGGCCTCGCGCTGGCGCTCCACCGTCTCGTGGTCGCCGCGGGCCACGGGCCCGGTGAGGGCCTCGGCGGGGCCGCGCTCGAGCCAGTTGGCCACGGTCTGGCGGACCAGCGGGCCGAGCAGCCTGCGCGCGTCCTCGGGGGCGATCCCGGCGCCGGCGGCCACGGCCTCGGCGGTGGCCTCGAGGGTGAGCAGGTAGTTGGAGGCGATCGACGCCGCCGCGTGGTAGGCGGCGCGCTGCTCGTCGTGGAGCTCGAAGGCGTCCATGTCGAGGGCCGCGGCCAGCTCGCGGGCCACGGCGAGGGCGCGCGGCGTGGAGCCCGCGATGGCGCAGCCGGCGCCGCGGAGCCGGGTGGCCTGAGCCGCGCCGTCGCCTTCCCCGGCGATCGTCTGGAGCGGGTGCAGCCCGAAGACCGCGGCCCCGTGCCTCACGGCCGAGTCGAGCGCCGCGAGCGGCGTGGCTCCGCTGGTGTGCCCCACGAGCGCCGCGCGCCCGGCCACCACCTCGCACGCAGCCTCGATCTCGGAGTCCGGCACGCAGAGGAGCACCACGTCGGCGGCCGGGACCTGGCCGCGGCCGGCGGGGCCGTCCACCTCGTAGCCGGCGGCGGCCAGGCCGGCGGCGAGCGCGTTGCCCATGCGGCCGCGGCCCACGATTCCAATGCGGGCGGACGGGCGCGGTGAACCGGCGGCGTCGGTCATCAGCAACGGCGTTCTCGATGAAGGTGAGTCGTTGGTCCGCTCCACGGGGGTAGCGGCCTTCTCTCAGGATACCCCGCGTGGCGTACGGAAAACAGCCGAGCATCCGCGTACCCTCCCGACCGTGAGCGATCGCACGCCAGAGGAGCGGCGCGAGGAGCTGATCCGGCTCTACCACGAGGT
>JAXDJC010000201.1:0-3391 GCA_034663685.1 Thermoleophilaceae bacterium
CAGGCGATCGTGGCCGCGATCGAGGGCATCGAGGGCGTGGACCTGATCGAGGCCACCGACCGCACCTTCGAGCTGCACCGCGGCGGCAAGCTCTTCACCGGCCTGAAGACCGGCATCCGCACCCGCGACGACCTCTCGATGGCCTACACGCCGGGCGTCGCGCGCGTGTGCGAGGCGATCGCCGAGGACCGCGACAAGGCGCATGAGCTGACGATCAAGCGCAACACCGTGGCCGTGGTCTCCGACGGCACCGCCGTGCTCGGCCTGGGCGACATCGGCCCCGAGGCGGCCATGCCGGTGATGGAGGGCAAGGCGGTCCTGTTCAAGGAGTTCGCCGACGTGGACGCCTTCCCGATCTGCCTCGACACCAAGGACACCGAGGAGATCATCCAGGCGGTCAAGCTGATCGCGCCGACGTTCGGCGGGATCAACCTCGAGGACATCTCCTCACCGCGCTGCTTCGAGATCGAGGCCCGCCTGGTGGACGAGCTGGACATCCCGGTCTTCCACGACGACCAGCACGGCACCGCGATCGTGGTGCTCGCCGCCCTGCTGAACGCGTGCCGCCTGACCGACCGCCGCCCCGAGGACCTGAGGGTGGCGATGGTGGGCGCCGGCGCGGCCGGCGTGGCGGTGGCCAAGATCATCATGAACGAGGGCGTGACCGAGATCGTGGCCTGCGACCGCACCGGGACGATCCACACCGACCGCCCCGACTTCGTGGACGGCTCGATGAACACGCCCAAGACGTGGCTCGCCCAGAACACCAACGGCGCGGGCCAGAACGGCTCGGTGGCCCAAGCCCTCGCCGGCGCCGACGTGTTCATCGGCCTCTCCGGCCCCGGGATCATCACCGCCGAGGACCTCAAGCGGATGAACCCCGACCCGATCGTGTTCGCGATGGCCAACCCCAACCCGGAGATCCGCCCCGAGGACGCCGAGAAGTACGCGCGGGTGATCGCCACCGGCCGCTCGGACTACCCCAACCAGATCAACAACGTGCTGGCCTTCCCGGGAATCTTCCGCGGCGCCCTCGACGTGCGCGCGAGCGCGATCACCGAGGAGATGAAGGTGGCGGCAGCGCACGGAATCGCGGCCGCGGTCACCGACGACGAGCTCGACGAGGACCACATCGTGCCGAGCGTGTTCAACCGGCAGGTGAGCCACTCGGTGGCCGACGCCGTATCGCGTGAGGCACGGCTGAGCGGGGTGGCCCGCATCGGCCGCGACCACGTGCACGTGGCCTACTGAGGGGAGCATTCTCGTGAGAGTCGCCGTCACCGGGGCGACCGGCACCATCGGCTCGGCACTCGTGAAGGACCTGCTCGCGCGCGGCGACGAGGTGGTGGCGCTCACGCGCGACCCCGAGAGCGCGCGCGAGAAGCTGGGCGAGTCGATCTCCGCCGTCCGCTGGGGCAAGCCCGCCGCCGAGCCCGCCCCCGCCGACGCCCTCTCGGGCTGCGACGCCGTCGTGCACCTACTCGGCGAGCCGGTCGACCAGCGCTGGACCGACGAGGCCCGGCAGGAGATCCGCAACTCGCGGGTGTTCGCCACTCGCTACCTGATCGCCGGCCTGCGCGAGGCCGACCCGCGGCCGAAGGTGCTCGTGTCGCAGTCGGCGATCGGGGTCTACGGGCCGCGCGGGGACGAGGCGGTGGACGAGTCGGAGCCGATCGGCGCGGGCTTCCTCGCCGAGGTGGTGCGCGACTGGGAGGGCGAGGCGCGAGCCGCCGAGGAGCTTGGGATGCGGGTGGCGCTGATGCGGACCGGCGTGGTGCTGTCGGAGTCCGGCGGCGCGCTCGCGACGATGCTCACGCCGTTCAAGCTGGGCGTGGGCGGACCGGTGGCCGGCGGAAGGCAGTACGTGCCGTGGGTGCACATGGAGGACGTGGTGGGGGCGCTGATCTGCGCGCTGGAGGACGACCGCGTGCGCGGCCCCGTGAACCTGACCGCGCCGGAGCCGGTGACCAACCGCGAGCTGTCGAAGGCGCTCGGCCGGGTGCTGCGCCGCCCGGCGCTCATGCCGGTGCCCGCCTTCGCGGTCAAGCTGCTCTACGGCGAGATGTCCTCGGTCGTGACCACGGGCGCGCGCGTGGTGCCGGCCCGCCTGGCCGAGATCGGCTACCGCTTCAGGCGGCCCGGCCTCGAGGACGCGCTGCGAGCGGCCACCGGGCGCGACTAGCGCGGAGCGGCCGGGAGCGGCGTCGCCGGGGTGACGGGCGGGGTGCCGCCGGTCTTCCGGTCGATGCTGCGGATGTGCACCAGCGCCTGCCGCTGGATGGCGAGCGTGGTCCGCTGGATGTCGCGTGAGTCGCGCTGGAGCGCGAACGTGCGGCGCTGGAGCCGGAGGGTCCGCTGCTGGGTGTTGAGGGTGGCGCGCTGGACCGCGAGGGTCTGGGCGAGGATCAGCTTCATCTCCGGCACGAGGTCGGCCGCACGCAGCGTGCGCGGGATGAACTCGCTGTCGCGCAGCCCGCGCACGAGGTCGCTGCCGAGGTCCACGAACTCGAAGAGGCGGCTGCCATGGAGGTCGCGCAGCAGCGGGATCATCGTGGCCCGCAGGTCACGCACGAACGGCGTGCCCTGGCGCAGCAGCGTCCGTGCGTCGTCCGCCACCGGCTTCACCTGGCCAAGCAGCGGATCGGCCCCCTTCACGATCCGGTTGATCTTCCGGTCCTGGGCCACGATGTGCTCGCGCGAGTCGGAGAGCACCGACAGCATCGCGATCAGCAACGCCACCATCGCGACCAGGAGGATGCCCGCGCCGGCAAGAGCGAGCTTCCCGGCCGGAGGCATCGAGATATCGACCCGCTCACGCGACAAACTCCGGCAGAGCTACCCCGGGGCAGCGCCCCGAAACGAGCCGGTCAGCTCGGCTTGTCGTCCCCCACGCCGCGAGCGCGCGCCTCGGCCACGGTCTCGCCGCTGCCCTTCATGAACGGGAGCGGGCCCTGGAGCTTCCACTTGGAGTCCGCCTTCGGCGGGAAGAGGAGCCAGATGACGATCGCGAGCAGCGAGGTGAGCATGCCCGTGACGAGGCCGGCCTTCTCCCCATATCCCTTCCGATCGGAGAGCCACGACGCGACGATCGCGCCGATCAGCCACGCGTAGAGGAGCCAGAGCGCCTTTGCGCCGATGACTGCGAGGACGGGGGTCATGTGCCGAGGTACGCCTTCTGGACGTCGGGGTTGTCGAGCAGCTTCTTGGCGTCGTCCGCCAGCGCGACGGTACCGGTCTCGAGCACGTACCCGCGCGCTGCGGTCTCGAGCGCGAAGTTGGCGTTCTGCTCCACCAGGAGGATCGTGGTGCCCTGGCGGTTGATCTCCTCGATCGTCTCGTAGATGCGCTCCACCAGGATCGGGGCGAGGCCCATCCCGGGCTCGTCGAGCAG
>JAXDJC010000049.1:0-29142 GCA_034663685.1 Thermoleophilaceae bacterium
ACATGCGCCGCGGCACCTGGTACCGGATCTCACGCTTCGTGCAGCGGCGCCCCGGCCGGATCGCGGTGGTGGCCACGGTCGTGCTCGTGGCCACCGGCATCCCGTTCCTCGGCGCCAACTTCATCACAGTGGGGCCCGAGGTCCTGCCGCACGACTTCGAGGCGCGTCAGGTCTCGGAGCAGCTCGACGGACGCTTCCACGCGAACCAGGCCACGCCGGTGGTCGTGGCGGCGCGCACCCGCGACGGCGCTCAGGCCGCCGCCCTCGCGCGGCGGATCGCCACGCTCGGCGGCGTGAGCGGGGTGCAACCGCCGCGTCGCGTCGGGTCCGGGCTCTGGCAGATCGACGCCCTCACGCGCGGGCGCTTCACCAGCCCCGAGAGCGAGCGGATCGTGCGGGGCGTGCGCGCAGTCGGGGCCCCGTTCGACTACGGCGTGACGGGCGCCGCAGCCCGGTTCGTGGACCTCAAGGCCAGCCTGCGCAGCCACATGCCGATCGCGCTCGGGCTGCTGGCGCTCACCACCCTGGTGATCCTGTTCGCCATGACGGGCTCGGTGGTGCTGCCGGTCAAGGCGCTCGTGATGAACCTGCTGACCGTGGCCGCCGCGATGGGCCTGCTCGTGCTCGTGTTCCAGGACGGCCGGCTCGAGGGACTGCTGGGCTTCACGAGCCCCGGGGCGCTCGACACCACGCAGCCGCTCGTGCTGTTCGCCATGGCGTTCGGGCTCTCGACCGACTACGGGGTGTTCCTGCTCTCACGCATCAAGGAGGCGCGCGACCGGGGCGCCTCGGACTCCGAGGCCGTGGCGATCGGCCTGCAGCGCACCGGCCGGATCGTGACCGCGGCATCGCTGCTCTTCGCGGTGGCCATCGGCGCCTTCGCCACCTCGCGCGTGGTGTTCATCAAGGAGCTGGGGATCGGCACCGCCGCGGCCGTGCTGATCGACGCGTCGGTGATGCGCGCGTTCCTCGTGCCGTCGCTGATGCAGCTGCTGGGCAGGCGCAACTGGTGGGCGCCGCGGCCGCTGCGCCGGCTGCACGAGCGCTTCGGCCTGAGCGACGGGCCCGAGGCCGGGCCCGCCCCGGCGGCCTCCTAGCGCGCCACCACCCGCAGCTTCGTGTGCCCGCTGCTGTAGCCCCCGCGCGAGGCCTTCACCGAGCGCGTGCCGGGGGCGAAGTAGCGCCGGCAGGACACCGTGCGGCCGGTCCGGCCCGTGCGGCCGGTGCCCTTCCCGCCGATGTGGGTCAGCGCGCCCCTGACCGGCTTGCCCTTCGAGCTCACCCGCACCACGAAGCAGGTGCGGTGGCGCACCACCACGCGTGACGGGGAGATGTGGACCGTCAGGCGCGGCTTCGCCTTCTTCTTCTTCTTGCCTGTCTTCTTGCCCTTCGTCGAGAGCCCCGCGGCGTGCCCCCAGTTGCCGGCGTCGTCCACGTACGCCACCGCGAAGTAGCGCTGCTTCGAGCTGCGCTTCATCCCCGTCCTGACCTCGCTGCCGGCCGCGCTCGCGGGGCTCCGGGCGACCACCGATGCGTCCGCGGGGCTCGTGATCGGGGAGTCCGACGCGAGCACGACCGCCTCCTTCGCCTTCCCGCAGCTCCAGTCGTCGCCGGGGGCGGTCCAGCTCAACTCGACCGAGGTGCTCCCCACGGAGGCCTTGAACGAGCCCGGCGTGCCCGGCGGTCGGCTGTCGGTGCCGTACGCGCCGGTGCTCCACTCGTCGTGGTGCGATGTCCACCACTCGTCGTTGCCGCCGCACGCCGGGCGGTCGGTCTTCCAGAGGAAGCTCCAGCCCTCGCGCGTGTAGGCGACCACGTCGAGCTTGCCGTCGCCGTCGGCGTCGCCCACCGCCGGCACCCCGAGCAGCCAGCCGCCCGTGAACTTGGGCCAGCCGCTCCCCTCGGTCCCGCTCGCGTTGATGTTGCGCAGGTAGTAGAGCCCGGTGCCCACGATGATCTCCGGGCCGGCCGCGTCGGACACGTCCGCCACCGCCGGGCTCGACAGCAGCTGGAAGTCCTCGACCGCCTGCGGGAACGCCGGCAGCTCGGTGCCGGTGGCGCCGTCCCACGCCTGGACCACGTGGTTGTACGGGAGGTTCTGGCCCGTGCCCACGCCGATGTTCAGCAGCTGGTTGAGAGTGAGCCCGCCCTTGATCACCTCGGGGCCGCCGGTCCCGTCGAGGTTGGCCACGATCGGGTTCTCGAACAGGTTGAGCACCTTGCTGCGGTCCACCTGCTCGCCGGTCCCCGGAGACGGGTCGTAGGTGGTGAACGCCGAGCCGTCGGCGTGGCGCGCCTGCACGTCGCCGGTGGCCGCGCCGCCGATCACGTCGAGCTTGCCGTCGCCGTCCACGTCGCCCAGCGCGTAGTCCACGCCCGGGCCCACTAGCGGCAGCGCGTCCGGCACCGCGCCGCCGGGCTTGGCGGGCCAGCCCTTGAGGATCTTGCCCTCGCTGCTCACCGCGTACGTGCGCCCGCTGCCGCCGATCGCGTTCGCGAGGACCGTGGTGACCACGTTGCGGATCGAGCCGGCCACGTCGCCCTCGGGCTGCTGGAGCGGGTCGGAGACCTCGGCCGTGGGCACCACCAGCTCCGGCTTGCCGTCGCCGTCGATGTCGCCCGCCGCCACGGTGTTGATGCTCTCCGCGCCCACCAGCTTGTCGGCCGGCACCGAGAGCTTGACCGGGAAGCCCTTCACGTCCGCCCCGCGGCCGTCCCACGCGTAGAGGTGCTGATCGAGCGCCGCGATGGCGATCTCCAGCCTTCCGTCTCCGTTCAGGTCCACCAGCGTGGGCGACGCGATGAAGCCCCGCTTGACGTGGTTCTGCTTGGTGCGGTCGGCCGGCTTCGAGAAGTCCGGGTTCACGCGCACGGGGAAGCCCTTCACGCGGCTGCCGTCGATGTGCCACGCGTACACGTGCTCGCCGGCGGAGTCCACGATCTCCGGCTGGTGGTCCCCGTCGATGTCCCCGATCGCGGGCACGCGCAGCGACTCCCGCGGCGGCGGCACGCTGGCGTAGCCGGGCGCGTCGCCCTGGACGTTCGAGTAGACGTCGGTGCGCACCGCCTTGCCGTCGTTGAAGGAGGGCAGCGGCTTGCCGTCGTAGCGCAGCACCCGCAGCTCGCCGCTCGAGCTGGGCTCCACTACGTCGAGGCGGTTGTCGCCGTCGATGTCGAAGAGCCGCTGCGAGGCCTCGCCGCCGTCGCCGTTGTAGCGCGACCAGCCGCTGTGCAGCGAGCTGTCGCGGTACGCGAAGACCTGCTTGCGGTCCTCGCCGCGGTTGCCGTCGGCGTCGGTCACCACCACGCGGATCGTGAAGGCCGGCTCGTTCGGGTCGGCGTCGCCCGGCGGCTTGGAGGGCGCGGTCGGGTCGGTGGTCGCGCCGCCGCCGGAGCGCGCGTCGAGCGCGGCGCGCACCGCGTTCAGGTCGATCGTGCCGATCTCGCGGTTGAGCGCGAACGACGAGGTCTGCTCGGGGGCCACGTCCCTGAACTCGCTCTCGGCGGGCTCGACCCCGGGCGCCCACTGGAGCTTCCACTTGTAGGTGCCGGTGCGCGCGGACAGGCGCGCGGAGACCGCCACCGAGCTCTGCCTGTCGAGGTTGAGCGGGGAGAACCACTCGGGCGAGTCGATCAGCGCCTGCGGCGGGACCTTGCCGTCGTGGATGTGCTCGAGCGCCAGCCCGAGGTCCGGCCGCCCGTACCCGAAGTGCTGGTCCCAGCCCGGCTGCGCCGGGTCCGGCACGCCGGTGCCCACGGTGTTCTCCGCCACCACGTCCTCGGCGGTCATCGTGAAGAGCTGCTTGACCTCGTTGGGCGCCAGGTCGCGCCCGCGATCGCGCGCGTAGGAGATCATCAGCCCGGCCGCGCCCGAGGCCTGGCCGGTGGCCACCGAGCCGGTGGTGGCGGGCATGACGATGTGCGCGTGCGCCCCGTACTGGGTGGTGCCCGAGTTGCGGAACCAGGTGCCGACCGGTGCGTTCGTGGGGATGCCGAGGTTGCCGAAGAACGCGCCCACCTCCGCGTTGCTCTGGCCGAGCCCGTTCACGTCGGCGACCGTGCCCTGCACCTGCATCGCCTCGTCGTAGAGCGTGGGGATGTTGTGGTTGGCCGTGTTGAGGTCGGAGGAGACGATTGCGAAGAACACGCCCTTGCGGTACGCGTGCGCGAACGCCTCGCGCGCGAAGTGCGAGTTGATCAGGCCGCCGGTGGCCGCCTCCACCACCTCGATCTGGTTGTCGGCCGTGTACAGGACCGCCTCGGCGAGGTTGTTCGTGTCCACCACGAACGTGTCCCACACCCGCATCGGAACGATCTGGCAGCGCGGGCACATCCCCGTGCCGCCCTTGCCGTCGTTGGTCTGCTCGGCGGCGTCGGCCGCGCGGCCGCTGCCGTGGTTGTTGGCGCTGCTATAGCTCGACGCGTCGAACGGGTCGTTGTCGTTGTCGAAGAAGTCCCAGCCTGCGATGTCGTCCACGTAGCCGTTCTTGTCGGCGTCCGTGCCGTCGCTGAACGCGGCGATCACGTCGCTGGCGTCGAGGATCTTGTCCGCCGGGTCGTCGCCGCCGTCCTTCTTCACGCGCGGGTCCGACGCGTAGTCGTCCACGTTGAAGGCACCGTCGTTGTTGCAGTCGTAGGCGGAGCAGCCCTGCGGCTTGGGCAGCTCGTGCTGGTTCAGGTAGACCTTCGCGCGCAGGCCGTCGTTCTCCCAGCGGATGCCGGTGTCCATGATCGCCACCTGCACGTCGGGGCGGCCGGTGGAGTACTTCCAGGCGCGATCCACCGACACGCCCGAGAGCTGCCCGAGCGGGTTGCGGCCGGCGAGCGTGTTCTGCTGCTGCTGGCGGGCGGTGCCCGCGGGGTTGTGGTAGATCGCGCTGAACTGCGCGGACGACGGCGCGAACCCGAACTTCTCGATCTCCTGGTCGAACACGTTCGAGCAGGTGGCCCCGCCCTCGTTGTCCGACTCACACGGGTCGTAGCCCGGGTCGTTCGGCGTGTTGGCCCGGACGCTCTCGTTCGGGTCGCTGCCGGGGAAGGCGGCGATCGCGGCCGCCGGGACGAGCAGGGCGAGCACGACCGCGGGAGCGGCCGCCCGCAGGCGCCAAGCGCTGGCTCTCCATCCCCTCACCCGGCACGGAGACTAAAGAAGGGCGTGCACGCCGGGCGCACCCCTGGGCCTAGTCGCCGCCGCCTCCGCCCTTCCCGCCGCCGTCCCCATGGCCGTCGTGCCCGCCGCCCGGAAGGCCCCGGTCGCCGTGGTTGCCGCGGTGCGGGAGGCCGCTGCCCCCGCCGTCATCGCCGCCGCCGTGCCCGTGTCCGTGCCCGCGGCCGCCCACGTGCCCGGTCGGCGACGGCGTGGCCGGGGCCGCCGGGGCGGAGGAGGACGGCGCGGACGGCGCCGGATCGCCCTTGGTCACGTCGGAGCTGCCGCCCGACCCGCCGGCCGAGCCGTGCCCGGCGGAGTGGCGGCGGCCCGAGCCGGCGCCCGTGCCGGATCCGCTGGGCGAGCCCGAGCCGGATCCGCTGCCCGTGCCCGAATGCCTGTGCTTGGCCGCCTTGGCGCCGCTCCCGCTCTTCGCCTCGCCCGCGAGGTTCCCGGCCGCCTTGCTCGACGAGCCGCCCGTGCCGCGATCGAGCGCCGCGCCCCCGGCGCCGGCGTGCACCTGCATGGGCCTGCTCGCCGGCGCGCCCCGGGCGGCGCCCGCCGGACCGCCGCGGCTCGCCTCCGACGCCGGCGCCTTCTGGACTCCGCCCCCGACCACCGCGTCCTTGACCACCATGCCGGCGCCCACGGTGCCGGCGGCAACCAGGGTGACCGCCGCGAGCTTGGCCGCCCCGCCCGAGCACAGCGCCATCACGCCGCCGCCGCCCGAGGCGAGCCCGGCGGCCGCTCCGCCGGCTCCGCCGCCGATGCCCGTGGCGGCCATCACGCCGCCCTTCAGCCCGGCCGTGGGGATCACCGGAAGGATCGCGGCCACGGCGGCGCGCTGGCGGCGCACCTCGTCGCGGAACTCGGCGCAGCCGGGGCAGGCGCTCACGTGCCGGCGCAGGTGGCCGCGCCGGAGCGCACCGCCGCGCAGCGTGGAGAGCTGCTCGCGGATCTCCACGCACGGGATCTCGCGCGCCTCGCGGCTCTCGATCAGCGCCGAGCGGGCCTGGAACACGAGCGACTTCACCTTCAAGGCCGGGCACCCGAGGATGTCGGCGATCTCCGGATGGGAGAGGTCGCCGAGCTCCGACAGGACGAGCGCCGCGCGCTGCTCCACCGGCAGCCCGTGGAGGTCGGCGAGCATCCGGCGCAGGTCGTCGCGCTGCTGGACCTCCTCGGAGAGGCCGGCGGTGGGCACGTCCTCGAGCTCGGCGGGCTGCTCGCGCCGGGCGCGCAGCACCGTGAGGCAGCGGTTGCGCGCGATCGTGTAGAGCCACGGCTTGAGGTTGATCCGCTTGCTGCTGCGGCGGATGTCGTAGTAGGCGGAGACGAACGTCTGCTGGACGGCGTCCTCGGCCTCCTCCTGGGAGGAGAGCATGTGGCGGCAGAACGACAGGATGCCGCGGTGGTGGCGCTCGTAGGCGACCTCGAAGGCCGCGTCGTGACCTCGCCTGATCTGCTCGACCAGCCGGTCGTCGCCGAACGCCCTGAGCACCTGCCTGGGGTGAGGCAGGAAACCGCCGCCCCTCCGGGGCAGCGTGGAGACTTCCATAGTGAGATGTTTTGCCCTGCCAAGGCCTGTCCAAACACTTGGTTTCATGGGGCCCCTCGTCGTCGCCCTTCTCTGCAACGCCGGCGCCCGGCCTGAGGTTGGGTAGTTATCCTCCGAGGCGCCTTGGTGAGCGTGCGGACAGGTGAGTTCGTGCACGACGGGCACCGCCTCGTGTTCGACGAATACGGGAGCGGCCCGCGGCCCTTCCTGCTGCTCCCGGGGCTGATGCTGCCGCGGCTCATGCACCGCCCGCTGGCCCAGGCGCTGGCCGAGCGCGGCAACCGGGTGATCACCCTCGACCTGCTCGGGCACGGCGAATCCGACCAGCCGCGCGACATGTGGCGCTACTCCATGCCGCAGTTCGGCGCGCAGGCGATCGCGCTCCTCGAGCACCTCGAGATCGAGCGCGCGGTGGTGGGCGGAACCTCCCTCGGCGCCAACGTGACGCTCGAGGCCGCGGTGCAGGCGCCGGAGCGGATGCAGGGCCTCGTGATCGAGATGCCGGTGCTCGACAACGCGCTGCTCGGCTGCGCGCTGGCGTTCACGCCGCTGATGGTGGCCGTGACCTTCGGCGCGCCGGTCACGCGCCTCCTCAGCCGGGCGATGAGCCGCGTGCCGCGCGGGCTCTCCCAGCTGACCGACGTGGGCCTCGAGTGGGTGAGCCGCGACCCGGCGCCGAGCGCCGCCGTGCTTCAGGGGCTGTTCTTCGGCCGCACCGCGCCGCCGCGCGGCGAGCGCGCCCAGATCGAGGCGCGGTCGCTGGTGATCGGGCACGGGCGTGACCCGATACACCCGTTCTCGGACTCGGACATGCTCGTGCGCGAGCTGCGCAACGGGCGGCTGATCGAGGCCAACTCGATGCTCGAGCTGCGGCTGGCTCCGGCGCGCCTGACCGGCGAGATCGCACGCTTCCTGGACGAGTGCTGGCGCCACCCGGCGGGTGCGGTCGAGGACCCGCCGAGCCGGGCCAGCGCTTAGGAACCTCTTACACGCAACAGGTCTCTCAGTCCGCAACAGGCGGACGGGTAGCGTGTTCCGAACCCTGTGATGCGGCGAACCCTCCTGCTTGCCGCGGGCGCAGTCGGCGTGCTGCTGCTCGTCGTCGCCCCGGCCCTCTCCGTGCGGCCCTACCAGCCGCGCGCGCTCGACTTCGAGATGGCCGCCCCCGCGCTGCACGCCGCCGGCAGCGGCCCCGTGCGCTCGCCGGTGCTGCGCGCGCCCAAGCGCTTCAACCTCGTGGGGCTGCACTGGAGCGGCTCCGCCGAGCCGCGGATCTCCATGCGCGTGCGCCGCGACGGCGGGGGCTGGAGCAAGTGGGTCCCGGTGGGCGGCGGCGCGGACCATGCTCCCGACCCCGGCCTGGGCGAGCACCCGCGGCCCGGCAGCTCGTCCGACCCGATCTGGGCGGGCGAGGCCGACCAGCTTCAGTACCGGCTCTCGCGCCAGGTGCCGGGGCTGCGGATGCACTTCGTGAACACCATGGGCAGCGCCACGGCCGCCGACCGCGTGAAGACCGCGCTGCGACGTGCGGCGCACACGGGCTTCAGCACGGTGGCCTCGCTGCTGGGCGCCGGCAGCGCCAGGGCGCAGGACGCGCAGCCCGAGATCGCCCCGCGCTCGTCGTGGGAGAACGGCCAGTGCACGCCGCGGGCCGCCCCGGCCTACCGCGAGGTGAAGGTGGCGTTCGTGCACCACACGGTGAGCGCGAACGACTACACGGCCGACCAGGTTCCCGCGATGCTGCTCTCGATCTGCCACTACCACCGCGACTCGAACGGGTGGAACGACATCGGCTACAACTTCCTCGTCGACAAGTTCGGGCGCCTCTGGGAGGGGCGCGCGGGCGGCATCGACAAGGCGGTGGTGGGCGCCCACACCGAGGGCATGAACACTCAGTCGTTCGCGGTCTCGAACATCGGCGACTACAGCTCGACGCCCGCCAGCGAGGAGGCCATGCAGGCGATGACGCGGCTGATCCGCTGGAAGCTGCCGCTGCACGGGCAGCCCACGAGCGGGACCACGACCGTGGTGTCGAACGGCGGCCCCGCGAGCAAGTACGCCGCCGGCCAGGTGGCCACGCTCCAGCGCGTGTCAGGGCACCGCGACGCGAACAACACGGCCTGCCCCGGCCAGGCGCTCTACAACCAGCTGCCCGACCTTCGCCGGCGCGTGGCCGGCGCGCCGGTGGCCGAGCGGCCGGGGGTCCAGATCACGCTCCAGCGCCCGCAGAAGCAGATCGCAAAGGGGACGAACGTGAAGCTGCGCGGCGCGGTCAACCCGGTCAAGCAGTCGCTCTCGGTGCTGGTGGAGAAGAAGAAGGGCGGCGTGTGGACGCGCTTCTACGGGCGCACGGTGGCGGCGCACGGCGACGGCTCGTTCCTGAAGAAGGTCCGCTTCCGGGACGTGGGGCTGTATCGAGCCGCCGCGCTCTTCGGCGGCGACGGCGCGAACGGGCCCTCGCGGTCGGTCACGTACTACCTGCGCGTGCCGCGCAGCGGCGGGTCGACCACCGGCGAGCCTCCCGCGCCGCCGCCCGCCAAGCGCTGACCGCGCCGCAGCCCTGGCGCGTGCGCACCTGGCGGTGTAGGGTCGCTCATCGGACTCGACCGGCCCCCGCGGCACCGCCACGCGATTGAACGAGCGCTCCTCCGCGCCGTCCTTCCCGCCCTGACCTGCCTCGCCCTCGCCGCCGCCGCGGCTCCCGCCGCGATGGGCGCGGCGGCCGGCACGCTCGACCCGTCGTTCGGGACCGGCGGCGAGAGCGTGGTCGATTTCGGCAACAGCAGCGACCAGCTGTCGTCGCTCGCGCTACAGGGCGATCGAGGGATAGTGCTGGCCGGGTTCAGCAACCTGGGGGGAGGCCTGGTCTTCGCCGCCGCCCGATTGAGCGCCACGGGCGCTCTGGACAACTCGTTCGGCGCCGAGGGCAAGACCGTCGTGCCCTTCAGGCACACTTCGGAGGCCCTCGACGTGGCGGTCGACTCGCAGAGCAGGCCGGTGCTGGCGGGCTTCACGTACAACCCCGGCGGAGACCAGGACTTCGCGGTGACGCGGCTGAAGAGCGACGGAAACGTCGACGGGAGCTTCGGCATAAACGGCAAGTCCATCGGCGACATCTCCTCCGGCAGCAACGACATCGCGTACGCAGTCGCACTTCAGCCCGACGACAAGATCCTTGCGGCCGGCAGCACCGACACAGCGGGCCAGCGGCGCTTCGCCACGGCCCGTCTGCTCGATCCGTCCGGGAACTTCGATGGCGCCTTCGGGGCCGGCGGAAGGAGGGTCACCTCATTCGGCGGCTTGGAGGGGGCCACGGACATGCAGCTCCAACCGGACGGCAGCATCGTGCTCGCCGGAACCACGGACGTCAACGGGAGCCGTGACTTCGCCGTCGCTCGTCTGAAGACCGACGGCACCTTGGACAGCCAGTTCGGGGACGGCGGCAAGTCGATCGGCGGGTTCGGCCCGGGCAGCCGCGACAGCGGGAATGCGGTCGCGCTCCAGCCCGACGGGAAGATCCTCGTGGCCGGATCGACCGATGTGAACGGCGATGACGACTTCGCGGTCGAGCGCCTGTCGGTCCCGTCCGGCAACTTCGACCCCTCGTTCGGCGACGGGGGCAAGGCAGTGGTGAACTTCAGGGTCGGCCAGAGCGAGGCCGCGAACGAAATGGCGCTCCAGCCCGACGGGAAGATCGTTCTCGTCGGCGTTTCGAATCACAGCATCGCCGTGGCTCGCCTGCTCCCCGACGGCAAGGTCGACCCTTCGTTCGGCACGAACGGCAGGTCGATCATCGACCTGCCCACCGACTTCGAGGCGGCGACCTCGGTGGCGATCCAACCCGAGGGCGGGATCGTCGTGGGAGCCGTTGCCCTCGGGACATCCAGCAGCGCTCCTGCCGACTTCACCGTCATACGGCTGCTCGGCGCCGCCGGCGGCGGCGGCGGATCGGGCGGCGACCCCGGCGGATTGAACAACGGCGGGGGCAACCCCGGCGGCTCGGGCACTCCGCTCGTTCCGGTGGCGTCGCAGCTCAAGCTGGCGCCGGCGAGCTTCACGCCCGCGAAGAGCGGCCTCAGCATCGCGGCCAAGAAGAAGCCGGCCGGCACGAAGGTCACCTACCGGCTGACCGGCGCCGCCACAATGGCGTTCGGAGTCGAGCGGGCGATCGCCGGCCGCGTGAGCGGCGGCAAGTGCCGGCAGGAGTCGAAGACAAACAGGACCGGCAAGCGCTGCTCGATCTACAAGCCGGTCAAGGGCAGCTTCGCTCACCCCGGCGAGGCCGGGTCGAACTCGTTCAGGTTCACGGGCCGTGTGGGCGGTAAGCCGCTCGCCCCCGGCGGCTACCGCCTGGTCGGCGCCCCCGCGCAGGGCAAGCCGGTGCACGCGAGCTTCAGGATCCTGCCGTAGTCAGCGCGGCGGGCGCGGGCCGCCGGCCACGATGTCGCGGCCGGTGGGCTCGTGGTTCTCGTCCAGCTCCGTCTGCCAGAACCAGCGCGTGAACGTCATGCCGGCGTCGAACTCGCCCACGTGCGGCTCGATCCGCTCGCCCGCCGCCATCCGGCAGATCAGCTCGGGGTAGGTGCGGCCGGGGCGGGCCGCGTACATCGGCGCGGGGAAGGCGCCGCCGAAGCGCGTGTTCACGTCGGTGATCCCGAGGCCCATCTCGGGGTCGCGGAACGCCTGCACCGTGCACGGGCCGCGCACCGGCAACGCCTCGGCCACGGCCCGGCCGAGCTCGACCAGCTCGGGGTCGGCGATCACCGTGCCCTTGATCGACTCCCCGCCGCGAGACTCGATCATCGTGCGCGGGATCGCGTTCAGGCAGCGGCCGTCGAGGTCGCAGAGGATGTCGATCGAGAACTCGTCCCCGCCCATCAGCCGCTGCACCATCACCGGCTCGTCCACGTACCGCACGAAGAACTCCATCTGCTCGCGGTCCGCGGCCGGGTGGATCGAGCGGGCGCCGGAGCCGCGGCGCGGCTTGACCATCACCGGGTAGGAGCCCGGCTCCTCGCCCGGGAGGACCGTGGGCGGGCTCGGGAGGCCCAGGCGCAGCAGCAGCTCGTGGGTCTCGTACTTGTCGTAGGTGGCGCGGCAGACCTCGGGCGCGGGCACGAACGCGGGCAGGTCCGCGCGGGCCAGCACCTCGATGTCGAGGTCGGTGAGCGGCACCACGGCCCCCACGCCGTGCTCCTCCACGAGGTCCTGGAGGAACGGCACGTAGCCGGGGTCGTCGATGCGCGGCGGGGCAACGCGAAGGTCGGCCGCGAGGCGCGCGGGCGCGAGCGGGCTCGGGTCGGCGGCGATCGTGAACGCGTGCTGGGCGAACACGCTCACGATGTCGTAGCGCTTGCCCACGCCCGTGAGCAGGACGGCTACGCGCTCGGCTTCCATCCGCCCGTCTCTCCCTTGTAGAGGCCGTCGCCTGTGGCGAGCATCCGGACCGTCCTGGCGAGGATCCTCACGTCGAGGCGCAGCGAGCGGTGCTCCACGTACCAGACGTCGAGCTCGATGCGCTCGTGCCACGGCAGCGAGGCGCGGCCGTTCACCTGCGCCCAGCCGGTGATGCCCGGCTTGACCTCCAGGCGCCGGCGCTGCTCGGGCGTGTACTGGTCGACCTGCGCCTGGATCGTGGGGCGCGGGCCCACGATCGACATCTCGCCGCGCAGCACGTTCACGAGGTTGGGCAGCTCGTCGAGCGAGAAGCGGCGCAGCACGGCGCCCACGCGGGTGATGCGCGGGTCGCCCACGTTCACCGCCATGCCGGCCCCGATCCGCTCGGCCCCCGCCACCATCGTGCGCAGCTTGATCATCTCGAACGGCTCGCCGTGGCGGCCCACGCGCCGCTGGCGGTAGATCGGCGAGCCCTTCGACTCGAGCCGGATCGCTATCGCCGCCGCAGCCAGCACCGGGCTCGCGATCACAAGCGCGGCGGCGGCCACGAGCAGGTCGAACGCGCGCGTCACCGGGTGCCCTCGGCCTTCTCCCACGCGGCCGGCGTGCCGGTGCGCAGCCAGTCCCACAGCCCGCCGAGGATCGAGCCGGTCACGAGCACGTAGTACTGCGCGAGACGGAACGGGCGCCAGGGGACCACGACCGCGAGCAGCGCGGCCGCGCCCACGCCGGCCTGGATGGCGAACGTGACGGCGTAGACGCGGCCGCGGCCGAGCAGGGCGGCGTTCGTGGCGAGCGCGGCGAGGTGGAGGAACGGCGTTGCGTAGCGCAGCACGCGGTGGGAGAGGAGCTGCCACGCGTAGACGGGCCCGTAGCCGCGCGGGGAGAGCATGCCGCCCTCGAGCACGATCGGCCACATGTGGCTCATCATGCGGCGCTTGCGCCGGCCCTCGGCGAGGTTGTCGGGCGTGGCCTTCTCGCGGGCCTGCGCGCGCGGCTCGTACAGCGCGCGCCAGCCGCGCTTGACCATGTTGAAGGGGAACGAGAGGTCGTGGCCCATGCGCGGGTCGACCACGATGTAGGAGTCCCTGCGGGTGGCGTAGAGGCCGCCGTTGCCGGCCGTGACTCCCGCGAGCCTCGACTCGAGATCGCGAATGGCCACCTCGTAGCGCCAGTAGGCGCCCTCCTGGTTGGGGCCGTCCGGGTCGAAGCGCACCTGTCCGCACACGTAGCCCACCTTGGGGTCTGCGAACGGCTCGACCAGCCGCCTGAGCGCGTCGGGCTCGAGCGACGTGTTGGCGTCCGAGAACGCGAGGATCTCCCCGCTCGCCCTTTCGACCCCCTGGTCCTGGGCGCGCACCTTGCCGCCGTTCGGGAGCTCGAGCACGAGGTCGGCGCCCGCCGCCCGCGCCAGCTCCACGGTGCGGTCGGTTGAGCCGTCGGAGGCCACGATCAGCTCGAGCCGCTCGCGCGGGTAGTCGAGCTCGAGCGCGTTGCGCACCTTGTCCTCGATCACCTGCTCCTCGTCGTAGGCGGCCACGATCAGGGACGCGCGCGGGAGGGTTCGGGGCGGGGCCGGCTCGCGCGGGCGGCGGGCGCGGGCGGCCAGCGACAGGACCAGCGGATAGCCGGCGTGCGTGTACACGATGAGGGCGGCGGACCCCCAGAAGACGGCCTTGAGCACGCCGCTTATACGAGCAGGTCCAGCCCGCCGCGCACGCCCTTGGCCACCTTCACCTCGTACAGCTCGCGCGTGGGCCGGTCGACGATCTTGTCCGCGAACTTGGCGATCTGGCTCTGATAGAAGCCGCTGCGCTCGTTGGCCTGCGCGTGCTCGAGGGAGTCGGCCAGGTCGATCACGAGGGCGTGGCCGTCGGGCTTGACGAGCAGCAGCGCGCCCGCGAAGCCCTCCTCCTGCTCGGCCGCCGGGATCACGGACTCGTCGAAGAGCGCTACCGACTCGTCGACGTCCTCGGGCTTGACGTGGACATGCGTGACGCGGGCAACCATCCGAGCCTCCTCTGATTCGCCGGGTGGGGCGAGCTTATGGGGTCAGGCTCCCCGGAGGGGCGCGGTTCGCGATCTGCTTCGCCAGCCGGTCGATCGTCGGGCAGCTCAGGCCGTGGCGGGCGGCCGCCCTCAGCACGGAGCCCGCTATCGCGTCCAGCTCGGGCTCGCGGCCGGCCTCCACGTCGCGGTGCATCGAGCTGTCGAGCTCGGCGTGTGCGTCCTCGAGCTCCGCCAGCGTCCTGTGGGGATCCGCCTCGGCGCCGTCCGCCTGCGCCACGGCCGCCGCCTCGCGCACGCACGCCTCGAGGTCGGCGCGCAGCTCGGGGTCCGCGCGGATCGGGCCGAGCGGGCGGTCGTGCGCGGTGGTGGTCAGCGCGAGCGCGCAGAGGCGCACCAGCTTGCCCCACATCACGTCGGGCTCGGAGCGGCGTACCCGGGCCGAGATCCCGGCCTCGTTCAGCACGTCCGCGAACGCGTGGATGGCGGGGCTCATGCGCGGGTTGCCGGTGGCCATCTCCACCACCAGGAACGGGCTCGTCTGCTCGATGCGGTTGGGCGTGATCCGCGTCGACTCGATCCGGATCGAGGCCGCCACGGCGCGCGGGCCGAAGCGCTCGCGCAGCGGCCCGAGGTGGTCGAGGCCGTTCAGCATCGGCACCACCAGGTGCGGCTCGCCGCGGATCCGCTCGAGCGACTCCGCCAGCCCGGTGGCCTTTACGGCGACGATCAGCACGTCCGCGTCGCGGTCGAGCGTGGTGACCGCGGCGGGCTCGGCTCGCATCGGCCCGAGCCGCACGCTCTCCACGTCGATGCCGCCCGCGGCGATGGCCTCGGCCGTGGGGCCGCGGGCCACCACCGTCACGCGCGACCCGGCGCGCTCGAGCGCGGCGGCCAGGAAGCCGCCCACTCCGCCGGGTCCGAGAACGGCAACGTCGAGCACTCGGGAGGAGGCTACGGGAGCGGCCCGGCCCCGAGCAGGTCGCGGTAGAGCGACATGGTCCGCTCCGCGATGCGGTCCCACGAGTACGGGCCTGCCGCGGCCCGCCGCGCGGCCTCGGCCAGGCGCGAGCGTTCCTCCTCGTCGCTCAGCAGCTCGGCCAGCGCCGCCTCCAGCGCCGCGGGATCGCCCGGCGGCACCAGCCGCCCCGCGCCGTGCTCCTCCGCCACCTCCACGAAGCCGCCCACCGACGAGAGGACCATCGGCTTGCCGAACGCCAGCGCCGTGTAGAGCACGCCGGACTGGTCGATCTCGCGGTAGGGCAGCACCACGATGTCAGCGCGGCGGAAGAACGCCGGGATCTCCGGGTCGGTGACGAAGCGCGGCACGAAGCGCACGGTGGCGCGGCAGCGGGCCGCGGCCTCGCGCAGCGGCTCGATCGGCATCCGCGGCATCCCGACGACCCACAGCTCCGCGCCGTCCAGCTCGCGGAACGCCTCCAGCAGCACGTCGACTCCCTTGTACGGGCGCAGCAGGCCGAAGAACAGGACGACCGGGCCCTCGACCGCGGCCAGCTCGGGCGGCAGCGGGCGCTCGTCGCCGAGGCGGGTGAGGTAGTCGAACGCGCCGTGCGGGATCACGCGGATGCGCTCGCGGTCGAGGCCCAGCTCGTCGCGCAGGCGAGCCGCGCCGCTCTCCGAGTGGACCACCACCGCGTCCATCCGGTCGGCGAGGCGGCGGGTGGCCGCGACCTGGCCCGGGCGCGGCTCGCGCGGGATCACGTCGTGAGCGGTGAGCACGCGCGGGCGCCCGGGCGGCAGGAGCCAGACATCGAGCGGCTGGACGGTGAGCCACTGCCAGTGCACGACGTCGGCGGCCTCGGCGTGGCGGCGGTAGCGCAGCATGTCGGGCACGTGCTCGGCGAGCTTGGTGGCCATCCGGCCGCGCGCATCGAGCCCGCGCGCCGTGGTCCGGCGGTAGAAGAGCTCGCTGACCCGGTAGCCCTCCCCGCGCGGCACCGGCCCGTACTGGAACCGGCTCGTGACGAGCTCCACGTCGGCCCCGGCCCGCGCCAGGGCCGCGGCCAGCGCGTGGTCGTAGGGCGGGGTGTACGCGGAGGGGTCGACTAGCTGGATTCGCACGGGGCGCGATCATTGCGCACGTCGTGATCTCGTACTGCGTCGTCAACACCAACGGGCGCGAGTTGCTCATGCGCTGCCTCGATGCCATCGAGCGCACCCATCCGCCGGGCGTGGACCGGGAGGTGCTCGTGCTCGACAACGCCTCCGGCGACGGCTCGGCCGAGGCGGTGCGGGCGCGGAGCGGCGACATCCGGCTGATCGCCCTCGACCGCCGCACCGGCAAAGCCGAGAACGACTCCACCCTCCTGAAGCAGGCGCGCGGCGAGTACGCGCTGCTGCTGAACGAGGACGCCGAGCTGCTCGACGGCGCTCCCGCTGCGCTGCTCGCCGCACTCGAGGCCGACCCGCGCGCGGCCGTTGCGGCGGCTCAGCTGCTCGACCCGCACGGCAACCCCCAGCCATGCGCGTGGCGGCTCCCCGGCGTGGGCACGGCGGCGGCGGCCGCGCTCCTGCTGCACCGGCGGCTGGTGGTGCAGGGCGGCGGCGAGGTGGGCTGGGCCCAGTCGAGCGCGATGCTCGTGCGGGGCGCGGCGGCGGCCGAGGTCGCCTACCTCGACCCGCAGTTCTTCGTCTACTCCGACGAGACCGACTTCGAGAAGCGGCTGCACGACGCCGGCTGGCGGATCCTGCTCGTGCCCGAGGCGCGGGCGATCCACCACGAGCAGCTGGCGACCGACCTCGCCGCGGCGGAGCGCCGGATCGTGGAGTTCCACCGCAACCGCGACCGCTACATGCGCAAGCACCACGGCCCCGGGCGGGCGGCCCTGGTGCGCGTGCTCACGGCGTGGCCGTACCTGCTGCGGGCGCTCGCGGCGCTGGTGCTCCCGGGCCACGATCCGCGCCGCTACCTCCTGCACGCCCGGCGGGCGCTGCGGCCCGGCCGCGGCGAGGGGATCCGCGACGCCGCGGAGGCATACAACCGGCAGCGCGCGGCGAGCGGCGGCTCCCCCGTTTCGTAGCATCGACGGGGTGCCCGACCCTGAACCAGGCAGCCGGCGGCGCCGGCGCTGGCCGTTCGTGCTGCTCGCGCTCGCGCTCCTCGCGGGCGGGACCGCCCTGGGCCTGTACCTCGCGCTGGGTGGCGAGCCGGGGAACGTGTCGAACCCGAACGTGGAGTTCACCGACTCGGGCACGACGCCCAAGCCGCCCAAGCCCAAGCAGCTGAGCTGGCCGGTCTACGGCTACACGCCCGAGCGCACCCGCTACCTGGACGCCCCCGCCGTGCACCCCCCGTTCAAGCGCGTCTGGCTCGCCAAGCTCGGCCACCTGATCGAGTTCCAGCCGGTGCTGGCCAACGGCGTGCTCTACGTGGTGCCCAACGACGGCGTGGCCCGCGCCGTCGACGCCGGCACCGGCAAGGTCCGCTGGAAGACCCGCGTGGGGAGCCTGAACGCCTCCTCCCCCGCCTTCTACCGCGGCGACCTCTACATCGCCACGCTCTCCAAGCGGATCACGGCGCTGCGCGCGAAGGACGGCAAGCGGCGCTGGAAGCGCAACCTCCCGTCCCGCAGCGAGTCCTCGCCGGTGGTGATCGAGGGCACGCTCTACGTCGGCTCCGAGGACGGGACCGTGTACGCGATCAAGGCCGCCACCGGCCGCATCCTCTGGACCTACAGGGCCGGCGGCGCGGTGAAGGGCGGGCTCGCCTACTCCGGCGGCCGGCTCTACTTCGGCGACTACAACGGCCAGGTGACCGCGCTCCAGGCGAAGAACGGCAAGCGGATCTGGCAGAGCGGGACCCAGGGCCGCAGCTTCGGGCGCTCGGGCAACTTCTACTCCACCGCCGCGGTCAAGTACGGGCGCGTGTACATCGGCAACACGGACGGCTTCGTGTACTCGTTCTCAGCGCGCACCGGCCAGCTGGCGTGGCGCCACCGGACCGGCGCCTACGTGTACGCCGCGCCCGCCGTGGCGAACGTGAAGGGCACGCCGCCGACCGTCTACATCGGCTCCTACGACCAGAACTTCTACGCGCTCGACGCGCGCTCCGGCAACGTGCGCTGGAAGTACAACGCCAGGGGCCGGATCTCGGGCGCGCCCACGGTGATCGGTCGAGTCGTCTACTTCTCTGAGCTTGGCAACAAGACGACGAGCGGGCTCGACGTGCGCAGCGGGCGGCGCGTCTTCAAGCTCTCGAGCGGCGCCTTCAACCCGGCGATCTCCGACGGGCGGCGCCTCTACATCACCGGCTACTCGTCGCTCTACGGCTTCGAGCCGCGGGGCCGGGTGGCCCGTAAACCGCCTAAGGCGCGGCCCCACCGGCGGAAGGCGCAGCCCCGCCCGAAGGCGCGGCCCCACCGGAAGCATCCGAAGCGCCGCCTGGATCCGAGCCAGTTCCAGAAGAGGTAGGCCTCAGCAGCACGATCCCGATCGCGAGCAGCGTCCAGGCGATCGGGTCCTCGAGGAACGCCGCGTAGAGCAGCGTGTGGAACACGAGCGCGGCGAAGGCGGCGGCCAGGAACGCGCGCGTGACGAGCCGCGCCGGCGGGTCGCGGCCCGTGAGCGGCCCGAGCCCGCTGAACAGCAGCCGCAGGGACACCACCACGACCGCCAGGTAGGCGGCCAGGCCGAGCACGCCCTGCTCCCCCGCCACCGTGATCGGGATCGTGTGCGATGCCGAGGCGGCGCGGCGCGAGCTGGCCCCCTCACGTGCGCGGAAGCGCTCCGCGAAGGAGCCGGACCCGTAGCCCCAGAGCGGGCGGTCGGCCACCATCGACAGGCCGCCCTTGATCAGGTCGAAGCGGTTGCCCGAGGACTTGTCCACCGAGTGCGAGCCGATCCCGAGCGCCAGCGCGGCCACGACCGCCGCCGCCGCGCACAGGCCGAGCCCCGCGGCCACCCGCCGGAAGCTCCAGCGCAGAGCGGCCAGGGCGGCCAGCCCCACGAGCAGCGCGGCGAAGCTCGACTGCGAGAAGGTGAGCAGCAGCCCGGCCCAGAGCAGCGCCAGGAGCGCTCCCGAGACCGCCACCGCGCGGCCGCTGCGCGCCCACAGCAGCGCGGCGGCGAGGCCGACCATCACGATCGCCAGGAAGCGCCCGTAGATGTTCGGGTCGAAGAAGAGCGAGTTGACCCTGAAGTACGACTCGAACTGGTTCGACTCGATCACGCGGCTGTTCCAGAGCAGGTTCTTGGTGGCGTACTCGAAGAACCCGATCGCCACGAACACCACCGCCATCACGATCGCCGCTGCGAAGCAGCGCTTGACCACCCGCGGCGACCACGGCACCGCCGTGAGCAGCCGCAGCAGGAGGGCGAACGGCACGTAGAAGAACGCGAGGTTCTTGAGCGCCTGCTCGAAGTCGGTCGAGTAGAGCGACTGGACCGCGTACAGCACCACGAAGCCGATCAGCGCGAGCTCGGGCGTGGTGGGCTTGCGCTCGGTCCAGCTCCCGCCGCCGCGCAGGCGGTCGAGGGCGAACGCCAGCACGCCCGCCGCCACGACCCAGTAGAGCGGTACCAGCAGGTTGGCGGAGCTGCCGCCGGTATCGAGCGGGATGCGAACCGGAAGCGCGAGCACCGCGAGCACGGGCAGGAGGCCGGGGCGGCGGCGCAGGAGCGCGGCGAGTGCCACCACCGCGATCGCCGCGGCGGCCGCGGCCACTCCGGCTCGCGTGGGGTTGTCGCGCAGGGTGCGCAGCTGCGAGGTGTCCCACAGCTCGGTGACCACCATCACCGGCGCGAGCACGAGGGCGAGGACGGCCGCGAGCGCACGGCGGCGCGGCTCGGGCAGCAGGAACGTGCCGGCCACGGCGACGGCCGCGGCAATCCCGCCCACGCCCTTGACCGCCGTGGCGGCCGCGAGCGGGAGGGCTAGCGCTCCAGTCGCGTCCATATCCGCCTCATCACCGCCGCCGCCTCCGGCCGCCCGCGGAGCGAACGGCTCCACTCCGGCGTGCCCACGCGGATGAACAGCCCGCGCCCGAACCGGTACGCCGCGAACGCCGGCTTGGCCGGATCGCGGCCCGCGTTCACGAGCAGCCGCCCGCCGGTCGCCGGGCGCTCCGCCTGCTCGAAGCGGGTGAACAGCCCGACCACCCCGTCCGTCCCCGTGAACAGGCCGAGGCCGTCCTGCGTGGCCACGAGCGGCGCGAGCAGGCTCGTGAGCGGACGGGTGTCCTCCCCGAAGATCGACTCCCCGGCGGGCCCGGTCGGGGACATGAGCGCGCCCGTGCCCAGCACCACCTGGCGGCGCAGCGAGTCCGTGCCGAGCGACACCACGGTGCCGCCGCGCTCCACGTACCCGCGCAGCGCGCGGCCCATCGCGGCGGGGAGCCAGCGCTCGTCGCCGGCCAGCAGCACACCGCTGCGCGCGCTCAGGTCCGGCGCGCCGCCCTGCCGTGCCAGCCCCACGTCGGTGTCGATGTCGTAGCGCAGCCTGCTCCGCTGGAGGAAGCCGAGCAGCGGCTCGATCTGGCTGCCGAAGCGCGCCGGCAGAGCGCCGCGGGCCAGCGGCCGGGTGAGCGGCACCGAGCGCGCCACGTCGAGCGTGTCGGCGAAGCCGTCGAGGTCGTCGTCGACCGGGTTGCGGCCCTGCCAAGCGATCGCCGGAACCACCACCAGCACCTTCGCGGTCGTGGGCTTGCGCACGGTGAGCGGCACGTGCAGCGGGCGCCGGCCGGCTGCGATCCGCACCACGTACTCGCCCGCCGGAACCCCGCGCGGTATCCGGAACGCCACCTGGCCGCCGCGGTCCGTGCCCCGGCGCAGCACGTGGTTGGACCCCACGCGGGTGAGCCGCCAGGGGAGCGTGCCGGTCGAGCCGAGCAGCGGGATCTTGGCGACCGCCCCCGCGGCCACCGCCTCGATCGGCAGCACCGGCTCCGGGCCGGCGATCCGCACGCCGGTTCCCGGGCGCGCCTCGCTCCGGGTGGGCGGGAGCCGCCTGGGCGCCGAGCCCTCGACCAGGGCGCGGTTGCGGACGGTGACCGAGAACGCATAGCTGCCCTCCGGCGCCGGACGGCCGCCGAGTGTCCCGTCCCAGGTGCCGGCGTGCTCGCCGCGCGGAACCGTGAAGCTCGCCACCTGGCGCACGCGGCCGTCGGTCCGCCATACGCGGAAGACCGGGCGCACGACGGCCGGGCCGGTGAAGCGGATCGTGACCGGCACGCGCCGGGCGGCCGCGACCACCCCGGGGCGCGCCGACACCAGCCGCGCCCGGGGCGCCCTGGTGGTGAGCACGATCCCGCGCGCGCCGGTGATGGCGCGGCCCTGGTCGCGCAGCGACACGCGCACGTAGTAGGTCCCGTCGGGCGCCACACGCCCGCGGTCGTTGCGGCCGTCCCAGGTCTGGCTGTGCGTGCCCGCGTGCAGCCGCCGCCCATCGGTCAGCCGGCGTACGCGGTCGCCCCCGGCGTTGACCACGTCCACCGTCACGCGGTCGCCCTTGGGCAGCTGGAACGAGATGCCCGCGCTCTCCTTGCGGCCATCGCCGTTGGGCGAGAAGAAGCGCTGGAGCGCGAGCCGCTTGACCACCGGGTCGCTCGTCTTCAGCTTCTGCGTGACGAAGAACGCCGCGCCCGTGGCCGCCACGAGCAGCACGAAGACCACGCGGGCGGCAGCGCTGCTCGACACGCCGGGAGCGTATCCAGGCGCGCTTGTCCGCTCACCCGAGCGGGACGGGCGCGCTCACCCGAGCGGGACGAGCGCCCCGTTGGGAATCGGGTGCGTGCCGAGTCCCGCGATTCCCTCCGGATGCTCGCGCGCGAGCGCGCAGCGGATCGTGCCGCCGTGGCAGACGGCGAGCGCGAGCACGCCCTCGGCCGCGATGTCGTCGAGCGCGGCCCAGGTCCGCTGCACGTGCTCCTCGAGCGACTCGCCCCCGGGAAAGCGCCAGTCCGGCTCCGCGCGGAGGAAGCGCTCCCAGCGCTCCGGCTCCTCGCGGGCGATGTCGTCCACGAGCCGGCCCTGCCAGTCGCCCCAGTCGGCCTCGGCCAGGCGCGGGTCCACCCGGGCCTCGAGGCCCAGCTCGGCCCCCACGATCGCCGCGGTCTCGATCGCGCGGCGCTGGTTGCTCGACCAGAGCGCCACGATCGGGTGCTCGGCCGCCCTCAGCGCGAGCGCGCGCGCCTGCTCGCGGCCGCGGCCGTTCAGCGGCGGGTCGAGCCGGCCCTGAACGCGCCGCGGCGGAGCGTTGTCGTCGGTCTCGCCGTGGCGGGCGAGGAGGATCAAGCGCCGCCGGCCGGCGGGCGGCCGTGGAACAGCTCGAGGGTGTCGGCGCGCAGCCCGACGCGGAGCGTCTCGAGCGACAGCACGTCGGCGGGCAGCACGTTGCCGAGGTTGACCGCCGCGCCGAGCTGGTGGATGAACCAGATCTGCTGGTGCTTCTGCGGCGCCTCGAAGATCAGCCGGGTGGGATCGACCTCGTGCACGATCTCGTCGATCAGCCCGGTGCGCGGCTCGCCGTCGGGCCGGTAGAGGCCGGCGTCGCCGGTGGCCCGCCCCTCGCAGGTGACCCAGGTGGCGCCCGCGTCGAGCGCCGAGCGGATGAGATCCACCCAGCGGTAGGGCGCGAGCAGCGCCGCGGGGTCCTTCTCCCCCACCTCGGCGAAGACCGTGAAGTCCGCGGCGAGCTGCTCGATCAGCGCGAGCTTGTCCTCGTCCGGGATGGCCACCGTGCCCCCGGAGACCTCCACGTGGTCGATGCCGAGCTCCACGAGCCAGGCCCGCAGCGGCTCCACGCGACCCTGGAGCCAGGCCAGCTCGGTGAGCGTTCCGCCGAGCATCACCGGGACCCCTGCCTCGCGGTAGGTGGCGAGCTTGGCCTGGAGGTCGCGCGCCACGTAGGCGGTGCCCCAGCCGAGGCGCACGAGGTCGATGTAGTCGCCCGCGCTCTCCACCAGCCCGTGTGCCTCCGCGTTCGAGAGCCCGGTGTCGATCACGTGAGTGAGGCCGGTCTCGCGCGGCTTGCCGGGCCGGCGCGGCAGCTCCAGGAAGTCCGGCACCTACTGGTTGGCCTTGTCGGCCCCGAGCACGACCACGACCCCGGCCGAGCCCGCGAGCTGCTGGCCCTGAGCGTCGATCGCCTCGGTCGAGCCTATCCCCAGCTTGCGCGCGACCGCCCGGGCGGCGGGCTGCTGCCCCGGCTTGTACATCACGACCGACTCGGCGCGCTGCCGCTGGACGGCGTTGCCGCTGTTGCCGCGCTGGAAGCCGGCGACCTCGAGCCGCGAGAGGATGCGCTGAGCCAGGCCGGTCGTGCTCGTGGCGTTGAGCACAGTGACGGTTACGTTGGCCGGGTTGACCCGTGCACTCTCCGGCTTGTCGGGCGAGCGGGTGGGATCGCCCACGTTGGTGTCCGGCACGACCTTGCCCTGGTTCGTCTTGCTCTTCGTCTTGGTGAGCTGGAGCACGCCGACGGTGCCGCCGAGCCCGAGGATCACGATGCCCGCGACGATCAACGCGATATAGCGCGGGGCGAGGCCGCGCCGGCCCGCGCGGGCTGGCGGGCGGGAGCCGGGCGGCTGGGTGAGCACGGAGGTCTGGCCGGGGCGCGGCGGCGGGGTGCGCGGCGGGATCGTGGGCCGCGGGCGCACCGGCGGTACGGGGCGGCGTGCGGGGAGGACCTTGGCGCCGGTGCCGGTGTCGCCGGTGGCCGGGGACGCGGAGGCCGGGGCCGCGGCGCCCTGGCCCGTGGCCGCGCCGCGCTCGGCCGTGCCGGCGCCCGACGCGACCGCTCCCGCCGCGGTGGCCGCGGCCGGGGCCACGCTCGTCTGCTCCTCGGCGTCGTCCAGGTCGTCCTCGTCGTCCTCGTCGTCGCCGTTGGCGCCCGCGGCCTGCGGGGCGCCCTGCGCGGCCACCTCGTCGCCGGCGAAGTCCTCTTCGTCCTCGGGCTCCTCGCTCCCGTTGCCGGCCGCGGCGGCCGCTGGGCCCGCGGCCGCGGCGGGCGCTGCCCCGGCCGCTGCCGCCGCCGCGGCGGGAGCGACCCCGGGGGCCGGCTGAGCCGGCCGTACCTGCGGCTGCGGTCGCGCGGCCACGGGCACGGCGGCCACGGCGCGGCCGCCGGAGTCGATCTCGGCAGCCCGCTCCGGCGCCCGGCCGGCCCAGTCGCGCAGACGCTTGACGTCACGCGCCTGGGAGAAGTAGAGCGCGGAGAGAATCGCCAGGCCTACGACCGCCGCGAACCCGGCGTACGAACCGATCTCCTGGAGGATGTGCACGTCTGGTCTGGACCTTAGCTAGGCGCGCGGCCCGCTTCAGGAGCCGCGCTCGGAGGCGGGCATCGTGGTCTCGTCGCCGGTGGCGTTCCAGGCCGCGGAGGCCACCCGCTCGCCCGCGAGGCCGGTCACCGTGGCGGCCAGGCCGGCGGCGTCGCCGGAGTAGACCAGCTCCTCCACTCGCGCGAAGGCGGCCTCCACCCACTCGGGCTCCGCCGCGGCCCGCTCGGCCGACACGATCTTCTCGGCCGGCGTGGGCACCGGGCGCTCGTCCGGGTTGAACAGCTCCTCGTGGATCTTCTCGCCGGGACGGCGGCCCACGATGTCGATCGCGATCTCGGTGTCGGGCTCGCGGCCGGAGAGCCGGATCATGTTGCGCGCCAGGTCCACGATGCGGACAGGGTCGCCCATCTCGAGCACGAACACCTGGCCGCCGCGCAGGTCGCCGGACCGGATGATCAGCTGCACGGCCTCCGGGATCGTCATGAAGTAGCGGGTCATGTTCGGGTCGGTGACCGTGACCGGGCCGCCGGCCGCGATCTGGCGGCGGAAGATCGGCACGACCGAGCCGGAGCTGCCGAGCACGTTGCCGAACCGCACCGTCACGAAGCGGGTCTGCGGGAAGCGGTGCTGTGCGGCCTCGACCGCCCATTCCGCGAGCGCCTTCGAGGCGCCCATCACGGTGGCAGGGCTCACCGCCTTGTCGGTGGAGACGAGCACGAAGCGCTTGGTGCCCGCGCCGCCGGCCGCGGCGGTCACGATCCGCGTGGCCACCGCGTTGTTGCGCACCGCCTCGACGGGGTTCTCCTCCATCAGCGGCACGTGCTTGTAGGCCGCGGCGTGGAACACCACCGCCGGCCTGTACTCCGAGAAGATCTCCTGCATCCGCACGGCGTCCTTGCAGTCGGCGAGGATCGCCTGCACGCGGGTGAAGTGACGGTCGTCCGAGAGCTCGCGGCGGATCTCGAAGAGGCTGTTCTCGGCGTTGTCCACGAGCACGAGCTGCGACGGCCCCACGCGCGCGATCTGGCGGCACAGCTCCGAGCCGATCGACCCGCCCGCGCCGGTGACCAGCACCACCTGGTCGGCCACGTATCCCCCCACGCGGTCGATCTCCATCCGAACCGGCTCGCGCCCGAGCACGTCCTCGACCATCACCTCGCGCACCTGCCGCATCAGCTCCACGCCGCCGGAGAGCAGCTCGAACGTGGTGGGCAGCGTGCGCACGGGGATCCCGCGCAGGCGGCAGGCGGTCACGACCTTCTGGCGCACGACGCCCGGCGCCGACGGGATCGCGATGATCACCTCGCCGGGCTCGGAGGCGTCGAGCACGCGGTCGAGCTCGTCGGTGGAGCCCTCCACCTTCACCCCGGCCACGCGCATGCCCTGCTTGCGCGGGTCGTCGTCCACGAAGCCGATCGGCACGCCGAGGTCCGGGTTGCGGCGCAGCTCCGCGGCAACGAGCTGGCCGCCGTTGCCGGCGCCCACGATCAGCACCTCGCGCGCCCCGCGCCGGGCCAGCGCCCCGCGGTGCGGGCGCTCGATCACGGCGCGCACCACGAACCGCACGCCGCCCACGAGCGCCAGCGTGAGCAGCAGGTCCAGCGCGATCACCCCGCGCGGCGGGTCCTTGGCCACCGACGGCGGGATCAGGAAGAAGACGCCCACGAGGCCCAGCGTCGACACCAGGACCGCCCGCAGGATCGACTCGAAGTCGCGCTGGTCCACGAAGCGCCAGAGCTTGTGGTAGAGCCCGAAGAGGGCGAACACGAGCAGCTTTCCCACGACCACGAACGCGATCGACTGCCAGAGCAGGTCCCGGTAGCGACCCGGGATGCCCGGATCGAAGCGCAGCACGTACGCCAGGAAGTAGGCGAGCGCCACCAGGCCGGCATCGATCGCTGCCTGCGCGGTACGGCGCACCGCCACGGAGTCGAGGATGCGAGTTCTCACGCTCGGAGGGTTCCCGTGGGAAAGGCCAGTCTAGGCCGTCGGTAGCCTAACTCGCCGCATGCTGGTCATGGCCTCGGCAACCGACGCGCTCGCCAATCTCGCCACGGACGTCGTGGACGCGATCGGGCTGGGAGGCGTGTTCATCCTGATGCTCCTCGAGAGCGCGTGCATCCCGATCCCGAGCGAGGCCACGATGCTCTTCGCCGGCTTCAACGTGAGCAAGGGCCACTACTCGCTGTTCGAGGCCGTGGCCGTGGGGTCGGCGGCCAACCTCGCGGGCTCGTGGATCGCCTACTGGATCGGCTCCGCCGGGCGCGTGGACGTGCTCGAGCGGCACGGGCACAGGCTCCACATCAAGAAGAGCCACCTCGAGTGGGCCGACCGCTGGTTCGAGCGCCACGGCGACGCCACGGTCTTCTTCAGCCGGATGGTGCCGATCGTGCGCACGTTCATCTCGCTGCCCGCCGGCGTGGCGCGCATGCCGTTCTCGCGCTTCAGCCTGCTCACGCTCGCGGGCTGCATCCCGTGGGTCTTCGCGCTCACGTTCATCGGCAAGCAGGCCGGCGACAACTGGGACAAGTGGAAGAACTCGCTCCACTACGTGGACTACTTCGTGGCGCTGTGCATCGTGGTCGGGATCGCCTACCTCGTGATCCGCCGGCGCCGCAGCGGCGGCCCAGACGACCCGGCCACCGAGACCGCCTAGGCGGCACCACGGCCTCCCGGCTCTCGGCAGCCCAGGCCGTCGCACTCGGGGCTCTCCAGGGGCCCGCGGAGCTCCTTCCGGTTTCCAGCTCAGGCCATCTCGTGCTGGTGCCCGCGATGCTGGGCTGGCGCTACGGGGAGCTGGACGCGGAGCTGCGCAAGTCGTTCGAGGTGGCGCTGCACGCCGGCACCGCGGCGGCGCTCCTGATCGGGCTGCGGCGCGAGGTGGCGGAGGCGGTGCGCGAGCTCGACGGCGGCCGGATCCTGCGCCACGCGCTGGAGTTCCTGCCCCCGGCGGCCGCCGCCACGGCGCTCGAGCGGACGATCGAGGGCCGGCTCGGCTCGCCGCGTGCGGTGGCGATCGCGCAGGTGGCGGCGGGCGTCGTGCTCGGCCTGGCCGACCGCTCGCCGGCCGAGCGGGGGCGCGAGGAGGCCGGGCCGCTCGACGCGCTCGCGATCGGCCTGGCGCAGGCCGCGGCGCTGGCGCCGGGCGTGTCGCGCAACGGGGCCACCCTCACCGCCGCGCGGCTGCTGGGCTTCGAGCGCCAGGCGGCCAACCGGCTCTCGAGGCACGCCGCGCTGCCGATCATCCTCGCCGCGGCGGGGCTCAAGGGCTTCCGGCTGGCGCGCCGCGGGATGGAGCGCGAGGTGGCCCGGCCGTTCGCCCTGGGCGCGCTCGCCTCGTTCGTGTCCACGCTGGCGGCCACGCGGCTCGTGCGGGCCATGGACGAGGCGCCGTCGTACGCGCCGTTCGCGGCCTACCGCGTGGGTCTGGGGACCGCGGCCCTGGTGATCCTGCGGCGGACGTAGAGTGGGCGCATGACCGACAGCGCCTACGCAGCGGCCGGGGTCGACACCACCCGCGCCGAGAGCGCCGTGGCCGGCCTCGTGGAGGTGCTCAGGGCGATCGACCCGGGCCGGCCGTCGCGGGCCGTGCTCGGCTCGGGGCACTACGCGAACGTGCTGAGGCTCGACGACCGCACGGGCATCGCGCTCTCCACCGACGGCGTGGGCTCCAAGGTGATCGTGGCCGAGCAGCTCGGCCGCTTCGACACCGTCGGGATCGACTGCATCGCGATGAACGTGAACGACGTGATCTGCGTGGGGGCCGAGCCACTGGCCGTGCTCGACTACATAGCGGTGGAGGACGCCGACCCGGAGATGCTGCGGGCCATCGCCGTGGGCCTGCGAGCCGGGGCCGAGGACGCCGGCGTGGAGATCCCCGGCGGCGAGCTCGCCCAGCTGCCCGAGCTGATCCGCGGCCACCCGTCGCCGCGCGGCTTCGACCTCGTGGGCGCGTGCTTCGGCACCGTGGCCCTCGACGCGATCGTGACCGGGGCGAGCATCGAGCCGGGCGACGCCGTGATCGGCCTCCCCGCGAGCGGCGTGCACTCGAACGGCCTCACGCTGGCGCGCAGCGCACTGCCGGACCTCCACGAGCGCCCGCCCGAGCTGGCCGGCGCGAGCGTGGGCGAGACGCTGCTCGAGCCCACCGTGATCTACGTGCGCGCGGTGCTCGACCTGCTGCGCTCCGACCTGGACGTGCGCGGGCTGGCGCACATCACGAGTGGCGGGCTGCTCAACCTGCTGCGCCTGGAGGCCGAGGTGGGCTACTCGATCACGGACCCGCTGCCGCGCACGCCTGTGTTCGACCTGATCGCCGAGCGCTCCGGTGCCGCCGAGGCCGAGCTGCAGCAGGTGTTCAACATGGGCTGCGGGTTCTGCGTGGTGGTGCCGGCCGCCGAGGCGGACGCGGCGGTGGAGATCGCGACGGCGCGGCATGCGGGGGCGGCGGTGATCGGCTCCGTGACCGCGAACGCCGGCGCGGTGGAGCTGCCGGCGGTCGGGCTGACCGGCCGCGACGGTGCCGGTTTTTCAGCGGCCTGATCCACCGCGGGCGCCCAGCGGCAGCACTGAGGGACGCGGGTCGGGCGAACCCCTGTCACTCGCGACCCCTATAGGCACCTTTTTGACACCGGTTGGTCCCTGCTCCCTCCCCGGCCGCCGTTTCGGGGCCCCGCGCTACGCCAGCTCCCACAGATACCCGGTCAACGCGGAGACCGGCCTGACCTTCCACTCCGCCGCCAGCCGCCACAGCTCGGCGTGCGCGCGCGGGCCGGGC
Source organism: Thermoleophilaceae bacterium (assembly GCA_034663685.1). Lineage (GTDB taxonomy): Bacteria > Actinomycetota > Thermoleophilia > Solirubrobacterales > Thermoleophilaceae > AC-37. Next base: position 29,124 of record JAXDJC010000049.1, read on the forward strand.
AGCCCACAGACCTCCTGCA
>JAXDJC010000051.1:0-2702 GCA_034663685.1 Thermoleophilaceae bacterium
CGTCGACTGCGAGGAGCGGCTGCGGCACGCGCTGCAGGTTAAGGGGCGAGCGGCGCCCGCAGGTGGCTCAGGCGGCTATGGGCTGCTCGCCGCCCGTGCGGACTTGCTTGCGGTAAGTGGAGGGCGCCTTCCCGTGATGGCGCCGGAAGCTCTTGGCGAACTGGGCGGGCTGGTGGTAGCCGACGCTGGCGGCCACCGTCCGCACGGGAACCATGTCGGCGGCGAGCAGCTCGCGCGCGTGGCGCATCCGGACCTTCGCCAGCTCGTCGCGGAAACTCGTGTCCCCGATCTCTGCGAAGGCGCGCTGGAGCTGGCGGCGCGAGGTGGCAAGCGTGCGAGCCACGCCCTCGAGTTGCAGGTCGCTGGCATAGTCGCGGGCGATCAGCTCCATCGCCTCGCGGTACAGCTGTTCGCGGCGTTCAGCCGTTCCGTCCCTCATGGGCATCTGCGCTCTAGCTCCATTCGTTCGAAGACGCAATCAGTGCGTTGCTTCGTCCTTACGGAAGTGGGCGCGTATTGGCTCACTTTTCGCCGCATCTTTTTCAGACGCGGGCGATGAGGCCGTTTCTCAGGGCCAGAGCGGGCCGGGCGTCACAGCAGGCGGCCCGGCGTCGGACGGGTCCATGCCGGCCCAGTCCTCGGTGTTGCCGTAGTAGCCGAACGGGATGTGGCGGTGGCAGGTCTGTGAGAACACCGGCTTGCACGGGTTGAACGGGTTCACGCGGGCGTACGGGTCGGCGCCCGGGGTCATCGTGTTCGTGTTCGGGTCGTAGTTGTGAGCGTCCGACACGTAGGTCGTCTGCCAGTTGGCCGGGCGGTCGATCTCGAAGGAGTTCGAGAGGCCGTCGTGGTCCTGGTCGCTCATGCCGTCCGGCACGCCGTCGCCGTTGCTGTCGGGGTTGAGCATGTCGGTGCCGACGAAGGCAAGCGGGTACTTGGTCTCCTTGGGGCCGCCACTCGAGCCGTCGTAGCTCGCCTCCCAGTACGTGGGGGTCATGCGGCCGTGCGACTCGTCCCAGTTGCCCAGGCCGTCGCCCTCGGCGTCCTGCTCGCCGTCGTCGAGGATGCCGTTGCCGTCGATGTCCTGCCACGGCTTGTTCGGGTCGGCGGGCACGCTCCTCGTGACCTGCTTGCCGTCGCTGTAGCTCGTGAGCGGGAGCTGACCGTCGCCGAACTTGTGCCAGAGGGCGTACTCGTCGGCCATCGTGAGGCCGTCGCCGTCGTAGTCGGTGTCGGAGTCCGGGAAGAGGGGGTTCGGGTAGGGCCGCAGCGCCGGGTAGGGCAGCAGCGGGCCGCTTCCGAACAGCACGGTGCTGTTGAGGTCCTGCGCCGCGTAGTACTCGTAGCCGTCGGGCACGCCGTCGCCGTCGGTGTCCGCGGAGCACGGGTCGGTGCCGATCCGCACCTCCTCGGCGTCGTTCAGGCCGTCGTGGTCGGAGTCGTTGGTGGCGAGCGCCTGGTCGCCCGGCATGCAGGTCTTCTGCGTCGGCCCGGTGGTGCCGCCGCCGTTGCCGCCGGCCGCGGTCGGGCTGAGGAGCGGCGACTTCTTCGCGCTCGTCAGGTTGCCGAACTGGTTCGTGAGCACCCGGACCTGCACTCGCGCCGGCGTCCCGTTGAGGATCCGGTCGAGCTGGGCCGGGACGACCACCGTCAGGGTGGTGCGCGTGCCCGTGGCTGCGCGGGCGAAGGCGGTGCCGCGGCCGCGCTTCATGAAGAAGATGCGGGTCTTGCCCTTGCCGGGCAGGAAGCCGGTGCCCTTGATCGTGAGCGTGTCCCCTACGTGCGCCTGGAGTGGCGTGATCGACTTGACCACGGGGGGCTTCGACTTGGCGGAGGCGCTCGCCGTGAAGGCGAGGAGGGCGCACGCGAGCGCGCCGAGGCAGAGGAGCACGCGAGAGTTCATTGCTCCCTTTGTCGGAAGACGCTCGCCGGAACTTGAGCGCTCTCAGCGTCTGCGATGCGGCGTGACGCGCTCGCCCACGTGCACGGCCGGATTCCCGGGCCGGAAGCCCGCTGGCGCCGCCGGCAGCCCGAGGTCGGCGGCGCGCAGCACGAGCTGCTCCGCCGCCCGCTCCGAGACCGCCGAGATCGTGAGCGACGGGTTCACCCCCAGCGAGCTCGGGATCGCGCTCGAGTCGATGCAGAAGAGCCCCTCGTTGCCGAACGCCTCGCACCTGTGGTCGACGACCCCGTGGTCGGTGTCGGCCGCCATCCGGCAGCCGCCGAGCGGGTGGGCGCAGTAGACGCCGCGGGTCTCCGCGAGCTTCATGAAACGCGCCAGCCCGCCGCGCTCGGCCACCTGCCGGATCGCCTTGTCCGCGAGGGCGCGGACGCGCAGGGACTCCGCCGACAGCTCGTATGTGAGCGGCGCGATCGTCACCGGCCCGGCGTTCGGGCGGACGGCCCCGCCCGACGGCGGCGGCGACTGTAACACGCCGTCGTGGGTGTCCTCGACCTGGGCGAGCAGCTCGATGTGATCGTTCCACGTCGATATCGCGCGCTTCTTCTGGAGCCCCCACCAGGACGGATCGGCGGCGGGGACGCGGCCGTCGTCGTAGAGGAAGTTCGTGAGGCTCGACAGGAAGATTTCCTGGAGCGTGAAGCGGCTGCCATCGAAGCGGTGCGCGCGCCGGCCCACCCAGAAGTCGTAGGTCATCGTGGTGATCGGCTTGCCCTTGTAGAACTGGCCGTAGCCCGGAAGG
>JAXDJC010000063.1:0-6916 GCA_034663685.1 Thermoleophilaceae bacterium
GCGGGACACGCTAGCGGCTACGCTCCGGCGCGATGCGGGTCCTCTTCATCGGCGACGTCGTCGGCAAGCCCGGCCGCCAGGGGCTGGCCGCGGCGATGCCCGAATTGCGCGAGCGCTGCTCGCCCGATCTGATCGTCATCAACGCCGAGAACTCGGCCGGCGGCGTCGGCGTCAACGAGAAGTCGGCGAAGGCGCTATTCGACCTCGGCGCCGGCGTCCTCACGCTCGGCAACCACGCCTACCGCCACCGAGATGTCTATGAGTACCTCGACCGCGAGGAGCGGATCGTGCGGCCGGTCAACTTCCCGGCCGGCAACCCGGGCCGCGGCAGCACCGTGGTCGAGGTCGCCGGGAAGCGCGTCTGCGTCCTCAATCTCAGCGGCCAGGTCCACCTCAATGTCGCTCGCAACTCGTTCCTGGCGGTCGACGCCGAGCTCGAGAAGATCGACGCCGACATCGTCATCGTCGACTTCCACGCCGAGGTCACCTCCGAGAAGGTGGCGATGGGCTGGCACCTCGACGGCCGCGTGACCGCGTGCGTGGGCACGCACACGCACGTGCCGACCGCCGACTTCCGCGTGCTCCCGGGCGGCAGCGCCTACATCAGCGACGTGGGCATGACGGGCCCGCGCGGCGGCGTGATCGGCGTGAAGAAGGAGCAGGCGCTCCAGCGATTCCGCACGTACATGCCGGTCCGCTATGAGACGTCCGAGGAGGACCCGTGGCTGATGGCCGTGCTGATCGAGGCCTCCGACGACGGGCTCGAGGCCACCTCGATCGAGCAGCTGCTGGTGGAGGCGCGCCCATGACGGCGCCACCGCGCATCCCGCCGATCGAGCCTCCCTACGAGCCCGACACCGAGGCGCAGCTCCGCAGGTGGATGCCGCCCGGCGCGGAGGTCGAGCCGCTCAAGCTCTTCCGCACGCTGATGGTTCACCCCGAGCTGGCCGCGCGGATGCGGCCGCTGGGCGCGGCGCTGCTGGGCCACCCGACGGTGGATCCGCGCGAGCGCGAGATCGTGATCCACCGGGCCACCGCGCGCGCGGGCGCCGAGTACGAGTGGGGCGTGCACGCCGTGGCGTTCGGCCGCCCGCTCGGGCTGACCGACGAGCAGGTGGCGGCCAGCGCGCGCGGCCACGCCGGCGACCCGGCCTGGTCCGAGCGCGACCGGCTGCTGGTCCGCCTCGTGGACGAGCTGCACGACAGCGCCACGGTCTCCGACGAGCTCTGGGCCGGGCTGGCGGCCGAGTGGGATCCGCCCCAGCTGCTCGAGCTAGTCGTGTGCGCCGGCTGGTACCGGCTGATCTCTCAGGTGATCAACGTGGCCGGGGTCGAGCTCGAGCCCTGGGCCGAGCGCTTCCCGGCCGCGTAGGGCCAGCGGCGCGAACAGCGCCACCAGCACGAGCGGCAGGAACCACACCACGTAGAGGTAGAACCAGTGCGTGATCACGAGCTGCGCCGCGATCACCACGGCGGCCCCGAGCGCGGCCACCTGAGGCAGCGAGCGCCGCCGCGGCACGACCGCCACGGCGAGCGCCAGCAGCACCGCGCCGATCTTGAGGGCGGTGTGGAGCGGCTCGAGGCCGTGCTCGAGCCCCCAGACGCTGAACGGCGACTCGCGCGCGAGCTGGTAGCCGATCGTGCTGTCGTACATCGCGCGGAAGCCCCCGTGGGGCACGAACGGGAGGAACGTGGCGGCGAGCACCGCTGCCACGGCTGCGGCGAACGCGAGCAGCCGGCGCGCGCTCGGCCGGGCCCCGGTGCCGCGGGCGATGAGTGGCACCAGGGCGGCGGGGGAGAACTTGGCGGCCACGGCCAGCGCGATCGTCGCGCCGCGCAGCACCGGCGAGGCCATGACCACGAGCGCGAGCACCAGCAGCATCGCCACCGCGCTGTCGTTGGCGTTCGACTGCATCACGTAGAGCGTGTACGGGTTGGCCGCCCACGCGTACGCGAGCGCCACGCCCAGCCCCCAGCCCGCCGGCCCGGCGCGCAGCCGCCGCCCCAGCACCAGCAGCCCGATCATCGTGAGCAGGTCGAACGCGATCGCAGCCGCCTTGGCCGCCGGCGGGTCGGGCAGCCCGTTCCACGGCAGCGCCTGCTCGAACGGCACGTACAGCAGGTAGGTGACCGGCCCGTAGGTGTCCCCGTGCGGGTCCGTGGGCGAGTACGGCTGGCCGTAGATGTCGGATCCGTCGGCCAGCCGGTCGGCTCCGGTCACGCTCGACTGGCCCACGTCGATCACGCGCGAGTCGGTCAGGTTCAGCGCCACCCGGAAGCCCACGAGGAACACGAGCCCGAACGCCACGGCGGCCACGGGGAGGATCGGCAGCAGCCGCCCCGGCGCCGCGCGCCCGCGCAGCCCGGCCAGGAGCATCCGCACGAGCAGGTACGCCAGCACCGGATACACGAGCGGGACCGACACCCCGATCTCCCCCCGGTTGAAGAACACCTGCGACGCGCTGAACCCGAGCAGCACCAGCAGGTCGAGGTGCAGCAGCCGGAACGGCCGGCGCGGGTCCACGAACGGCAGGAGGAACAGCAGGCAGAGCGGGATCCACACGTATGGCGCGTTGAGCTTGCGGCCGAACGCCCCCTCGTAGCCGCGCGCCATGCGCCAGCGCACCTGGTAGCCCGTCCAGGACTCGAGCACGCGGCCGCCGCGGTCGCCCACGATCACCTGCACCCGCTCCTCGCCGGACTGGAAGTAGGAGACCTGCCAGAGCCCGCGGGCCTTGGTGTAGGCCACGCCGTAGAGCGGCCCGTGGCGCGCGCGCTGTCGGCGCACGTTCGCGTCGCGGTCGGCGATCGCCACTGCCCTGCGCGCCGACAGCGAGAAGAACGGCGGCGGCTTGGTCTGGGACTCCGGCCGGCTCACGTCCTGCGCGGACGCGGCGCCCGGAATGGCGAGCAGCATGGCGGCCGCGACCGCGGCCAGGGCGAGGAGCCGGACTACGAGGCGCGCTTGCCGCGGTGCCCGAACGTCCACATCTTGTTCCCCACGAAGTTGAGCGGCGTGGCCGCCACGATCGAGATGCCCTGCGCGATGACCGCGCTCACGTTCGAGCGGATCAGCAGCTCGAGGATCCCGGCCGCCACCAGGAACGCGAGGATGCTCACGGCGAAGAAGCGCGCACCCTGGAAGCCGGCGTGGTGGTCGCGGGCGCCGTGCGAGCCGAAGGTCCAGTGCCGGTTGAGCCAGAAGTTGTTGAACACCGCGACGACGAAGGCCGCGGTGGCCGCCACGAGGTGATGCGCATGCAGGCCCTGGTAGACCGCGGCGAACACGCACAGGTTGACCACGTAGCCGGATCCGCCGACGGCGCTGAACTTGACGAGCTGCATCCAGTTGTGAGGCCGCCGTAGACCGTGCCGCACGCGCGTGTGGACCCGCATCTGAGGCGCCACGTCGCGGATCTGAGGCGCCACGTCGCGCATCTGCGGCGCCACCTCGGCGGTCTGTGTCTCTTCGTGCACGACGCTCACGGTACCGAGAAGTGCTCCAGAACCATGGGAGTCACGTCGGCGATCGACCACTGCTCGGTGGCCGAAATCGATGGCGCATCGACGCCGCACATAAGGAGCGCCGCGTGCGAGTCGCCGCGGTGCAGCGACCCGTGGCTGCCGCCGCCCACGTGCGCCACGCCGCCCCAGTCGACGAACTCGTGCGCCGGCCCCGCCGACACCAGCACATCGCCTCCGTGGGCGCACCCGAGGGCGCTCCACAGCCGCCCGAGCGCGAGCGGGTACTCCTCGCTGTCCACCCGCCCGTCCGCCACCGTCAGCTCGAGCGTCTCGAGGTCGCCGTCCACGCTCCACGAGCCCCCGCGCGGGTCGACCAGATCGCCGCCGGGCGAGAACCGCAGCTCGCCGCGCCGCGACCACACCGCGCCCTCGGGCCCCTCGCGCCAGGCGATCACGTCCGCGCCGTCAACTGCCTGGAGGTCGCGCACGATTCCCGGGATCAGCTCGCGCCGGCGGCTCGGGTCGAGCACGTAGACCTGCGCCGAGCGCTGCGACGGGCACACGGCGATGTCCGCGTCGATCGGGTCGCCCTCGGCGCTGAGCACCCTCCACTCCGGGAACGCCTCGGCGAGCAGGTTGACCGAGCGCGAGACCGCCACCTGCGCGTGGTCCGACATCACGATCACCGCGTGTTCCTCGAGGAACCGGTCGGGGCCGCCGCCGGCGTGCATCACGCGCTCGAGCGCGCGGTCGGCCGACGCGATCGACGTGACCTGCGCGAACGGCCCGCGCTTGTGCGAGTGCGTGTCGTTGTCGGGCAGCGAGAGCAGCAGGAAGTCGAAGAGGTCGTTCTCCACCAGGTAGGCGCCCACGCAGGCCGCGTGCTGGTCGCGCTGGCCCGGCATCCCCAGGGTCGAGCGGCAGTCCGTGCCGCGCGAGTCGAAGATGTCCGCGTAGAAGAGCTCGTCCGGCCCCCACACCGCGTGCCGGAAGCCGCCCACCTTGGCGAGCCGCGCGTACACCCCGCCCTCCAGCGCCGAGTGCCGCGTGTGCCCGCGGTAGATCAGGTAGGTGGTCCCCGCGGTGCGCACGCCGGCCTCCTGGAGGCGCTCGAACACGGTCGGCGTGGCCCGGCTCAGGTGGGCCATGTTGAGGTTGTAGACCGTGTCGTAGAGCGAGCGGAGCAGCCCGAACGTGCGTGACGCCTCGAACGACGAGCCGTACTCCACGTAGCGCTCCTCGCCGCGCAGGTACCAGTTCATCGACGGGATGTCGTGCTCGTCCGGCATCGCGCCGGTGGCGATCGTGGACGCCGCCACGGGGGTCACGGACGGGAAGGTGGACACGCAGTCGCGCACGAAGGTCCCGTGCTCGAGCAGCTTCTTCAGCGCCGGCGCGCGGCCGTGCTCCACCGCCCGGTCGAGCATCTCCGGCTTGAGCGCGTCGATCACGGCGAGGACGAGCTTCTTGGGCTTGCCGCTCACCGCAGGATTCGCAGGCCCTCGTACTTCCGGTCGCCGCTCCCGCGCGTGCGGAACATCAGCACGAGGAACGCCACCAGGGCCACGAGGCCGACCGGCGGCGCGAGGATCGAGAGCCCGGCGAGAGCGAGGGAGATCACGTCGGCGTAGGCGTCGAGGAGGTTGGGCGCTCCTCCTTCGCTGGAGGCCGCGGCCGCGCGCAGCCGCCTGCGCGCCCGCGCGAAGAGCTGCGCCACCGCGAGGTAGCCGAGCGCGGCGGCCAGCGCACCGCCCACGAGGCCCGGCCAGCTCGTGTGGTGGCCCTCGGCGAGCGAGCCCGCGAACAGCAGCGCGCCCACCACGAGCCCGATCGCGCCGAGGGCGAGCGCCACCGGATCGCGCGACTCGTCCGGCCGCGTGCCGCGGGTGCGATCGGCGAAGTACGCGGCCACGGCCAGCGCCAGCATCAGGAACAGGAACCACGGCCGCTCGAGGAACGCGTAGGAGGTGCCGTCGAAGTCGACGCCGGTGTCGCCGCGGGCGAGAGCCCCGGCAACCAGCGGCGGCAGGTACGGGCGCACGCCGCTCGCACCCGCGAGCCCCGCGCCTTGGCCTATGTCGAGGAACAGGCTGATGGTCTGAGGAGGGGTCTGGCGCCCGGTAGGCTCAGGGGTCGGATGACGATAGACGAAGGCAGGGGCGCGACCGGGGGAGGCGAAAGGAGCGCCATGTCCCGCCCGCGCTCCACGAAGCGGGACCTCGAGCGATACGCGGGCCTGTTCGCCTCGCGCACGCGCGTGATGAAGTCATCCGCGATGCGCGATCTGATGGCGATCACCGCGCGTCCCGAGGTCATCTCGCTCGCCGGCGGCCTGCCGGACACCGCGAGCTTCCCGAAGGAGACCTTCGCCGCGATGGGCAACCGCATCGCGCGCGATTCGTGCGCCCGGGCGCTCCAGTACGGGCCCACCGAGGGCCTCGACGAGACCAAGGAGTGCATCGCGGAGGTGATGGCCGCCGAGGACATGAAGGTCGACCTCGAGGACGTGATCGTCACAACCGGCGGCCAGCAGGTGATCGACCTGGTGACCAAGACGCTGATCGACCCGGGCGACGTGGTGATCGCCGAGGGCCCGACCTATCCGGGCGCGGTGCCGTCGTTCTCCTCCTACGAGGCCGACGTGGTTCAGATCGACACCGACTCCGAGGGCATGCAGGTGGAGCGGCTGCCCGAGGTGCTCGACCGCCTCGAGCGCGACGGCCGGCGGCCCAAGTTCGTGTACACGGTGCCGACCTTCCAGAACCCCGCGGGCGTGACGATGTCGCTGGAGCGCCGGCGGATGCTGGTGCAGATCGCGAACGAGCGCCAGCTCCTCGTGCTCGAGGACAACCCGTACGGGCTGCTGCGCTACGAGGGCTCCCCGCTGCCCACGCTGCGCGCGCTCGACGGCGGGGTGTACGTGATGTACCTGGGCACGTTCTCCAAGATCCTCTCGCCGGGCATCCGCCTGGGCTGGGTCGTGGCGCCGCCGCCGGTGCTGGAGAAGATCAACCTGGGCAAGCAGGCCGCCGACCTGTGCACTTCGACGCTCACGCAGCTCATGGTCAGCGCGTTCTTCGACCAGGGAATGTGGCGCGACTACGTGGATTCGCTCAACGAGATCCACCGCGGCCGCCGCGACGCCATGCTCGACGCGCTGGCGGAGTTCTTCCCCAGCCAGGCCGAATGGACGCGGCCGGCCGGCGGGCTGTTCGTGTGGGTCACGCTCCCGGACTTCATCGACACCACTGACCTGCTCGCGCGCGCGCTGCGCGAGAACGTGGCGTTCGTGCCCGGCGAGGGCGCGTACCTCGACGGCCGCGGGCGCAGCTCCATGCGGCTCAACTTCTCCGGCTCCGACGAGGACACGATCCGCGAGGGGGTGCGGCGGATCGGCGAGGTCGTGGGCGAGCAGGTGGCTCTCTACGGCACGCTGACCGGTGAGGAGCCG
>JAXDJC010000069.1:0-32327 GCA_034663685.1 Thermoleophilaceae bacterium
GCCGCCGAGCGCCCGCTCGCGGCGTCCCGACCGCGTCGACAGGGAGCCCGCATCAAGTTCCTCCGCATGAAGCCCGGCCACGGAGAGGTCCTTCTCACCGAGGGTGACCCGCGGCTGCGCGAGGACGAGGAGCGGCTCGTGGAGGAGTTCCGCCGCCAGCTCGACGAGGGGATGTGGGCCGCGGTGCCCACGGAAACGGGCTCCGGCCGCCGCGAGGCCAGGCTCGTGCGCGCCTACGGCGACATCCCGGAGAGCGCCGACCGCGTCATCTTCTTCCCGCACGCCGCGGGCGGCTGAGTCCGGGGCTGGAGCGACCGTGACCCTCGCGCTGCTCGTGCTGGCGATCACAGCCACCGCGCTGGTCGTGCCCATCTTCGGCCGCTCCGCGCTGGCGCGGCGCTCCCGGGCGCGCGACCGGGCGCAGGCGCGCGCCGAGCGCCGCGCCGTCCGCGACCCCGGCCGCGAGCGCCGCGCCGAGCAGCGCGCCCGCGAGCTGCTGCGCTCGTGCGTGAACGACGAGGAGTGGGCGATGTACCGCGACCTCGGCTTCATACGGGTCCGCGGCACGCTCCGCTTCGAGGGCCCCGGCCGCGTGCTCCAGCGCCGCCGCCGGCGCACCGACTATGCCGAGCGCCCGGACGAGCCGCCCCAGCAGCCGCAGGCGCCCGGCTACGCCTGCCTGATCTACCCGCACAAGCCGATCGTGGCCTACGTGCCCGAGTCCGCCCGCCTGCTCAGCGAGTACTGCGTGGAGTTCCCGGACCTCACGGCGGCGGTCGGCGCCAGCCGGCTGCCCGACTCCGACGACGTTCTGGCCAAGTGGATGGCCCTCACAGGCGACGAGCGCCGCCTGATCGGCCGCGCGAACATGCACCTGCCCGGCCGCCAGGTCGATCCGAGCCGCGTCCGCCGCGACATCTGGCGCCTCTCCGAGTGGGAGCGCCTGCGCGGTCAGGACGCCGCCGGCGCCAGGCGCAGCGCGTGAGCGAGCGCAGGCGACTTCGAAGCCGAACGATCCTCGAGGGCCCCGACCGGGCCCCGGCCCGCGCGTACTACAAGGGCATCGGCTTCGACGACGAGGCGCTCAGCCGCCCGATCGTGGGCATCGCCAACACCTGGACCGAGACGATGCCGTGCAACTTCCACCTGCGCGGGCTGGCCGAGCGCGTCAAGGACGGCGTGCGCGCCGCGGGCGGCACCCCGATGGAGTTCAACACGATCTCGATCTCCGACGGCATCACGATGGGCACGCAGGGGATGAAGACCTCGCTGATCAGCCGTGAGGTGATCGCCGACTCGATCGAGCTCGTGGCGCGCGGCCACATGTTCGACGCGGTCGTGGCCCTCTCCGGCTGCGACAAGACGATCCCCGGCTGCGTGATGGCGCTCGCCCGCCTCGACGTGCCGAGCGTGATGCTCTACGGCGGCTCGATCGCGCCCGGGCGCTTCCGCGGCAAGGACGTGACGATCCAGGACGTGTTCGAGGCGGTCGGCAGCCACGCGGCCGGCGACATGAGCGACGAGGACCTCGCCGAGCTCGAGTCGGTCGCCTCGCCGGGCGCCGGCGCCTGCGGCGGCCAGTACACCGCCAACACGATGGCCACCGCGTTCGAGATGCTCGGCATCTCCGCCATGGGTACGTCGATGGTCCCGGCCGAGGAGGGGAAGAAGGGCCAGGTGGCCGAGGACGTGGGCCGGCTCGTGATGAGGCTGCTGGAGGACGACGTGCGCCCGAGCACGATCATCACGCCCGACTCGCTCGAGAACGCGATCGCCTGCGTGGCGGCCACGGGCGGCTCGACCAACGCCGTGCTCCACCTGATGGCGCTGGCCAGGGACGCCGGCGTGGAGCTCGCCATCGACGACTTCGACCGCGTGAGCGAGCGCACGCCCCTGCTCGCCGACCTCAAGCCGAGCGGCCGCTTCGTGGCCACCGACCTCTGGCGAGCCGGCGGCGTGGGCCTCGTGGCCAAGCGCCTGCTGGACGCCGGGCTCCTCCACGCGGACGCCCCCACGGTCAGCGGGCGCACCATCGGCGAGGAGGCCGCCGCGGCCACCGAGGAGGAGGGCCAGGAGGTCATACGCGCGCTGGACGACCCGCTGAAGCCCACCGGCGGCCTGGCGATCCTGCGCGGCAACCTCGCGCCGGACGGCTGCGTGGTCAAGGTCTCCGGCTCCACCCGCACGAGCCACAGCGGCCCCGCGCGCGTGTTCGAGTGCGAGGAGGACGCGTTCGCCGCGGTCAAGGCGCAGGAGATCACCGACGGCGACGTGGTGGTGATCCGCAACGAGGGCCCGGCGGGCGGCCCCGGGATGCGCGAGATGCTCGGCGTCACGGCCGCGCTGATGGGGGAGGGGCTGGGTGAGACCGTGGCGCTCCTCACCGACGGCCGCTTCTCGGGCGCCACCCGCGGGCTGATGGCGGGCCATGTGGCCCCCGAGGCGGTGCGCGGCGGGCCTATCGCCGCGGTCCGCGACGGCGACAAGGTGACCTTCGACGTGGAGGCCCGCCGCCTCGACGTGGACCTCACGGACGGCGAGATCCGCGAGCGCGTGGAGGCCTACGAGCCGCCGCCGAGCAATCTCAACGGTGGCGTGCTCGGCAAGTACGCGCGCCACGTGGGCTCGGCGGCCGAGGGCGCGCTCACGTCCTAACGGGGTCAGACCCCTTGAGGGCGGTCGCCGCCTCCTGCTCGATCCCCTGCCGGGGCGCCGGCCCATCGAGGAACTCGAGCACCCGGTCGTTGAACGTGCGCGGGCGCTCCACCATGGGGAGGTGGCCGGTGTCATCCAGCATCAGCACGGGCTGGGTGCCCGGTATCAGCCGCTCGTACTCGTAGGCGTCGTCCTTGGGCACGATCGCGTCCTTCGCTCCCCAGACGATCAGCGTCGGGCAGCGGACGTCCGGCAGGCGGTCGCGGAAGTCGTATTCGAGGATCGCGCGCAGGGTGGGCATGAACGCCTCGCGCCCGGCGCCCCGGCTGATCTCGAACAGGATGTCGGCGGAGACCCGGCTCGGGTGGCGCACGAGCAGGGAGAAGATCAGGTGCCGCAGCCGCGGGCGCAGGATCGCCATCCGTACCTCGGCGGCGCTGCGCGTGCCGCCCATCGACATCGCGCGGCCCCACGCGAGCACGGGCTCCCGGCGCAGCTCGCTGGTGGTGATCCCGGCCGAGGAGCACAGCACGAGGCGCTCGACCCGCTCGGGGAACTGGATCGCCGTCTCGGCCGCGATGAAGCCGCCCATCGAGTTGCCGATCAGCGCGATCTCGCCCAGGTCGAGGTGGTCGCAGAGCGCGTCCACGGCGCGGCCGAGCCCGGACATCGTCGGCGCATCCGCCGTGTCCTCCGACTCGCCGAAGCCGGGCAGGTCGAGCGCGATCACGCGCCGCTCCTGCGCGAAGCGCGGGATGTTCTCGAGCCAGTTCTGCCAGTTGCCGGCGATTCCGTGCACGAGGACGGCCGGCGGCCCGTCGCCCGACCCGATGTCCACGTAGTTCACGCGCCGCCCGTCGATCTGGGTCTGGCGCAGGTGCTCGCCCCAGTCGATCGTGGTCCAGTCGGGCCGGTCGCGCACGCCGTAGTCGTCGCCGGCATGGCGCGCCTGCGAGGGCGTCGCCGGGACCATGATCCTGGGCAGCTTTCCGGCCATCGAGCTCTACGGTACCCGGGCCGTGGCCCGGATAGCCCTCGACATCGACTCCACCCTTCACCACTACTGGGAGCTGCTCGACTCGATCGCGCGTGAGCGCTTCGGCGTGGAGCTCCCCTACGGCGAGCAGCGCGACTGGGGGATCACGGCGCTCGAGCGCGGCGAGCTGATCGCCGCCATCGAGGAGACCCACAGCGACGAGAACATCGTGGGTGCCGAGCCGTACCCCGGCGCCGTGGAGGTCGTCACGCGCTGGCACGGCGCGGGCCACTGGATCCACGTGACGAGCCACCGCGCGGTGGCCACCCGCGAGGCGACCGAGCGCTGGCTCGAGCGGATCGAGATGCCCTATGACGACCTGCACTGCTCCTACGACAAGATCACGCGCTGCGTGGAGCTGGCGATCGACGTGCTCGTGGACGACAGCCCGGTGAACCTCACCGCCGCGAGCGACGCCGGCATCGTGGCTGCCACGATCGTGCACCCGTGGAACGAGCGGCTGGTGGAATCGGGTGCGGCGATCGGGGGGCGCGACTGGCCCGAGCTCGAGCGCAGGCTGGCGCCGGTCCTCGGCGCGTGACTACCCTGGAAACCGTGCTCCGCATCGCAGTCCTCGTGATCGCCGTGCTCGCCGTCGCCGCTCCGGCCGCCGTGGCGGCGCCGTACAGCACGCTCTCCGGCCCCGAGCGCGCCAGCGCCCGCTTCGTGGTCGGCTACGAGGGCTCGGGCTCGTACAGGACGACGTTCCACGGCGAGCCGCCCAACGATGGCGGCCCCGACGACACCAATGACGCCCACGACACGAGCGCCCAGGCCTGGAAGCTCGGGTTCCGGCACGGCATCACCTTCCCGACCTGCGCCCAGCCCGACTTCGGCGGGCCCGACCCGTGCGCGCAGATCACCGGCCTCGACGGCGCCCGGGGCGCGACCAGCATGGACGGCGTTGTCAACCACAAGCACGTCGACGGCCCGTACCGGCAGCTCGACCGGACGGTCAGGTGCCGCCTCCACAGGGCCACGTCCGCGCGCACCAAGGTCCGGGCCGTCGTGGGCGTGCGCTACCTGCCGGGCTCGCAGAGCTTCGGCGTGACTGCCCACAACCCCCTCACCACCGCGATCGAGAACTTCGCGACTCAGTGCCAGAACCAGGGCGACAGCATCGACCGCATCCTTGACTTCTACGCCATGCCGGGGTTCAGCTTCGCGGACGGATACGGTCCGGACCGCTGGTTCACCTCGGCCGAGGTGGTCATCCCGGCCGCCGTCTTCCACCGCTCGAAGAAGATCAGGATCCCCCTCGCCGAGACTCCTGCGGGCCGGTCGCCGAAGGGCTGTGCAGTGCAGAACCCGTCGTACGAGCGCTGCCGCACGGGCGGCCGCTGGAGCGGCGTCCTCACCCTGACGGCGCGCGGCTGATGCGGCTGCGGTCCCAAATCGCCATCTTGCTCGCCCTGGCGCTGCCGGTGGCCTCCGCCGTGGCGGCGGCGCCGGCGGTCAGGGCGCCGAAATCCGGCAGCCAGTACGCCGGCTCGCCCGGGGACGTTCTACTGAGCGTGAGCGGCAGGTCCCTCGAGCTCATGGCGTTCAGCTTCCCGTGCGGCACCGCGTCCGGAAGGACCAGCCTGAATGACTTCCCGCTCAAGCGGACCAGCGCCGGCTACCGGTTCAACGCCGACGCGCACGGCAGCATCACCTACAGCGACGGTTATCCCGACGAGAACGGCGAGGTCCACATGAGCGGCAGGTTCGCGCTGAACGCCAAGACGGTGCGCGGGCACCTCCGCGTCAAGTCCAAGCGCTGCGGGGACACAGGGAACCTGCGCTGGCGCGCCGCTGTCCGTTGAGCCCGCGGGCTTGACACAATCGGACCGATGCCCGACCGCACCAGCCTTCGCGCACCCGAACCCGAGGTCCAGGACCTTGCGCCCGACCGGCCGGGCGCGCTGGCGCGGCGCCAGGACGAGATGCGCTCGCACCTGCCGGGGGTCGAGCCCGAGCGCCAGCTCAACGACTGGGGCCGCTCCGAGCGCGTGGAGGGACTGCTCGACCGCACGCTCGTGGACTTCCTCTACCACCAGTGGTTCCGCGTGGAGGTCGAGGGCGTGGAGAACGTGCCGGCCACCGGCGGCGCGCTGCTCGTGTCGAACCACTCCGGCGCGCTGCCGCCCGACGCGTCGATGATCGCCAAGTCGATCAAGGAGGAGCACCCGCACCCGCGCCCTCTCAACCTCACCGTCGAGCACTTCTTCAAGGGCTTCCCGGGCTTCAGCATGCTGGTGCCGAAGATCGGCGGCGTGGCGGCGCACCCCGCCAACGTGCAGCGCCTGCTCTTCGACGAGCAGCAGCTCGTGCTCGTGTTCCCCGAGGGCCGCAAGGGGACGGAGAAGCTCTACAAGGACCGCTACCGCCTGCGCCGCTTCGGCCGCGGCGGCTTCGTGGAGGCCGCCATGCGCGCGCGGGTCCCGATCGTGCCGGTCTGCGTGGTCGGCGCCGAGGAGGCCGCACCGATCTTCGCCCACCTCAACCCGCTCGCCAAGCTCACCGGGCTCACCTACTTCCCGATCACGCCCACCTTCCCGCACTTCGGCCTGCTGGGGATGCTCGGCTACCTCCCGGCCAAGTTCCGGATCCGCTTCCTCCCGCCGATCCGATTCGACGAGGAGGGCCTCGACAGCGACAAGTCGCTCGTGCAGAGCGTGGCCCAGGACGTGCGGGCGCGGATCCAGGAGAACCTCTTCGAGATGCTCGGCAAGCGTCAGTCCGTCTGGTTCGGGTAAGGGCCGACGGTGAGCAAGCGACGCGTACTCATCACGGGGCTCTCCACGTTCTGGGGCGGCAAGCTCGCGCAGGCCCTCGAGCAGGACGAGCAGTACGAGGCGATCATCGGGGTGGACGACAAGGACCCGACGCGCGAGCTCGAGCGCACCGAGTTCGTGCGCGTGGGCAACCAGCACGCGCTGCTGAGGCGGATCGTGGAGGCGGCCGAGATCGACACGGTCGTGGACAGCCGCCTGGTGGTGGACTCGAGCCAGACCTCCTCGCGCAAGGCCCACGAGAACAACGTGATCGGCACGATGAACATCCTCGCCGCGTGCAGCCACTCGACGGTGCGCCGCTTCGTGTTCAAGTCCTCGGCCCACTTCTACGGCACCGAGCAGGACGACCCGGCCTTCTTCACCGAGTCGATGGGCAGGCCGCACCCGCCGCGCACGCCGATCGAGCGCGACATCCTCGAGGCCGAGGCGAGCGTGCGCGACTTCGCCGAGAAGAACCCGCACGTGGCCACCACGATCATGCGGATGTCGAACGTGCTCGGCCCGGGCGTCAAGACCTCGCACACGCGGTTCTTCTCGCTGCCGGCCGTTCCCACCATCTTCGGCTTCGACCCGCGCTACCAGTTCGTGCACGAGGACGACGTGGTGGAGGCGGCCGCCCACTGCCTGCGCAACGACTGCGCGGGGATCTACAACGTGGCCGGCGACGGGGTGCTCGCGCTCACCGAGGTGGCCTCGCTGCTCGGCAAGCCGTTCGCGCCGGTCCTGATGCCGTTCGGCACGGCGCTGTCGGCCACCGCGCTGCGCCGCCTCGGCGTGCGCATCCCGCCCGAGATGCTCGGCCAGCTGCGCTTCGGCCGCGGCCTCGACAACCGCAAGCTCAAGGCAACCGGGTTCGCGTACCGCTACACCTCGCGGGAGAGCGTGCTCGCGTTCGCCGAGCACCTGCGACTGACCCGCGTAACGCGCGGCACGAACGAGCCCTACCGGTACGAGCGCGAGGTGGAGGACTTCCTGCGCTGGAGCCCGCACGTGCGCAACCCGGCCTTCCGCCAGGAGCACCGGCTGAGCCCGGCCGAGATGCTCGAGCTGCGGCGCCTGCACTCGGGCTACGCCGCGCGCACGGGCGCGCCGGGCACCGACTCGCCGGCCCGCCAGGCGCAGACGATGGCGCACGCCGCGAGGGCGCTGGAGCACGCCGACGCCAGCTCCGCCGAGTCCGGCAACGGGGGCTCGCACCCTGCCCCGGAGGCAGCGTCAGCACCCGCGCCCGAGGCGCCGATCGAGCACTACGACGACCTCGGCCCGGAGGAGATCGTCGGCCTGATCGACTCGCTCGAGACGGGCGACCTGCTCGCGCTGCGCGACCACGAGCGCGGGGGCCAGGGGCGCCCGCGGGTGCTGGCCGCGATCGACGGCGTGCTGGTCCGGCGGGAGACGCCGCAGGGCGGATAGCGTGCAAGAACGCCGTCATTTGGCGTCAAAGCCCCGCATCTAGCGGAAAAACTCGCGCTTCGGCCTAGACTGGCGTGCTCGCGATGGGGCAGCGCTCGTTCATCTTTCTGGCAGTCGTTCTTGCGGTCATGATCTTCGGGTCGGTCGGCGTGTACGCCTACGACTCGAGCAACAACAAGATCGCCGACGGCATCACCGCGGCCGGGATCGACATCGGGGGCATGAGCAAGGACGCCGCTCGCGCCAAGCTCCGCCATGAGCTCGACTACAACCTCGAGCGCCCGCTCAAGGTCAGGCGGGGCCACCGCACGTTCACGCTCGATCCCAAGACGGCGCGGGTCAAGACCAACGTCGACTCGATGGTCGACCAGGCGGTCGACCGCAGCCACCAGGGCAACGTGCTGAGCCGCAGCATCCGCAAGATCACCGGCGGCAAGGTGCACGAGGACATCCCCGTGCGCGTGACCTTCGACCGGCGCGCCGTGACCGCGCTCGTCAAGCGCGTCAAGCGCAAGACCGACCAGCCCGCCGTGGACGCCAGCGTCTCCTTCAGCGGCGGCGCCGTGCAGCCGGTGCCCGGCCACATCGGCCACCAGCTCGACTCGGGCCGGCTCCAGAGCCAGATCGAGGCGGCGCTGGTGGAGCCCAGCTCCGAGCGTGTCGTGCGCGCCCGCGTGGTGACCACCAAGCCGAAGGTGACCACGCGCCAGCTTGCCTCGACCTACCCCAAGATCCTCGTGGTCAACAAGTCGGCCAACATCGTCACGCTGTACGTGAACCTCAAGCCGGACAGGACCTACCACGTGGCCACCGGCTCGCCCGGCTACCCCACGCCGAGCGGGCGCTTCGCGATCCAGAGCAAGCAGATCGACCCGATCTGGCACGTGCCCAACAGCTCCTGGGCGGGAAGCCTGGCCGGCCGCGACATCCCGCCCGGTCCCCAGAACCCCCTGAAGGCGCGCTGGATGGGCATAACCGGCGGCGCCGGCTTCCACGGCACGGCCGACATCGGCTCGATCGGCACCTCGGCGTCGCACGGCTGCGTGCGGATGCTGGTCGCCGACGTGATCGACCTGTTCGGACGGGTCGACGTGGGCACGCCCGTCTTCGTCACCTGAGCCCCTCGCTCACCAGCCTCATCCCAGGGGGATGCGGATGGGGTCACCGCACACGCTTGAGGAAGCCTCTGGGCCAGTAGGTGATCCGGTCCGTCACGAGGCCCTCGTTGAACGCGAACCCCGGCTCCTCCTCCACGAAGCGGTCGTCCTCGTCCAGGAACGCCGCGATCGCACTGCCCGGGTTGTTCCAGCTCCAGTCCGGCTCCGACCGGGGAGCCCCCGAGAGCCGCTCCATGATCCCGTCCATGACGACGATGTACGAGCCAGGCGTGACGAGGCCGGCGTAGGCCCGAAGCTCGGCCAGCACGTGCTCCTTCCGGTGGTGGGAGTCGAGCAGCACGAGGGCGGTCTCGCCGGGAGCCACGTGCGCCTCAACCCGCGCGACCGTGGCGGGATCGATCGAGTCGCCTTCGATCAGCTCGATCAGCGGAAACAGCGCGTGCGCCTCGATCGCCTGCCTGTTGTGGGGGCGGATCTCGATGTCCACGCCGACGACACGGCCGCGACCGAGCGCCCTGCAGAGAGTCGCGTAGAACACGAGCGATCCGCCGTGGGCGACGCCTGTCTCGACGATCAGGTCCGGGCCGACCGAGACGATCACCTCCTGCAGCCGCATCATGTCCTCGGGCAGTTGGATGATGGGGCGCCCGAGCCATGTGAAGCTGTAGACGTACTTCTGGTCCCAGCCCACCCGCAGCCAGGCGTCCGACACGAGCCGGAACGCCTCCGGCGACTCGAATGGATACGTGTGCGTGGTGTCGCCGTCGTCCACAGTGACGCTTGCGGCCGCGGGATCGATGGTCAGGCGGGGACGGTCAGCCATCCTCGTCCTGCCGGCGCCTCGGTGCCCCGCACACGGGCATGAAGACCGGGACCCGTTCGAGGCTCCGATCGTCGTAGCGAACTGTGGCCTGCGCCCGCCCGGTCATCCGCTCAAGGTACTGCGCCGCCGGGCTGGTTGGCGGAGACGCCCTCGCTGGAGGTGACGCCCATCCACCTCCGCCGGCCCGGCCGCGATCGACCTGTTCGGCCGCGTCGACGTGGGCACACACGTGTTCGTCAGCTACTTCCCCCCCACATGGGGGTACCTCAAACCAGCTCGAGCTCTTGCGATACGCCGGTCGGCGGTTTAGGGTGGAGCCATGACTCGATCCCGCCGCCTTCTCAGAGCCGTACCCGCGATCGCGCTGATCGCCCTCGCCATTCCCGCCTCCGCCTCGGCCCAGGCCACCCGAACGTGGGTGTCCGGCGTCGGCGACGACGCGAACCCGTGCAGCCGCACGGCTCCATGCAAGACGTTCGCGGGCGCGATCTCGAAGACTGCCGCCGGCGGCGAGATCAACTGCCTCGACCCGGGTGGGTTCGGCGGCGTCACGATCACGAAGTCGTTGACGATCAAGTGCCACTACACCGAGGGCGGCGTGCTGGTTTCCGGCACGAACGCCATCGTGATCAACGCAGCGGCGACCGACAAGGTGACGCTCAGGGGCCTCGACATCAACGGGATCGGGACCGGTACCCAGACGTCGCTGGTCGGCATCAAGATCCTGTCGGCGAAGGTGGTCAACATCGTGGACAACGAGATCTACCGCTTCCAGTCCGGCATCTCGATCGTGCCGTCGTCTCCCGATACGAAGGTGCTGGTGGCACGGAACCACATCCATGACAACGGCACGGGCGTGCTCAACGCCCCCGCCAACAACGCGATCTCCTTCACCGCGGCGGTCGTGCGCGACAACGACATCGTGGACAACACCTGCGGGATCGCGTCAGCCTCGGGCGGTTTCGTTTCGGGCGTGCCGAACACCACCGACTGCGGCACCGTGGCCCCGGGAGCGGTCAACAAGACGACCCTGATTCACGCGTATCACAACGGGATCCACTTCAACGGTGTGGGCGTGTTCTCGCGCGGCAACCTGTCGACGGTCGAGATCGGCTACAACGAGATCACGAACAACGACAACGGGCTGAAGCGTCCCGACGCAGGGGTCATCAGGACCACCAGCCCCGCGACGAACGTCATCAGCGGCAACGGGCCGTCGGACGGGACCAACTCGACGACGCCGCTCGCAAAGCGCAACGCCAAGCGCGCGCGCTGAGGGTTGTCGGGACGCCGCTCCGACCGGAGCGGCGTCCAGGCTGACGTAAATCGGGGCGCCCTGTCGGCCCTCCCCGATGCTTGACACAATCAGGCGCGATGGCAGAGGGCACCAGCCTGCGCTTCCAGGCGACGGAGGTCGGCGATCTCGGGCAGGTTCCCGTCTTCGCTCCCCTGCTCGAGGACGAGGAGCTCGATGCGGCACGTGCGGCCCTCGAGTTGGGATGGCTCGGGATGGGCAGCTACGTCGCGGAGTTCGAGAGCGCCATCGCCGATCTTCTCGAAGCATCCGACCGGCACGTCGCCGCGGTGAGCACGGGACACGCGGCGCTCCACCTCGCTCTTCTGATCGCCGGCGTCGGACCCGGGGACGAGGTGATCACGCCTTCGTTCAACAACGTGGCGGACTTCCAGGCCATCCTCGCTACGGGGGCGGAGCCGGTCCTGTGCGACGTGGACGAGCGCACGCTCTGCATGGACATCGAGCGGGCCGCCGAGCTGGTGGGGCCGCGCACGAAGGCGCTGGTCGCCACCGACTACGCCTGCATGCCATGCGACCACGTGGCGCTGGGGGAGCTGGCGGGGAACCACAACCTGCGCGTCGTCCACGACGCGGCCCACTCGCTCGGGTGGCGCCATCAGGGGAGGCCTGTCGGCAGCTTCTCCGACCTGACCACGTTCAGCTTCGACCCGGTCAAGACCGTTACCGCGATCGATGGCGGAGCGCTGGTCGTGCGGAGCGAGGAGGATCTCCAGCGGGTCCACGAGATGCGCCTGATCGGGATGGGCCAGCCCGCGGCGGAGATGTACGGCAACCGGCGGGCCTGGACCTATGACGTCCGCGGGCTCGGTTTTCGCTACCACCTCGCCAACCTGCACGCCGCGATCGGTGTAGCGCAGCTCGCGAAGCTGCCGCGCATAGCGCAGGCGAGGCGTGCGGCCTGCCGGTCCTACAACGAGCGGTTCGCGGACGTCGACGCCGTCAGGACCCCCGACACCGACTTCGCCGACGTGGTCCCGTTCCTGTACTACGTACGGGTGCCGGCCCAGCTCCGGGACGGGCTTCGCAGCCACCTGTCCGAGCTCGGCATCGACACCGGCATCCACTGGCAGCCGGGACATGCCTTCACCCTGTTGCGCGACTGCCGGCGCGGTGACCTGAGCGTGACCGACCGGGTCGGGACGGAGATCGTCTCGCTTCCGCTCCATTCGGCGCCGGCGGACGGCGTGGTCGAGCGGGTGGCCGGCGGGGTCCGCTCGTTCTTCGACCGATCATGACGAGCGGCGGTAGGGAGATGCTGAGGATGGTCAAGGCATCGGCGGACGCTCATCGCGCCCTGCGCATCCCGGTCGGGGATCCCGCCGTCGCGCACCTCCGCCCGGTGGGCACGCGCCCGGGACAGATCCGGGACGCCGACGTGAAGGCCCTGACCGCGTGGCGCAACAGATTCGACCGGGCGTTCCTCGCCGAGTTCACGGGGCATGACGACCGCACCGAGCGCTGGCTCGTCGAGTCGGTCGGCACGGATGACGCGCGCATCCTCTTCATGGTTGACGATGCGAGCGGGCGCACGGTGGGGCACATGGGGCTCGCCTGCATCGAGTGGGACACCGGTCGCGCCGAGGCCGACTCCGTCGTTCGCGGAGCAGAGGCTTCGCCCGGTCTGTTCACGCGGGCCCTCCAGACCATGTGGAGCTGGGGCCGCAACTCGCTTGGGCTGTCGAGCTTGGGTGTTCGCGTCCGCTCGGACAACACCGCAATCGCCTTCTACGAGAAGGCCGGGTTCCGCGAGCTGCGCAGGGTGCGGCTCCGGCGTGAGCGATTCGCGGACGAGCTCCGCTGGGTCGAGGACCCGTCCCTCGCCGGGGATGGCCTGAGCCTGGTTCATATGGAGTTGGTCGAAGATGACTAGCGCTGGCGCTCAGGGCGTCGTCAGCGAACGGATCACCTCGCGACTGAGGTCGCGACGTAGTCCGGGAAGGTCCGGTCGCGCTCGGACATGACCCGCTCGCCGGGCGCGTCGGGCCACTGAACGCCGAACGCCGGGTCGTTCCAGCGCACGCCCCGGACCGACTCGGGGGCGAACGGCACGTCGATCAGGTACAGCATCTCGGTCCCGTCGACGAGTGTCTGAAAGCCGTGCGCGAGTCCGGCCGGGATGTAGACGGACCTGCGGTTCGCCGCCGAGAGCTCCAGCCCGTGCCAGCGCCGGTACGTGGGTGAGTCGCAGCGCAGGTCCACGATCACGTCGAACGCCGCGCCCGCCGTGCACCGGACGACCTTGGACTCGGCGTGCGGCTCGGCCTGGTAGTGGAGGCCGCGCAGCGTGCCGGCGCCGCGGTTGAACGACATGCTGCACTGCGCGAGTGCGCCGCTCAGGCCGCGCTCGGCGAACAGCGCGGCGTCGAAGGTGCGGGCGAACAGTCCGCGCTCGTCCTCGGCGGGCTCGAGGTCGATTTCGAAAGCCCCGGCGATCGGAGTCTCCACGAAGCGCATCAGATCGTTGTCATGTGCGGCGCGCGGACCAGGAACCGGCCGCCCCACTCGCGGACGAAGGCCATCTCCTCGACGATCTCGTCCTTGAGGTTCCACGGCAGGATCAACACGTAGTCGGGGCGTGTTCGGCGGATCTCGTCGGGTGCCCGGATGGGGATCCGCACCCCCGGCAGGTAGCGGCCCTGCTTGTGCGGGCTCTTGTCGACCGTGTAGTCGAGGAAGTCGGTGCCGATCCCGCAGTAGTTCAGGAGAGTGATCCCCTTCGCCGGGGCGCCGTAGCCCACCACGGTCGACCCCGACTCCTTGAGGTCGATCAGCAGGCGCAGGAGCTCGCGTTTCAGCGCGGGCGGCTGCTCGGCGAAGGCGGTGAAGGTTTCGAGCGCGTTGAGGCCGGCTTCCGCCTCGCGCGTCAGCAGCCTGGTCACGCTCGCCTGCTCGGGCTTCGTGCTGTCGGCGGAGTGCCGCGCGTAGATCCTCAGCGAGCCCCCGTGTGTCGGTATCTCCTCTACATCGAAGATCGTCAGCCCGTGCCGCGCGAACACCCCTTTCGCCGTCGTCAGCGAGAAGTACGAGAAATGCTCGTGGTAGATCGTGTCGAACTGCCTATCGGCGATCAGCCTCGCCAGGTGCGGAAACTCAATGGTGATCAGCCCGCGCTCGGCGAGCAGGATGCTCATCCCCGCCACGAAGTCGTTCAGGTCGGGGACGTGTGGAAGGACGTTGTTCCCGATCAGGAGGTCCGCGCGCGAGGTCTGGGCGAGGTCGCGCGCGGCCTCGGTGCCGAAGAAGCGCACGACCGTCGGGATCCCCTTGACGATCGCCGCCTGGGCGACGTTCTCCGCCGGCTCGATTCCCAGCACCGGAATCCCGCGCTCCCGGAAGTACTGGAGCAGATAACCGTCATTCGAGGCGATCTCGACGACCGTGTGCTCGGCACCGATCGAGAACCGCCCGGACACCGACTCGACGTAGGCGCGGCAGTGCGCGAGCCAGCTCGTGGAGAACGACGAGAAGTACGAGTAGTCCGAGAAGATCGCGCCGGGCGACTCGAACTCTCCGACCTGCACGAGCAGGCAGCGCTCGCAGACGAGCGCGCGGAGCGGGTAGTACGGCTCCATCCGGTCGAGCTGGTCCGCCTCGATCAGGTCATTCGCGATGGGGGCGATGCCGAGATCCGCGCAGACGTGGCTGAGCCCGGCACCGCAGAAACGGCACGATCCGCGCTCCGTCACACGTGTCCGTTGTCGGACGGCGACGCCGGGCGCGTACCCGGAGACTCGAGCAGCGGGCGCAGCTCGACCGGCTCGGGCACGGGGCGGCGCGGGTAGCGCTCGGCGAAGTCCAGCGCCTCGGCGGCGGAGGGGAAGCTGCAGACCCCGGGTGCCGGCACCGGAAGCTTGGACCGCGCGACGAGTGACCAGAGAGGCGCGCTCATCGCTGCCCCGAAGATGCGCGGGCCGGCTCGCCTCGCCACGCGGCGGCCGAAGTGTCGCGCGACGGCGATCGGTCCTTCCTTGGTGGGCGGCCGCCATCCGGCCCGGATCAGCGCCTTCTCCATCCACGCGCGAAGCTCCGGGTTCTGCAGCTGCGGGACTTCGCGCGCTATCGCCTCGAGGTAGAGGTCGCGGTCGACGGCCGGGAATCGCCCCACCTCCGCAGCGACCTGGCAGTACTCCTGGAGGATCGCGTTGGTGATGCTACGGAGCTCGGGGACCGGCGTTGCGCTGTGCCGGTGCACCTGACCCAACTCGGCGCCGAAATTTGTGCTGTCGGCCGATTCGACGCCCCGCGAGTACGCGGCCCCGTTACTGCGGTCGAGCGCACGGTGCGTCAGGATGGAACGGTCGTAATAGACGAACGATTCGTTTGTGGCAGCGAATCTGAACGCGAAGCAGAAGTCCGGTGCGATCGAGTCGAAGACGGTCGAGAAGCGGGCGGCGATGCGTTCGAGGACCACTCGCGGGACCATGCAGTTCAGCATCCGCGGGATGTAGTTTCCGAAGATCGAGCGAGAGCACAGGTCGAGGAGGTCGGCGGATGCCACCTCCAGCAGCCTTCCGCTCCACTGGTGGAGGTGAAGGCGAACCGGATCGGCGTAGTCGTCGACCATGTCGTGGTTGTACGCGACGACGGCCTCGGGACAGCGCGCGCCGATGTCCAGGAGCTCAGCCAGGCCCCCCGGCTTGAAGAGCATCCGGTCGGTGAGGTAGATGTAGTGAGACGCTTCGAGCTCGAGTGCGCGCTCGAGTGCCCATTGCCAGTGGGGAGGCATGGGCATCGGCTCGGGCGGACGCACATAGAGCAGACGATCGTCGCGAGCCGCGGCGCAGTAGCCGGCGAGCCGCTCCCTTTCCTCCGGGATCGTGGAGTTGTCCGAAACGAGGATCCGGACGGGCGCCGTGCGCCATTCGAGGACGGATGCGATCGCCCCTTCCGCGAGGTCGGCGCGGTTACGCGTGGGCACCACGACCACCGGGGCCGGCAGGGCCGTGGACTGCCTGGCGGGGCCGGCGGCGCCGGGGTTTTCAGCGGTCACGTTCAAAGTGCTTCCAGGATTCTGCCCAACCTATGCACGCCATGTCCCGAGGCCGTGCGGGCCGCCGCCGCGATCAGCCGGGGACCGACCCGGGGCCGCGGAGGCTCCCCAGGCCGAGCCGCATGAGTGTGCGGGCGTCGCGCACGGCGCTCCGGCTGAACGCGGCCAGGCCCGCGAGCAGCAGTACGCCGCCCGCCGTGACGCCGAGCACGCCGCCGCGGATGGTCCCCGGCAGGCTGTCGGCAGCGAGCCAGGCCAGCGCGACGGCAGCCAGCGCGACGGCGGTGGGGGCGGCCAGCGGCCTGAGGATCGCCGCCCTGCTGCGCGACACGACCGTGCGAGCGAGCAGCACCCCGTCCACGAGGCCGGCGGCGATCCATCCGAGCCCTACGGCCGGAGCCCCGAGCGCCGGTAGCAGCGGCACGGTCACCGCCAACCACACGAGCGCGCTGGCGAGGGCGGCCCAGGCCACCGCGCCGGGATCGTCTGCCGCGAACAGGTAACCCGCCGCCGCGACCGTGACCGGCGCGCTCAACACTAGGGCGATGCCTGACCACAGGAGGACGGCCGGCACATCGTTCCAGCCGGCGCCGACCACGGCGGGCAGCGCGGGGGCGAAACCGACGAGTGCCACGATCACGGCCCCCGTGAGGACCGCGAGCGTGCCCAGCGCCCGCTCGATCGTTGCGCGCGGGTCCTCGCCTGCGTCCAGTAGGCGCGACATGGCCGGATAGGCGACCCGCCCCACGGCGACGAACAGGAGCGCGGGTACCTGTAGGACCCGCCAGGCCAGGTTCCAAACGCCAAGCGTGGCGATCCCGCCGACAGCGGCCACGGCAACGTTCAACCCCTGGGTCCGCGCGAGCGCCACGATCTGGGTGGCCTGGAACTTCGCTCCGAAGCGCAGCAGCGGCCGGGTGTGGCGCCACGACCACCGCGGCCTCAGCAGCCCGAGCGGTCCGACCGTGAGCATCGTGCCCGTGCCCACGACGGCGCGGACGACGGCCGCGGTGGCGAGACCCCAGACGCCGAAGCCGAGCGCGACCGTGACCAGCGCCCACAGGTAGTAAGCCGCCGCCTCCACGACGTCGGTAGTGGCGATCGCTTTGAATTGAAGCTGCCGCTCCAGCACGATCACGGACGGCGCGCGCAGGATCGTGACGGGCAGAGACGCCACCATCGAGGCGACGACCAGGCCGTCACGGCCGAACGGGAGCGCCGCCCCTGCGCAGACGAGGGCGACCAGACCGGTCACCGCCAGCTGGAACCCGTTCAACGCCTCGAGCTCCTCCCGCTCCGGTGGACGCTCGCGCCGGATCAGGACCGCACCTACGCCGCCCTCACCGAGCTGCGTCCCCGCCACGAGCACCACGCTGCCGAGGGCGACGAGGCCGAAGTCCCGTGGGACCAGCAGGCGGGCGAGGATGAGGCTGGCGACGATGCCGAGCCCGTATATGAGCGCACCCCGCGCCCCGAGCACGGCGGCGCCGGACGCGGCGCGGCGTCGCACCTCTCCCGCACCGAGCGGCCCAACGGAGTCTCCCCTGTCGTCGGACGCGGGGCGGGGCGGGTCCACCGGCCCATGGATAGCACGGCGCTCGCCGCAATCGCTCCGTGCCCCCGTTGCTCCGCACCCACTCTGCGGTCGACCGGTTCGAGCGCTACGAACCTGGCGCTGCTGTGTTCATCAGCTGATGGCGCACACGTTCAGGACCGGTCATCGCGAACATGCGTGGGGCGATTAGAATCGGCGATCTTGGTTTTTGGGGGAGGCAATCTGCGCATCGACCGCGGGCGGGGCTGAAGGAAGTCGTGGCGACGCGAGAGGGCACCCAGGAAATCGAGCTCACGCGGCTTCCGAGCGGGACGCACGTCCGCCCAGGTGGTGGTAGGGGGTTCTGGAAGGACGCCCTCCGGCGGCGGATGCTCGCGGCGGCGGACCTGTGCGCCGTCTTCGCCGCCGCCGGCGTGGTGGGCGTCGTGGAGGGGGGTGCCACCGGCCTGTGGGTGGCCGCGACGGCGCCGCTCTGGCTGGTGCTCGCCAAGATGCGAGGCCTCTACGACCGTGACCACGTCCGGATCCGGCACCTGACCCTCGACGAGTCGTCGGCGCTGTTCCACTGGGCCTTGCTCGGGGGCACAGGGACGGCACTGTGCGTAGGGGCGCTGCCCGTCGACCTGCTGTCGGTCGGCGGAGCGCTCGCCGTCGGCGCCACCGCCTTCGGCGCGGCGTTTGCGCTGCGTGTGGCCGCCAGGGCTCTCTGGCGGCGGTTGGTCCCGCCCGAACGAGGCCTGATCGTGGGGTCGGGGCCCCTTGCCGACGCGTTCGCCCGGCGGCTCGCGCTACAGAGCGGTAACCACGTCGCGATCGTGGATCGCGTGGGGCTACGCGAGAACCACGATGGCCAACCGGGCCCGGAGGCACAGCGGGTCATCGGGCTCGACGAGCTCGAGGGGCTCGCGCGACACGAGCAGATCGAGCGCGTCGTGGTTGCCCTTCATGACCTCAACGAGGAGGCGCTCGCGCACGTCGTCTCGACGTGCCGAGAGCTCGGGGTGAAGCTCAGCGTCGCACCACCTCTTCGAGCGATGCTCGGCACGGCAGTGGACCTGAACCACCTGCTGGAGCTCCCGCTGATCGAATTTCGCACCTGGAACCCGTCGCGGTCCACGATGCTGGTCAAGCGGGTGATCGACGTGGTGGGCGCGAGTGTCGCGACCTTGTTCATGGCGCCTCTGATGCTCGTGATCGTGGTCGTGATCAGGGCGGATTCGCCGGGCGCCGCGTTGTTCCGCCAGCGGCGTGCCGGGCGCGACGCCGCGGAGTTCGAGATGCTCAAGTTCAGGACGATGGCGGTCGACGCGGAGTCGCGCATCGGGGAGGTGGTGGCTGTCGACGAGCTCGCGGAGCCGGTGTTCAAGCTCCGCTCGGACCCGCGGGTCACACGCGTGGGCCGTCTACTGCGGCGCACCAGCCTCGACGAGCTGCCCCAGCTCGTCAACGTCCTGCGCGGGGAGATGAGCCTGGTCGGACCGCGTCCCGAGGAGACCTGGCTCGTCGAGCGGTATGAGGAGGCGGACCGCTTTCGGCTGGAGATGCGCCCCGGGATGACGGGCCCCATGCAGGTTCAGGGACGCGGCGAGCTCACGTTCTCCGAGCGGGTGGCCGTCGAGCGCGAGTACGTCGAGAACTACTCGTTGCGCAAGGACATCAAGATCCTCTTTCAGACCTTTGCCGCGGTTGTCGGCGGCCGCGGCGCGTACTGACGGCCGCGTATCCGGCTCAGCTGCGCCGGCGCACGCCCGCGACGGTCAGCGTCAGCACCAGGACGCCGACCCCCAGGATCAGAATGCCGGGGCCGCCGGAGTCGAGCGCCGCGCTCACCACGGCCGAGGCCGCCCCTGTGCTCTCCTCGGAGGGCACAGTGCGTCCGCGGCCGCCCGTCACGGCTTGACTCCCGCCGCGGGCGCCGTCGCCACGGCCGGTCGGAGCGCCGGACCCCGGATCGGTGGCGAGCCTCCCGAGCACACGCCCCTCCTCGCCCGGCGGGAGCGCATGGCGTGTGCCGGCCGGGAGCGCACCGCGCGTGCCCGCCGGAGCCGAACCCGTGCCGTGGTCGGGTGCGGGCGACGCGGGGCGGTTGCCTCCGGCGGTGGGGACCGGTTCGACGTATTGGCCGGTGCCGGCGTTGTTCTCCGGGAGCGTGCCCTGGGCCGCGGCCGGCGTAGCGCTCGCGGCCACCACTGCGGCTGCGGCTAGCATCCCGAGCGCCCTGCCGTATCCAGGATGCCCGCGGCCGGCGGGGGACCTGTGCGAAGTCATACCTGCTCTCTTCCCATTGGTTCGTAGTCAACACATTATTGTGGCGGTGGTTGCGGCCGCCTACGTGGCGACGGCGGCGGCAGGGGGCGGATACTCGCCCCAGTTCCGCGCCGCGGCGGCGCTGCTCGTCTGGGCGGCTGTGATCGCCGGCCTCGCTCTGGGCGTCTGGCCGAGGGCGCGCATCCCACGCCGGGCCCTGATCGCGGGCGGGGGGCTGCTGGCCATGACAGTGCTTGCCGGACTGTCGATGACGTGGGCGGCAGACCAGGGCGCGGCCTTCACCGAGGCGGTTCGCACGAGCGGGTACCTCGGCCTGTTCGCGCTTGTGGTGATCGCCTCGCCCGCCGGGAGTGCGCGGCTGTGGCTCGTAGGGCTGGCCTTCGGGCTGGTCACCGTCAGCGCGCTCGCCCTGGGGAGCCGGATCTACCCGTCGCTCTTCCCGCATCAGGACCTGGCCACTTTCCTGCCCGGCCTCCTGCGCCTGAGCTACCCGCTCAACTACTGGAACGCCCTGGGCGGGTGCATGGCGCTGGCGGTGGTGCTGCTCACCTGGCTCGGGGCGCACGCGACGGGACGCGCCGGACGCGCCCTGGCGGTGGCGGCCGGCCCCGTCCCGGCGCTCGCCCTGTATCTGACCTCCTCGCGCGGAGCCGTGGTGGCCCTGGCGGTGGGCCTGGGCGTGCTGCTCGCCGTGGGTCCCGGGCGCGTGCGGCTGCTGGCCGGCGGCCTGCTCATCGGAGCCGGGAGCGCCCTGCTGGTCGCCTTGGCCGGAACGCGCGAGGCGTTCGTCGACGGTCGGCTCGACGCCACGGCCGCTCCGGCGCAGGGCCGGGAGATGCTCCTCGCGCTGCTGCTGGTGGCCGCGGGCGCCGGCGCGCTCAGGCTGGCCGTCGACCGCCCGCTTGCCCGGCTGACCGTCCCACGGGGGTTGGCTCTGGCCGCGTGGTCCACCCTGGCGGTGGCGCTCGTGGTCGGTGTGGTGGCGGCCGACCCGGCGAAGCGACTGAACGGGTTCAAAGCTCCTCCGGCCCCTTCTCTCGACTCGCGGCGATTCGTGGCCACCCATCTGACAAGCCCCGGCGGAGCCGGCCGCTATCAGTTCTGGGGAGCCGGCCTCGACGCTTTCCGGAGCGAGCCGTTGCGCGGCATCGGCGCGGGCGGCTACGAGACGTGGTGGGCCCAGCATGGCTCGCTCGCGTACTTCGTCCGCGACGCGCATTCACTGCCCGTCGAGACCCTCGCCGAGCTCGGTGTCCTCGGCCTTCTGGCGCTGCTCGTGTTCCTGGGTGGTGCGGTGGCCGGCGGCATCGCCGCTCGCGCTTCGCACCCGCGCGCCGGGCCGGTCGCCGGCGCGGGGCTGGCGCTGCTGGCCTGTGGCGCCACCACAGCCGCAGTCGAGTGGACGTGGGAAGTACCGGCGGCCTTCGCTCCGCTCGTGCTGGTTGCGGCGCTGCTCTGTGGGCCGGCCGGCCTGGTGGTCGCGCCCGCCGCAGCGCATAAGCCACGCTTCGGTCTCGGGATCGCGACGCTGGGTCTTGCCTGGATCGCCGTGATCGCCGCCACGATCGCTCTTGTCGCGGAGGTGAAGCTGAGCGACAGCCGAGCTGCCGCGCGCAGGGGCGACCTGAAGGCCGCGGCCTCCGATGCACTGGCCGCACGCGCAGTGGCCCCATGGTCGGGCACGCCGTGGCTGCAGCTCGCGCTGGTTCGGGAGCGACGGGGGGACCTGGCGGGCGCGCGGCGCGCCGCGGACGCGGCGGCGGCACGTGACGCGG
The DNA here is from genome assembly GCA_034663685.1 of Thermoleophilaceae bacterium. Lineage (GTDB taxonomy): Bacteria > Actinomycetota > Thermoleophilia > Solirubrobacterales > Thermoleophilaceae > AC-37. The sequence continues at coordinate 21,729 of JAXDJC010000069.1, forward strand.
AGGACTCGCAGGTCTGGCTCGTGATCACACGCCTGGCGGTCCGGGCGGGCGATGTCCAGGGGGCGAGACGAGCGCTGCGAAGGGCTCGGATGCTCAACCCGCGCTCTCCGCTGTTCGCGCCGACCAAGCCGTGACGTAGCCGCTCGATCCCGATCCGCCACCGAGGCGCTGAGACCCCGCCGACCGTCAGCGACGCGCGGCTATCGTGCCGCGCTGCGATGCAGGGGAGCCCGTTGCACATCGACGCCATCGTCGTGAACCGCGACCGCGCGCAGCTCGCGCTCGCCGCATTGCGATCCATCGAGGCGGCGTTCGGCCGTGCGGGCGTCCGCGGCCGGATGATCGTGGCGGACAACGGGTCGACAGACGATTCGGCGGAGCTCATCGCGCGCGAGATGGCGTCGGTCGAGTGGGTCCAGCTCGATGGCAACAGGGGCTTCCCGACCGCCGTGAACGCCGGTCTCGAGCGCGCAACCGCAGATTGGATCCTGCTCCTCAACAACGATGCGACGATCGAGCCCGACGCGATTCGGAAAGCCATGGCCCAGGCGATCCCCGACGATGTCGGCACGCTCGCCATGCAGATGCGCTTCTCGGCGCGTCCGGACATCGTCAACTCGGCCGGCATCGGTGTCGACATCCTGGGCGTCGCCTTCGACCGCTTCCTCGGGATGCCGGCGGACGGGCCGGCGAGCGAGCCCGCCGAGGTGTTCGGCGCGTGCGGCGGAGCCGCCCTCTACCGGCGCGCGATGCTCGATGACATCGGCCATTTCGACGGTGACTATTTCCTGTACCTCGACGATGCCGATGTGGCGTGGCGCTCCCGTATGGCCGGATGGAGGGCGCTGTACGTGCCGGAGGCGATCGTGTGGCACGACCATTCGGCCACCACCCGGCACGGGTCGAGCTTCAAGTACTTCCACGTGGGGCGGAGCCGCGTGCGGCTGCTGGCCAAGAACGCCGTCCGGCGGCATCTGATCCGCTACGGAGTGCAGATGCTCGCCTACGACCTCGCGTACGTCGCGTTCGTGGCGGTGGCCGACCGCTCGCTGGCGCCACTTCGCGGCCGGTTGGCGGGACTACGCGGCTGGCGCGCCGCAAGGGCTCAGATGGCCCCGCACCGCGGACCGGTGCAACTCGACCACCGGCAGGGCCTCGCCGCGGCGCTGCGGCGGCGGCGCGCGTGGCTCGTGGGAGCCCCCGGTAAAGGGGGCAGCTGACCGGTGGCCGGGCTCTCCGTCGTGATCCCGACACGCGATCGCGCCGGGCCGTTGGCCAGCACTCTCTCGGCCCTCCGCGCGCAGGAGGGTGTCGGTGGCCAGGCGGAGATCGTGGTCGTCGACAACGGCTCGAAGGACGACACCCCGCAACTTCTCGCCGGCGCGGTCAATCAGCCCGGCCTGCCGCTGCGGTCGTTGCGCGAGCCTCGGCCCGGCCCCGCCGCGGCCCGTAACGCCGGAGTGCGCGCGGCCAGCGGAGACCTGGTCCTCTTTCTGGGGGATGACGTCCGGCCGGCCGGGCCCGGGCTCCTCGCCGGACACCTCGGCGCGCCGCGCGACGGCGAGACAGGGGTGCTCGGCCGGGTGCGCTGGGACCCGGCGAAGGCGATCACGACGTTCATGGAGTGGCTCGACAGCAGCGGCGTCCAATTCGACTACGCCGGGCTGCAGCCAGGTCCCGTCGACCCGGTCCGGCACCTGTACACGGCCAACGTCTCCCTCCCCAAGGCGCTGCTGCTCGAGGTAGGAGGATTTGACGAGCGGTTCACCACCGCCGCCGTCGAGGACCTCGAGCTCGGCCTGCGCCTGAGCAGGCGGGGATTCAAGCTCAGCTACCACCCGGCGCTCGAAGTGCTGCACGACCATTACACGACATACGCCGACTCGCTTCGGCGCACGGAGCGGGTCGGCGCCGCGGCCGCTTGCTTCCACACGATTCACGGGCGGGCCGCCCACCCCGCGGTCGGCAGGCCGCCCCCCGTTCGACGGGGGGCCCTGAGAGCCGCGGCGGCGCTGCTGGCGGGCTCGCGCTGCGCACCGGGTCTTCCCGCCCCGGTGAGGGCGTTCCGCTGGCGGGTCGCCCATTCGGCGGCATTTGCCCGCGGCCTGTCCGAGGCCGAGCGGGTGGGCTCGGCGTGAGCCGCTTCGCGGCGATCGCGCGCTGGGGAACCCGGGCCAAATGGGCGATCGACGCCTTCCAGCCGGCGCGCCTCGCGGCCGAGCCGCCGCTGCGACTGCTCCACATCGCGGCCGGCGAGCTGGGGAGGGGCCGCCCCCGTCGCGCGCTACGAGCGGCGCGGCTCGCGCTCGGGAGGGGCGCTGGGAGTCCACCGGAAGCAGCGTCCGCGGCCGAGGCGGCGCGCGTCCTGATCGAGTCAGTCCTGCTCGAGTCGCCCAGGATCGAGTCCGCCGGCGTGGGCGCCTCCGAGGTGGCCGCTGCGCTCCAGGGCGATCCACGGGGGGCGGTCGCGCGGGTGCTGGTGGAGGCGGTGGGCCGGCACCGGGGGCGCTCCGCGGCACGGGCGCTGGCGCGAGCCGCCGACGGTGCCGCTCTTGTCGTGCTGCTCGAGCCGGCGTGGCCGGAGGGCTGCCACTTCGTGCTCGGCGGAGGCGCCTCGACGCGCCCGCGGCGCGTCGAGACGTGGCGGCGGCTGGCTGAGCGGGCCGGGCTCGAGGTGGCGGCGGAGATGCGCCCCGCCGAGGGTCGGTTGCTCGGCCTCGCGCTTCGTCGACGCGGACCGGATGCCGAGCCGGCCCCGGAGACACAACCGAGTCCTCGGGTCACCTCTGAGCCCGCCCGGATCAGGATCCACGACGACCTCTCACACTCGACTGCGTTCGCGTGGACCACGGGCAAGCTGGCGCTTGCACTCCACGCGCGCGGCGCCGACTTGACCATCGCTCCCACTGCGCTCGCGCCGAGCTTCTCGAGCGCCGAACGGAGAAGCCTGCGGCAATTGATGAGCGTCACCGCACCGCCAGACCTGGACGGTGAACTCGGGTACACCCACTACTGGCGGGAGTATCAGCGACCGCTCGGGGGCCGCCGGCCGCTGGCGCTGTGCGCGATCAACTACACCTTCAGCAGGGCGGATCGCCGGCCGCTCGACCCCTGGCTTGCCGGGCTCGTGAACGACGGCGTCGGCCTCGCGCCGGTCTCGTCGTTCTGCCGCGACACGCTGCTGCTGGCGGGGGTCTCAGAGGAGCGGCTCGGCATCGTCCCGATGGGGCTCACGAGCGCCCCTGCCGAGCCCTGTGCGCGCACGCTCCCAGGCAGCCGGGGCCTGAGCGTGCTCCACGTGACCAACTCGTCGGACCCGATCCGTCACGGAACGGAGACCGGCATCGACGCGTTCGAGCTCGCGTTCGCGCCCACCGATCCTGCCACGCTCGTAATCCGCGACTACGGGCCGGGCTCCGCTGTCCTGGCCGCGCGCATCCGGTCGTTGCGGCGACGGGGGTACGACGTCCGCTACTGGCCCATATTCTTCTCGGAAGCTCAGCTCGCCGAGACCATGCAGTCCTTTCAGGTGCTGCTCGCGCCGTTCCGAGGAGAGGGTTTCGGCATCAAGCTGCTCGACGCGATGGCAGCGGGGCTCGTCCCGATCGCGCCGCTGTTCGGGGGCGCGACGGACTTCATGTCGCGCGAGACGGCCCTCGTCGTCCCCAACGCGCTCGCGCCGATGACGTCGGGGTACGACGCCGAGCGGGTCGACTTCGACCGCCAGCCGCTGTGGGCGGAGGTCGACGCGGACGACGTGGCCGTGGCTCTGCGGAAGGCGAGCGCCGAGCCGGATGACGTCTCCACCCGTAGCGCCGCTGCGCGCCGGCGCGCGTTGGAGTTCACCTGGGACCGGGCCGCCGAGGCCGTCGTGGCTCGCATGGGGCCGGGGCGCTGAACCGCTTGCGTCAGACGTCGGCTTCCGGGACGAGCGAGGCCGCCAGACGTCGCGTGGCGGTTCCGTTGCCACCGGGGCGGATCAGGTCCAGCGTGGCCGCGCGTACGTCCCGATAGGCCTCCCGCGCATCCCCCCGGGCGAGCTGCCCGCGTGCTGTGACCACGGGCAGCAGCGCCAGCGCCACGATCCTCCGCCGGAGTGGGCCAAAGTGGCGCTGGACGTACCGAAGCAGACCGTGGTGGCGCGATCGCACGACCTGGGCCTGGGTCCAGCGGGCGAAGGACGCTCCGCCGTGATGCTCGAAGACCGCCGAGGGCACGTACAGGATCGTCCCGATGCGGCGCAGCCGCAGGGCCAGATCGACGTCCTCGTACCAGAACCAGAATCCCTCGTCGAATCCGCCCACGGCGTCGAACGCAGAACGCCGAACGAGGAGGCATGCGCCGGCGGGCTGGTCGACCGGGGTCGTCTGCCGATCGTCGAGGCCTTGGCCCAGGTGCCTGCGGGTCACCGGGTTCCCGGGCCAAGCCCTGGCCACTCCGGTCAGCTGGACCACCAGCGACCGGACGCCGGGAAACGTGCGCGGCCTGTACTGGTCCTGCGTTCGCTCCGTCCCGGGGTCCACGAGCCTGCCGCCCGCTGCGACCGCGTCAAGTTCCCGCTCGAGCTCGTCCACGAGCCGCCCCACCGCACCGGCGCCTGGCGTCACGTCGGAGTTTGCGAAGAGCAGGTACTCCGACCGGGCCTCCTCCGCCCCGCGATTGCAAGCACTGGCGAACCCCACAGGACGGGCAAGCGGGAGGACGCGTACGCGCGGATCGAGCGTGCCGAGCGCGGCAGCGGTCGCACCGGTCGAGCCATTGCCGACGACGATCACCTCACGAGCCTGAGCGACCAGGCCGCGGACGCACGCCGCGGTCATCTCGAGCGTGTCCGCGGTCACGACGACCGCGGACACCTCACCGCTCACCTCAGCCCCCGGAGGGCGGACCCAAGCCCAGGAGCGTCACGCGCGACGGCGCTCCCTTCGAGCCGTTGATCAGGGCCGCGGCCGAGGCCCCGGCAACCGTTACGGCGCGCACGGATGTGTCAGCAGCGGCTCCGGCCACGACCCGCTTGGCACGAGCTTGCAGCCGGAAGGAGTTGTATCCCGCGGTCCCGGAGACGAGATGGACCTCGGGACCGCCGCTCGCCCCTCGGCGCGTGAAGAGGATCACGTCGGGCCTGCCGGGCGCCACTCGGCCCACATCCAAGCTCCAATCGCGGGGCGACAGTCCGAACACGGGCAGCCGCGTTCTCAATATGGGGACTCGGAAGCTCGACTCTCCGCTGTACACCACCAGTCGGGCGCGCTCGTTGGCCACACCACGATCGATGATGAACAGATCCGGCAGCAGGCCCGAATAGGTGGCGATGGCCACGTCGCGGGTGCCATGCTCGAAAAGCGACGGCTCGTTCGCGGTGCCGAAGCTCACCCGGCGCTGGGCGTTGGCTCCCCAGACCTCCACGTCGACCGTCCGCTGGGAGGCACGCAATGCGAAGAGTGCCCGCGTCTCGCCGGCCCAGGCGGCGATGTCGAACCGGGTGCCGGGCCGGATCCTGGCCGGGAAGCGCACCTGGGTGTTGCTGCTCCAGCCCTTGCCCCCGGCCAGGTTGTACCCGGTCAGGGTCACGGCGGTCGGTTCGCGCCGCACCGTCCACAGGGGCTCGTTGTCCAAGGTGCCGTCGCCGTTGCTCACAACCTGGCCCGCCGGCGCGGGCAGCGTGCCGGCGGGCGTGACGGCGACCGATGGGTATGCGTGCTGCCTGGGGTTGGTGCCGAGCGTCGCGCCGATCACGATCGCGGCGACGATCAGGAGCGCAACCGCTCCCACGGCCGCCAGCACCCTGGTGCGCCGCCGCCCGAACGCCGTTTTCAACCTCGGTCCCTCGCGCCTCGCACCGGCAACACCGTACGAGGCGAAGCGCCGGAGCGTCGCGCGCGGGCGTAATCCGTCGAGCCATGCGCCGGTCAGAAACAGCAGCGGCGTGATCACCACCCAGTCCGGGTGCTGAGTGAAAAGGCTCTGGTAGATCCCGAAGAAGCAGAGATAGGTCAGGTATGCGGCGGGGAGTGCGTAGCGAAGGGCCCCGGTGCGCGTGGCCAGGCGATGCGCGCCGCCCACCAGACTGCCGATGGATGCCAGCCCCACCGCCACCCAGGCAAAGCCTCCGTCCGCCCAGAGAGGTCCGGCCACGGTGGTGGTCACGAACGGACCGGTCAGCTGAGCGCTCACGTCGCTGACCTGCTTGGAGCCCGGGATGGCGAGGTCGAAGCCGACCGCGTCGTAGGCGCCGTGCCCGAACGGGAGCTGATTCGGGATGAAGTCCACCACCCGGGCCAGGGCCTCGAAGTTGGACGATATGGCCAGGTGTAACGGCACGAGCACGCGCAGGGGCGCCGGGGTGTCGGGGAGCACGCTCGCGTAGAGCTCATGTTCGAACGGGTGGCCCACGTTCTGGCGCGTCCGGATGAAGAAGATCACGGCGACGAACAGCACGAGGGCGGTGAGGGCCCCTCCCAGGAAGCGAAGGGAGGGAGCCCCGAAGCGGAGGACGCGCAGCAGCACGATGACACCAACGCCGAGGATGGCCTGCCCTCTTCCGCCGAGAAGGGCGACCACGAGCAGGCCGCCGAGGGCCACGGCGAACTCGACCCTGCATCGCCGCGGGTCGAGTCGACGAGGGCCGGCCAGCGCCACCGCCGCAGCGAGCGGAGCGCAGTTCGTGAGCACGACGGCCGGGCCTCCTGGCAGTGCGAAGCGTGATTGGTCGATATCGCTCTGCAACAGCGGAACACCGCCTGCGATCACGACCTGGTGCACGCACTCGAGCACGCCGATCGCCAGGAGCACCAGGCTCGCCCGGCGCCACTCGCCCACGTCCGGCTCCGGCGAGGGCCGGACCTTGGGCTGCACCAGATCCGCCCCGGCGCGGCCGATGACGGAGCCGCACACGAAGGCGACGGGAACCAGCAGCATGACCCCCCACGCGCGCAGCGACCAGCCACCGTGCTGCTGGAAGGAGAAGAGCCGTATCTGTGCCAGCCCAAGCCCCGCGAGCCACAGCAGCGGGAACCCGATGTGGGGGGAGAACAGCCGGCGGGTGAGCAGTGCGCCTCGGGCGGGCGCGGAGCGTGGGGTACCCGCGGATCCGCTCCCCGGAAGGGAATTGCCTAAGGCCCGAGCCATGCGACCCCATGTTGACACCTGCGGTTCCGGCCGCCGCTCGCGTTTTGCTCAGCCGGCCCGCCGGGCCAGTGAGGTTTGGCTAGCATGCGGCCCCCCTGGTGAGGCTCAGCGCACTCATTCACAAGGCGCGCACGAAGCGGATCCTCTGGACTGGAAACGCGCTCCGGAACTACGCGCGCGAGGCGCCGTCGCCGCAGCTCACCGCGGACATCTTCCGGGGCGAGTGGGCTTCGATGCTGCCCCCGCCATTCGAGGCCGTTACGCGCGGGTCCTCCGAGCTCTTCGACGACGACCGCGTGGCCTGGCTCATCGAGCAAATGGGTGGCGTCGAGGGCATGAGGGTGCTGGAGCTGGGCCCGCTCGAGTGCGGCCACACCTACATGCTGCAACGGGCCGGCGCCCGCGAGATCGTGGCGGTGGAGGCGCACCAGCGGGCGTATTTGCGCTGCCTCGTCGTCAAGGAGCTGTTCGCGCTCGATCGCGCGCGCCTGCTGCACGGCGACTTCGTCGACTATCTCAAGGAGACCGACGACACGTTCGACCTGTGCGTCGCGAGCGGGGTGCTCTACCACATGGCCAACCCCGTCGAGCTCCTGGGGCTGATCGCCAAGGTCGCGCCGAAGGCGTTCATATGGACCCACTACCACGACCCCGCCGGGGCTCGGCACAGCGGGCGGTTCCGGCGGCGGGCGACGGGGGCCCGGCAGGCGAGTGACGATGGCTTCGAGCACGTGCTCCACGGCCGGAAGTACGGCTACTCGCTGTTCTCCGCGGGCTTCTGCGGCGGTAGCGTCAGGGCCACCAACTGGCTGAGCCGGCAGGATCTCATGGGCGCCCTCCGCCACCACGGGTTCGGCCGGATTCAGGTCGCGTTCGAGCAGGTGGACCATCCGAACGGACCAGCGCTGGCGCTGCTCGCCGAGCGCGGCTGACGACGGTGGAATCCCACGTGCCTCAGCTGGAGATCGTCATCGTGAACTCGACGGGCGGCCGAGACCTGCTGCATGCCTGCCTCGCATCGCTCGAGCGGCATCCACCGGCGGGGGGTCCGGCCCGGATCTGGGTCGTGGACAACGCGAGCCAGGATGGCTCCGCCGCGATGGTGCGCTCCGAGTTCCCGTCGGTCGAGTTCGTCCAGCTCGACGACAACTACGGCTTCTGCGTGGCGAACAACGTCGCCCTGCGCCAGGTGACGGCGCCGTACGTGCTGGTCCTCAACCCCGACACGGAGGTGGGCGCGGGGGTTCTCGACCACATGCTCGGCGTGATGGAGCAGCACCCGGAGGCCGGCATGGCGGGCTGCGGGCTGGTGATGCGCGACGGAACGTTCGACCACGCCGCCAAGCGATCGTTCCCGACCCCCATCGGGGCACTCGCGCACTTCCTCCGGATCGGTCGCTCCGAGCGCGCGCCGCGCTGGCTCAAGCAGTACCGCGCGCCCGACCTCGGCGAGCGCGACCAGGGCCCGGTCGACTCGCTCAACGGGGCGTTCATGCTGGTCCGGCGCGATGCGCTCGAGGAGGTCGGCCTGCTCGACGAGGGCTACTGGCTCTACATGGACGATCTCGACTGGTGCTTCCGCTTCCACCGGGCGGGCTGGGGGGTGTGGTACGACGGCACGGTCACCGTGCTGCACGTGAAGGGGGGCACGACCGTGACCGAACGCCGCGGCGCGCGTCACCGGGCGGTTCCGCAGACGATCGCCTTCCACCGGTCGATGGGCCGCTTCTACCGGAAGTTCTACGCGGGTCGCCGGCCGTTGGCCGACCCCGTCATCTACCTGGCGATCGGACTGAAGGCAACGATCGCCGTAGGCCGCACCATCGCGGCGCGGCGCGGGTTTAGCTGACTATGGTGAGCCGCTTGCCGACTTCGGTCCGCATCCTCGTACCCATCGTGATGGCGCTCGCAGCGCTGGGCGGCTGGGCGACGCCCGCCGCCGGTGTCGATCGCTTCGACGTCGGATTGACCGATCCGAGTGAGGCGGGTTTCGGCGAGGTGGACCCGGCGGGCGCCTATGACGCAGCGCGCGCCGCGAACAGCCGCGTCATCCGCATTCCCGTCGCGTGGTTCGCGATTGCACAGACCGAGCCCGCCAATCCGAAGGCACCCGAAGATCCCGCATACGAGTGGGGCAACTTGGACGGGCGCGTACGGGAGATCGTGAACCGCGGAATGGAGCCGCTGCTGTCGATCTACGGCACCCCCAGTTGGGCGAGGACGAGCAAGTCGTACGGAACCACCCGCTCGACTCCGCGACCCGAGGACTTTGCAGCGTTCGCGGAGGCGGCGGCCCGCCGTTACACCGGCGCCACGGCCGGGCTCCCGCGCGTGAGGTACTTCCAGCTCTGGAACGAGCCCAACCTCGGCACCTATCTCGACCCGAGCGACTCCGTGGATCAGTACCGGGCGATGGTGAACGCCGCGTATGCGGCGATCCACGGGGTCTCCGCCGCCAACCGCGTGGTGGCGGGGGGGCTCGCGCCGTACGCGTCCTCCAAGGACGACATCGCGCCGCTGCGGTTCATGCGCGAGCTGCTCTGCATGAGCGGCGGCAGCCATCCGCACGCGACCTGCACCAAGACGATCTCCTTCGACATCTGGTCTCACCACCCGTACACGACCGGCGGGCCCAACCACAGCGCCGCCGCGCGCGACGACGTCTCCCTGGGAGACCTGCCCGAGATGCACCGGCTCCTTCAGGCTGCGGACCACGCCGGGCACGTCAAGCCCGGCAAGCCCGACTTCTGGATCACCGAGTTCTCGTGGGACACGAAGGGGCCGGACCCCGACGGCGTCCCGCTCGCCCGCCACGCCCGGTGGGTGGCCCAGGCCTTCTACAACATGTGGCGCAGCGGGGTGAGCCTCTGCGTCTGGTTCCAGCTGCGCGACAACCCGAAGGGCACCTTCACCTGGGGCCAGACCTGGCAGTCCGGCCTGTATTTCCGTACGACCGAGAAGTACGCGCAGGAGAAGGCGAAGCCCGTCCGCCAGGTGCTGCGCTTCCCGTTCGTGGCGCTGCCCGAGGGCGGTGGGGCGAGGATCTGGGGGCGGACGCCCACGAACGGCGCGGCCAGCGTGACGATCGAGCGGCGCTCCGGCTCGAAGTGGGTGCGGGTGACCAGCCTCAAGGCCGGGGCCTACGGGGTGTTCAACCGCCGCCTGAGCGGCAACTCGGGCGCGCTGCTGCGCGCGCGCGTGGGCTCGGATGCGTCCGTGCCGTTCAAGGTCGAGCGCACGCCCGACGTGCGCGTCAACCCGTTCGGCGGGCCGGTCAAGTGACGTCGCGGAAGGCGCGGTAGACGGAGCTCACGTTCACATGGTCCGCGTCCACGGTCGCGGGCCCGTCACCGGCAGCCTCGTCGAGCACCACCACGCCGAGCCCGTTCCAGATCTCGTGCGAGCGCTCGTGGTCCTCCACCACGATGTAGCCCGGCACGAAGTCGAGCATGCAGAACGAGACCCTCGGAT
>JAXDJC010000080.1:0-7407 GCA_034663685.1 Thermoleophilaceae bacterium
ACCCCAAGAAGTTCCAGGCCCTCGGCGCCCGGATCCCGAAGGGCGTCCTGCTCTACGGCCCGCCGGGCACCGGCAAGACGCTGCTCGCGCGCGCCGTCGCCGGCGAGGCGGGCGTGCCGTTCTTCTCGATCTCCGGCTCCGACTTCGTCGAGATGTTCGTGGGCGTCGGCGCCAGCCGCGTGCGCGACCTCTTCGAGCAGGCCAAGCAGAACAGCCCCTGCATCATCTTTATGGACGAGATCGACGCCGTCGGCCGCCACCGCGGCGCCGGCCTCGGAGGCGGCCACGACGAGCGCGAGCAGACGCTCAACCAGCTGCTCGTGGAGATGGACGGCTTCGAGATGAAGGACAACATCATCCTCATCGCGGCCACCAACCGCCCCGACATCCTCGACCCCGCGCTGCTGCGCCCGGGCCGCTTCGACCGCCAGATCGTGGTGGACCGCCCCGACCGCAAGGGCCGCGCCCGCATCCTGGAGGTGCACACGCGCGGCAAGCCGCTCGCCCGCACGATCGACCTCGACAACCTGGCCGCCCAGACGCCGGGCTTCACCGGCGCCGACCTCTCGAACCTCGTGAACGAGGCCGCCCTCCTCTCCGCCCGCCAGGGTAAGCGCGAGATCGACCACGTGCAGCTGGAGGAGGGGATCATGCGCGTGATCGCGGGGCCGGAGAAGAAGACCCGCGTGATGAGCGAGAAGGAGCGCAAGATCACGGCGTTCCACGAGATGGGCCACGCGATCGTCGCCCACTTCCTCGAGCACACCGACCCGGTCCACAAGATCTCCGTGATCTCGCGCGGCCAGGCGCTCGGCTACACGATCTCGCTGCCGACCGAGGACAAGTTCCTCACCACGCGCGCGGAGCTGTCGGACACGATGGCCATGACGCTCGGCGGGCGCGCGGCCGAGGAGATCGTGTTCGCGGAGGTGACCACCGGCGCGTCGAACGACCTCGAGAAGGTCACCGCCACCGCCAAGCAGATGGTCATGCGCTTCGGGATGTCCGAGAAGCTAGGCCCGCGCGTGTTCGGGCACGACCACGGCCAGCCGTTCCTCGGGCGCGAGTTCAGCTCCGAGCCCGACTACTCGGACGACGTGGCCCGCGAGATCGACGGCGAGATCCGCCGCATCGTGGAGGAGGCGCACCAGCTGGCGCGCGACATCCTCGAGCAGCGCCGCGACGAGCTCGACCGGACCAGCGAGGTCCTTCTGCGCCGCGAGACGATCGAGCGCGAGGAGTTCATCCAGCTGCTCGCCGGCAAGAACGAGGAAGAGGTCTTCGGGCCCGATGAGCCGATCGTGCCCCAGCCCGCGGCTCCGCCCGGCCCGGAGGCGCCCGCGCGCCGCCCGGATCCGGCTCCGCGCCCGGGCCTGCCGAGGCCGGGACTGGCCGGTGGCACGGCAGAGATGCGCCGCCACGACCCCAGCTAGCGCCGCGCCACCCCCCTGGCCAAGCTGATCTACTCGACGATCGCGTCGCTCGACGGCTACGTGGAGGACGCGGACGGCGGCTTCGGCTGGGCCGCGCCGGACGAGGAGGTGCACGCGTTCGTGAACGATCTCGAGCGGCCGGTGGGCACCTATCTCTACGGGCGCCGGATGTACGAGACGATGGTGGTCTGGGAGACACCGGAGGCCTTCGCCGACGGGACGCCGGTCATCAAGGATTACGCCGAGATATGGCAGGCGGCCGACAAGGTCGTCTATTCGAGGACGCTCGAGGCGGCGTCCAGCGCGAGGACGCGGATCGAGCGCGAGTTCGACCCCGAGGCGATCCGCGCGCTGAAGGCGGAGGCGGGGCGCGACATCAGCGTGGGCGGTCCCGAGCTCGCGGCCCAGGCCTTCAGGGCCGGGCTGATCGACGAGTGCCACGTATTCGTCGTGCCGGTCGTCGTGGGCGGCGGCAAGCCGTCGTTGCCCGGCGGCGTGCGCGTGAAGCTCGAGCTGCTGGACGAGCGCCGCTTCGCGGGCGGCGTGGTGCACCTCCACTACCGCACCGGGACCTAGCGCCCCGCGCCGGTACGTTTCCGGCGTGCACGCCGAGCCGGTGATCATGGGCGTCCTGAACGTGACGCCGGACTCCTTCTCGGACGGCGGCGAGTTCCTGGACGCCGACGCGGCGGTGGCCCACGCCAAGCTGATGGGCGAGGAGGGCGCCGGGATCGTGGACGTGGGCGGCGAGTCCACGCGGCCCGGGGCGGAGCCCGTGTCCGAGAAGGTCGAGCTCGAGCGGGTCGTGCCGGTCGTGTGGCGCGTGGCCGGCAAGCTCGGCCTGCGGGTCTCCGTGGACACGGCCAAGCTCGCCGTGGCCGAGGCCGCGATCGCGGCCGGCGCGCGGGTGGTCAACGACGTCACGGCGTTCCGGGCCGACCCCGAGCTGGCCGGGCTCGTGGCCAGCTCCGGGGCGATCTGCTGCCTGATGCACATGCAGGGCGAGCCGCGGACGATGCAGCGCAACCCGCGCTACGACGAGGTGGTGTCGGATGTGAAGGCCTTCCTCGAGGAGCGGCTCGCCTTCGCGGTGGGGGAGGGCGTGCCCGAGGACCGCGTCTGGCTCGACCCCGGGATCGGCTTCGGCAAGACCCTCGAGCACAACCTGGAGCTCTTGCGCCGCCTCGACGAGATCGTCGCGATCGGCCCGCCGGTGGTGGTCGGCACCTCGCGCAAGAGCTTCCTGGGCAAGCTCACCGGGCGCGGCGAGAAGGAGCGCCTGCCCGGCACGATCGCCACGAACGTGCTCGCCTACGAGCGCGGCGCGACCGTGTTCCGCGTGCATGACGTGGCGCCGGTCGCCGATGCGCTCAAGGTGGCCGTTGCTACGGTCCGCTCGCCTTGATCGACGAGCCCGACGATCGCCTGGAGGACGAGGAGGAGGACGACGACGACGAGCGCGCCGATCCCGCCGTGACGGTCGAGATCGTGGGCCTGTCGGTCTACACGCACCACGGGGTGGAGGCGGCGGAGCGCGAGGTGGGCCAGCGCCTCGTCTTCGACGTGGAGTTCGAGCTGGGCGAGTGCGATGCGCTGGTGACCGACCGGGTCGAGGACACGGTGGACTACGCCGACGTGTGCCAGCAGGTCTACCTCGCGGCGCAGGAGCGCTCGTACAAGACGCTCGAGCGCCTCTGCTCCGCCGTGGCGGACCGCCTGATCGACCGCTACGGCGCCGAGTCCGTGACGGTGCGCGCGGCCAAGCCGGAGCCGCCGATCGCGCTGCCGGTCGAGGAGGTCGCGGTCGAGGTGTGGAAGGACGGCTCCTGAAGGGATACCTCGGCCTCGGCTCCAACGTCGGGGACCGCGAGCACAACCTGCGGCGCGCCTGCGAGCTGCTCGACGAGCACGGGGCGCGGGTGCTCAGGCGCTCGTCGCTGTACGAGACCGAGCCCCAGGGCGAGATCCTCGACCAGCCCGACTTCCTCAACGCCTGCGTGGAGATCGAGACCGAGCTGGGGCCGGAGGAGCTGCTCGATACCTGCAAGGTGGTCGAGCGCGAGGGCGGCCGGATGGTGGCGGGGCCGCGTCACGGGCCGCGCCCGATCGACGTGGACGTGCTGCTGCTGGGAGACCTCGAGCACGAGTCCGACCGGCTCACGATCCCCCACCGCGACGTGACCACCCGCCGCTTCGTGCTGGAGCCGCTGCTGGAGCTCGACCCCGGCCTGACGCTGCCCGACGGCACCCGCCTGGCCGCCGCGCTGGAGGGCGTGCGGGACCAGAGCGTGAAACGCGTCGCCTCAGAGTAGATTCGGGCCATGCTCCTCGCGATCGACCTCGGCAACACGCAGACCCACCTCGGGATGTTCCGGGGGGAGCAGCTGGTCGAGCACTGGCGGCTGGCGACCGTCCGCGAGACCACCGCCGACGAGCTGGCCACCCTGCTCGTGGATCTGCTCGCCCTGCGCGATCTCAAGATGAGCGACGTGGACGCGGCGATCCTCTCGTCGGTCGTGCCGCAGCTCACTCCCGAGTACGAGCAGCTCGCCGATCGCTACCTCGCCGGGTCGATGACGGTTGTCGGGCCGGGCCTCAAGACCGGCATGGCCATCCGGATCGAGAACCCGCACGAGCTGGGCACCGACCGGCTTGTGAACGCGGTGGCCGCCTACGAATCCTGCGGCGGCGCCTGCGTGGTGGCGGACTTCGGCACCACGATCAACTTCGACGCCGTATCCGAGGCGGGCGAGTACCTCGGCGGCGTGATCGCCCCGGGGGTGGACATCTCGCTGGAGGCCCTCCACCAGCGTACCGCCAAGCTCCCCAAGGTCGAGCTGAGCGCGCCCGAGCACGCGATCGGGCGCAGCACGCTCGAGGCTGTGAAGTCAGGCGTGGTCTACGGCTTCGCCGGCAGTGTCGACGGGATCATCTCGCGCATCCGCGAGGAGCTGGACGACGAGGCCACGGCGATCGCCACCGGCGGCCTCGCCCACGCCATAGTCCCGTTCTGCGACCAGATCGACGAGGTCGACGACCTGCTCACGCTCACCGGGATGCGCCTGGTCTACGAGCAGAACTCCGGCTGAGCCGCGAACTACCGTTCCTGCCATGCGGCTTGACGAACCGTGGGAGATTTCGGGCATTCGCGTGCCAAACCGGCTCGTTCTGGCGCCCCTGGCCGGGATCGGCAACTGGTTCGTGCGACTCCAGGCCAAGCGGCACGGGGCGGGGCTGGCGTTCAGCGAGATGGTGTCGAGCTTCGGGCTCAAGTACGGCGACGAGCGCACGCTCCGCGAGTTCCTGCGCATCCATCCCGACGAGAAGCCGGTGCCGGTGCAGCTGTTCGGCTACGACGCGGACGTGATGCGCGAGGCGGCCGCGATCGCGGCCGAGCACGGTGCCGATCTGATCGACCTGAACATGGGCTGCCCGGTGCGCAAGGTGGTGAAGACGGGCGCCGGCGCGTCGCTGCTCGACGACCCGGACCGAGCCGTCGCGATCGCGCGCGCCGCGGGGGAGGGGAGCGGGCTGCCGGTGACGGTCAAGCTGCGCTCGGGCCAGCGGCCCGGCGAGCGCACGGGCTTCGACCTGGCTCGCCGCCTGGTGGACGAGGCCGGCGTGGCGGCCATCGCGTTCCATCCGCGCCACGCCGCCCAGCAGCACAGAGGCGAGCCGGACTACGACCTGGCCGCGGAGCTGGTGGAGTGCCTGGACGCCCCCGTGATCATCTCGGGCGGGCTGAGCGACGACGAGCGCACGCTGGCGGCCTTCGAGCGCAGCGGGGCGGCGGCGGCGATGCTGGCGCGCGGCTCGCTGGGCAACCCGTGGCGCTTCGAGCGGCTGCTCGGCCTGCGCGACGGGGAGCCGACCCGCCGCGAGGTGCTCGACGAGCTCGGCTGGGTGATCGACCGCGCCGAGGAGCACCTCGGCGTGGAGCGCGCCGGCCGCTATCTGCGCAAGTTCTACCCCTGGTACGCAGACACGCTCGGGCTCACCAGGCGGGAGGCCGCTCCGCTCGTTACCGCGCCCACCACCGCGGACGCCAGGACGGTCATCGACCACCTGTCCACGGGCGCATCCGCACCCGTCGCGGCCTGAGCTATCCTCACGCGCCCTTCGGATCCGAAAGCGGTTTTTTTCCATGGCCAGAGAAGAAATGCTCACCCAGCAGGGGCTGGATGACCTGAAAGAGAAGATCGAGCACCTCTCCACGGTGCGCCGGCGCGAGGTGGCCGAGCGGATCAAGGAGGCGCGCGAGTTCGGCGACATCTCGGAGAACTCCGAGTACGACGACGCGAAGAACGAGCAGGCCATGCTCGAGCGCCAGATCGGCGAGCTCGAGGAGAAGCTGCGCGGGGCCCAGCTGATCGACGAGAAGGCGGTCACGACGGACGTCGTGTCGGTCGGGACCACGGTCCACGTCAAGGACCAGAAGACCGACAAGTCGGCCAAGTACAAGATCGTCGGCTCCTCCGAGGCCAACCCGGCCGAGAGCAAGCTCTCGAACCAGTCGCCGGTGGGCAAGGCGCTGCTCGGCAAGAAGCGCGGGGACGTGGTCTCCGTGCCGGTCCCGCGCGGCCCTCAGCGCAAGCTGAAGATCACCAAGATCGACCGTTAGTCGCGATCCGCGCTACGCGGTTTGAGGTATCCGCCACGGGTGCCGATTGCCGACGGGAGGCGTGTGAGCTCGACGAACTCATGGCTGTTCCCGGATGGAGTCGACCGCGAGCGCATGCTCGACATGGACCTTCGGCTCCAGCCGGTGCGGCGTTACGCGTTCGGAGTCCTCGGCGTCGCCCTGATTGCCTGCGGGCCCTGGCTCGGGTGGTGGACGGTCTTCCCCCTCGCCGTCGCATCGATCGTCTTCAAGGTTGCCGACAGGCACATCCACAGCACGCCTCGCCCCGAGTTCGCGATGTTCGCCGCCTGGGCCATGTCCCAGGTCATCATCGCCTCGAGCGTCGCGCTCACGGGCGGGCCGAGGGTCGCCACGCTGTCCTGGCTCGCGATCCCGATCGTGACCCTCACCTCGCGTTTCTCCGGCCGCGGCGTGACCCTGGGCGTGACCTTCTCGCTTGGGCTCCTCGCGCTCGTCGCCTTCGGTGTCGATGCCGCCGCCGTCGTGGCCGACCCGTCGAAGGTGCTCGCGCCCGCAGCCCTGATCATCAGCGTGGCGATGCTCTCCGGCGCCCTCATGGAGTCGGACGTCGAGCACCGCAACGACGCGGTGATCGATGAGCTCACCGGCATGCTCAACCGGAAGGCGCTCGTCGTTCGTGCCGCGGAGCTCACCCAGCAGTCCGAGGTCACCGGCAAGCCCGTCGGCGTCATCGTCTGCGATCTCGACGGCTTCAAGGCGATCAACGACACGCACGGGCATGTCGCCGGCGACGCGGTGCTGAGAGACGTGGGGTACCGAATTCGCAAGGAGCTCCGCGCCTTCGACCTCGTCTACCGCCTCGGCGGCGAGGAGTTCCTCGTCCTGCTTCCCGGCGCGGAGATCGACCACACCGCTGCGATCGCGGAGCAGCTCCGCGAGGCGATCGAGCGTGAGAGCGCCGGCCCCGGCCTCGACGTGACGGCGAGCTTCGGAGTGAGCGGGTCCCCCGACGGGGCCACGTTCGACTACGGCACGGTGTTCGCCGACGCGGACCGGGCTCTCTACGAGGCCAAGAGCGGTGGGCGCAACCGCGTTTGCGGCGCCGGCCCGCTAGCGCCCGTCGTCTCCGCCTAGGTCGCGACAAGCAGCACCGCACCGGCGTCCCGGCGGGCGCGCCGCCTACGATGCCCGGGCCGTGAGCGACGACGTCGACCAGCCACAGGGCGAGGCGGCCAGCCTCGACGACCGCCGGGCCAAGCTCGCGCGCCTGCGCGAGCAGGGCGTCGAGCCGTTCCCGCACGAGTTCCCCGGCGTGGTGCCGGTCGCGGACGTGCACGCGGCACACGGGGGCCTCGAGGCCGGCGAGGAGAC